>JBBIOE010000054.1:0-36302 GCA_037443525.1 Archangiaceae bacterium | reverse complement strand
GCCGGCGGCACCTGCACCACCGCCGGCGCCGGGTGCCGCGGCGGGCTGTGCACCCTCTGCGGCGACCCAGGGCAGGCGTGCTGCGCCGGCCGGGTCTGCAACGGCAGCGCCGCCCTCTGCACGGGCGCCGGCGTGGGCCTCTGCCAGCCCTGCGGCGGGCCCGGGGCCGTCTGCTGCGCGGGGAACACCTGCGCCTCGGGTGGGTGCTGCGTGAACAACGCCTGCGTCTCCGCCGGGAACACCTGCCCCCTCGGCGGCACCTGCTCCAACGGCAGCTGCGGGAGCTGCGGCAGCGCCGGCCAGACGTGCTGCGCCGGCCCCACCTGCACCGCGCCCTCCACCACCTGCGTCGGCGGGACCACCTGCGCGCCCTGCGGCAGCGGCGGCCAGGCCTGCTGCGCCAACCAGACCTGCCTCGCCTCGAGCACCGTGTGCTCGGGCGGCCTGTGCGCGAGCTGCGGAGGCGCCACCCAGCCGTGCTGCTCTGGCGGGACCTGCGGCGCGGGCACCGCCTGCACCGGCGGCAGCTGCGCGCTCTGCGGCGGCGTCGGGCAGGCGTGCTGCGCGGGCAGCAACTGCACCTCCGGCTGTTGCGACGTCGGCGGCACCAACACCTGCCTCGCGGTCGGCGCCGCCTGCAAGGCGGGCGATCTGTGCCTCGCCACCAACCAGTGCGCCGGGTGCGGCGGCGCCGGGCAGCCCTGCTGCGCCGGCAGCACCTGCAACGGCGCCACGCTGGCGTGCAGCGGCGGGACCTGCGGCCCGTGCGGCGGCCCGTACCAGCCGGGCTGCGCGACGGCGACGCCGTGCCTGGGCGGCGCCTGCCTCAACACCACCACCGGGCTCTGCGTCCCCGCGGGCGAGAACGGCCTCGCCGGCATGGTCTGCAACGGCCAGGGCACCTTCGTCGCCTGCGGCGGCAACGGGCAGGCCTGCTGCGCCAACGCCACCTGCACCGCGGGCTGCTGCAACGGCTCGTCGTGTGTCGCCACGGCCACCACCTGCGGGGGAGGCGCGGGCACCTGCGCGTCGTTCGGAGGCGGGGCCCCGCCCGAGTGCGCCAACTGCGGAGGCGCGGGCAACACCTGCTGCGGCGGCAACTTCGGACCGCAGTACTGCACCAGCTCCGGCCTCTCGTGCGACGCCAACGGGCAGTGCAACGCCTGCGGCGGACCGAGCCAGCCCTGCTGCAACGGCTCGTCGTGCAGCGCGGGTGGCTGCTGCGACCTGAACAACAACGTGTGCATCGCCAACGGCGGCGCCTGCTCGGGAGGGTCGGGCACCTGCGCCAGCGGCGGCTGCCAGAGCGGCGGCTGCGGCAGGCTGGGCGAGCCGGTGTGTCCCAACGGAGTCGCCTGCACGTCGCCCTTCACCATCGCCAGCGGCGGGCGGTGCGTCGCCTGCGGCGGCGTGGGGCAGCGGTGCTGCGACACCAACGGCAACCGCTACTGCGGCGCGGCATCGGTCTGCGGCTTCGGCACCAACACCTGCGAGGCGTGCGGCAGCGTGAGCCAGCGCTGCTGCGCGGGCCGCACCTGCACCACCGGCACCTGCACCTTCGCCACCGATCGCTGCAACTGAGCCGGTCGAGGGACGCCGAGCGGTGCGTCGACCTCCAAGTGATGACCGCCATGAGCGCGCCGGGAATGTCCGGCGCGGTCGCTCGTTCGAAGCCCCACGCAGCGGTGGCGTCCGAAGCGAAGCGATGGCACCGTCGCTCGCTGGGACCACCAGGACGTCTGGGGCTCGGGGAGAACGACATGCACGACGGGTTGGCGAGGCGGAGTGATCGGTGGACTTTGGTTCGGGCGGGGGTCCTCCTCGCCACGGCGGCGCTCGGCGGGAGCGCGTGGGCCGAGGCGCCGGCACCGACGCCTCCCGTGGCGAACGCGGCGAGCGGGCCGGCCTCTTCGCCGCGCGACGAGGCCCGCTGGTCCGTCGCCGGCGGAGTCATGTTCGTCGGCGAAGCGACCCCCTTCGTCATCGCCGGCTGGAGCTCGACCCTCTCGCCGCCAGCGGCCACGGTGCCCCTGGGCTTCACCGTCGAGCGCCGCGTCGCGGAGGGCACCTGGCTCACCGCTCGCCTCGCGCTCTCCACCTCGAGCGACTTCTCCGTCGGAAACAGCGGGAGCGTCGTCGCCATCACGCCGTTCAGCTCGTTCACCACGTCGGGCTGGCGGGGCGGGCTCTCGGTCGGCTGCCGGCAGGCCTTCAACCCTGGCGCCCTCGTGGAGGTCGGGGCCTACGCGGACCTCGGCGCGGCGCGCGCAGTCTCCAAGTCCGTCCACGACTTCGAGCCGGATCCCACCACCGGGCTGGCACCGCGGAAGACCACCACCACCAGCGGGGCCAACAGCGTCGTCGGGGCCCTGGGGCTCACCGCGGAGCACTTCTTCACTCCGGGCCTGTCGCTGAGGCTGTCGCTCCAGGTCGCGCGCGTGACGCAGTCGTGGGCGTCGAGCAACACCAGCGTGGAGGGGCTCGACCCGCCGCCGAACCAGACCGCGCAGAGCTTCAACGCCGGCCTCGCCTTTTCCCCCGCGTTCGACCTGCGCTTCCTCTTCTGAAGGCTCGCCCGGCCCCGAGGCGCCGTGACGCACGCATGACGCGATTCATGCCAAGGTCCTCGGCGTGTCGATCCTGCGCTTCCTCCTCGGCGGTCTCATCCTGGCCGTCGTCTCGCTCTTCTTCATCTCGCTCTCCATCCTCTTCCTGCCCTGGCGGGTGGCGCGGGTGCGCATCAACAACGGCTACGGGAAGATCCTCGGGCGCACCATCATCTGGCTCGCCGGGGTGACGCCGCACCTCTCGCACCGCGAGCGGCTGCAGGGCTCGAACCCGGCCATCTTCGTCGCGAACCACGCCTCGACGCTCGACGTCTTCCTCGGCATCTGGCTCTGCCCCTTTGGCGCGTGCGGGGTGATGAAGAAGGAGATGGCGAAGATCCCCTTCTTCGGCTGGCTGGCGGTGCTGTCCGGGCACCTGCTCCTCGACCGCGGCAACCACGAGAAGGCGGTGCAGACGCTCACGAACGCGGCGAACTTCGTGCGCGAGAACCGGCTCGGAGTGTGGATTCTCCCCGAGGGCACCCGCTCCAGGGACGGCCGCCTGCAGCCCTTCAAGAAGGGCTTCGTGCACCTCGCGATTCAGGCCCAGATGAAGGTGGTGCCGGTCATCGTCCACGGCGCGCACCGGAACTGGCAGAAGGGCCGCCTGCTGGACTACACGCCGATGGACCTGGACATCGAGGTGCTCGAGCCCATCGACACCCAGGCCTGGAAGCTGGAGACCGCCGCCGAGCACGCGCAGGCCGTCTACGAGGTCTTCGCCAGGGGCGTGCGCGAAGACCAGAAGCCGCTGGGGACGCCCGCCGCCCCACGCGATCGCGGCCCCTCGGGCGATACAGCCCCAGCGCACGCGGGCTCCTGAGTTGCTCGACGGGCCGGGGAGGGTTGCGTACTCTCCCGCGCCGCACCCAGCGTACGGCTCGTGGCCCCGAGGATCCGACCGTGGAACTGACCGGAGACGCAACAGGCATCGCGGCGCTCAAGGCCCTTCACGCCCAGGACAAGAGCTACCTCAAGTTCCTCATCGGCGAGGCGCGGTCCAACACCGACTCGCTCGCCTTCTTCACCGGCACCGACGGCAAGAAGTGGCAGCTCTTCTTCGATCCCCGCACCGGGAACATCGACGTGAAGCCGCGGGGCTGACCGCCCCTGCGACGCCGTAGTCAGTGGCTGCGGGGCGCCTCGCCTCCGCGCTCGCTCTCGAGGTCCTCGCCGGTCAGCGCCGAGGGCGGCTCGCGCGGGAGCTCGACGATGAACGTCGAACCCGCGCCCGGCTGGCTCTCGACGTGAATCGTGCCCCCGTGCGCCTGGACGATCTGCCGGACGATGTAGAGGCCCAGCCCCATGCCGCCATAGGCGCGCGGTGAGATCGCCTGCTCGTAGCGGCTGAAGATGCGCTCGATGTCCTCCGCCGAGATGCCGATGCCCTGATCGCTGATGATCAGCCGCGCGCCCTGGGGGCTCTCCTCGACTTTCAGCTCGATGGGCTTGCCGGCCCCGAACTTGATGGCGTTGGTGATCAGGTTGGTGACGATCTGCTCCAGGCGGCTCCGATCCCACCGACCGACGACGGGCGTGCCAGCGTTCACTCGGAGCGGAGCGCGCGCCCGCGCGGCGTCCTCGGCCAGACGCTCCCCGATGTCCCGCACCAGCGCCGCGAACTCGACCTCCTCGAACTCGAGCTTGAGACGCCCCTCGGCGATCCTCGAGATGTCCATCAGCTCCGAGATGAGGCGCGAGAGGCGATCGATCTGCCTCGACGCCGTCTCCAGCCTCGTCTTCAGCTGCTCGGGCGTGAGCACCGCCAAGGGGTCCTTCTTCGGCGCGCGGAGCAAGAGCTCGAGCTGGAGCTTGAGCGTCTGGAGCGGCGTCCTCAGCTCGTGTGACGCGATGGAGAGGAACTCGTCCCGGGCGCGGACCGCGTCCACCGCCTCCCGGTAGAGGACCTCGCGCTCCAGCTCCGCCCGCTTCTGATCTTCGATGTCGGTGAACGTCCCCAGCCATGAGATCGGCTGGCCCTCCACGCCCAGCTCGGGCAGCGCCCGGCAGAGGTGCCAGCGGTACTCCTCTCCCTTCCCCCGCCTCAGCCGCGCCTCGATCTGCAGCCCCCGGCCGGACGCGAGCGCGCCCTCCCACTCCCGCCGGCAGCCCTCCAGCTCCGCCGGGTGGACCGCCCCCAGCCACGTCCCGGCCGCCTCCGAGCGCGACAGGCCCGTGTACTCGAACCATCGCTGGTTGAAGTAGTCGATCGCGCCCCGCGCGTCCGCCGTCCACACGATGTGCGGGACGGCCTCGGCCAGCGCGCGGTAGCGCCGTTCGCTCGCCAGGCGCAGCTCGAGGAGCCGCAGCTCGCCCTCCTTCTCCCGCCGCTCGAGCAGGAGCGCCGCCTGCTGCTCGATTCGTCGGCGCTGCCGATAGAGCTCCGCGAAGACCGCGACCTTCGCGCGGACGATCTCCGGGACGAGCGGCTTGACGAGGAAGTCCACCGCCCCCGTCCGGTAGGCCCGCTCGATCAGCTCCGCCTCGGCGTCGTGGGCGGTGAGGAACAGAATCGGGACGGTCGAGGTGCGCTCGCGAGCCCGAATCGCGTCGGCGAGCTCCAGGCCGGACATGCCCGGCATCACCACGTCGACGAGGAGGACGGCGAACGTCTCCTCGAGGAGCCTCCGCAGCGCCTCCGGCCCCGAGCCCGCCTCCTCGAGGCGGTACTCGTCCGAGGAGAGGATGCTCTTCAGCGCCGCCCGGTTGTCGGGGTGGTCATCGACCACCAGCACGCTCACCCGGAGGCGCTCGGCCGGGGCTTCATGCGGGTCCATGGCCGGCCCTGGCGCGCAGGTGCTTGAGAATGACCGACAGCAGCTGCGCGGTCTCCGCCGGCTTGCTGACGTAGTCGCTGCACCCCGCCGCCAGCGTCAGCGCCTGGTCGGACGGGCTCGCCTTGGCCGTGAACGCGATGATCGGCAGGTCGGCGAACTCCTTCCTCGCGTGGATCTCCCGGGTCGCCTGGTAGCCGTCGATCTCGGGCATCATCACGTCCATCAACACCACGTCGACGTCGGGGTGCTGGGCGAGCTTCCCGAACGCCTCCTTCGCGTTGGAGGCCGGGATGACCGTCATGCGGTGCCGCTCGAGCAGCGCGGTGGTGGCGTAGAGGTTCCTCGGGTCGTCCTCGACCACCAGCACCTTCCGGCCGGCGACCCCGGCGAGCTCCTCCGGCGTGAGCGGGTGGCGAGGCGCCGTCCCCGCCAGCGGCTCCTTCCCCGAAGGGAGCGAGGGCGGCGGCTTCGCCTCGCCCCGGCCCGGTCGCAGCGTCGGCAGGGCCAGGGTGAACACGCTCCCCTGGCCGGGAGTGCTGGTGAGGGTGACCTCTCCGCCGAGCACCTGGGCGTACTCGCGGCTGATGGTGAGCCCGAGTCCGGTGCCGCCGTACTTCCGCGTGATGGACGAGTCGGCCTGCTGGAAGGCCTCGAAGATGCGCCGGTGCTGCTCGCGAGGAATGCCGATGCCCGTGTCCGACACCTCGAACAGGAGCACGCCGGGGGCGCGCTGGAGCGCCTCGGTGCCGTACGTTCGATCGGGGGGCGCCCGGCGAATGCGCAAGCCGACTCGCCCGCGCTCGGTGAACTTGAACGCGTTCGCGAGGAGGTTCTTGAGGATCTGATCCAGAAGCTGGCGATCGGTGACCAGGTCGCCGGGCGCTTCCGGCCCGAGCTCGACGGAGAACTCCAGACCCTTCTGGAGCGCGACCGGCCGGAAGGTCCGCTCCACGAAGTCCTGCACCTCCTGGAGCGGATAGGGCTGCAGGTGCGTCTCGATGCGGCCCGCCTCCACCTTCGACAGGTCGAGGATCTGGTTGATCAGCGCGAGGAGGTCGCGGCCCGCGGAGTGAATCGTCGTCGCCCACTCCAGCTGCTTGGGCAAGAGGGTCTTCTCCTCGTTCGCCGCGAGCATCTGCGCCAGGATCATCATGCTGTTGAGCGGCGTGCGGATCTCGTGAGACATGTTGGTCAGGAACTGTGACTTGTACTGAGAGACCCGGGCGAGCTCCTCGCTCTTGGCCTCGAGAGACGCGCTGGCGAGGGCGATCTCGCGGTTGCGCGCCTCCAGGAGCGCGGCCCGGTGCTCCAGCTCGGCCCGCCGCTTGTCGAGCTCCACGTTCGAGCCCTGCAGCTGCTGCAGCAGCTGCTCCGTCCTCATGCTGGTGCCGATCAGGTTGATGGCGAGCCCGATGGAGAGCATCAGCTGCTCGAGGAACGCGAGTTGCACCGGCGTGAAGTCACGGAAGGCCCCGAGCTCGATGACGCCCTTGACCTGGTCTTCGAAGAAGACGGGGTAGACGGCGATGCTTCGGGGCCGCGACTCGCCCAGGCCGGAGCCGATCTGGACGTAGTCCTCCGGGAGATCGGTGACGATGATGGGCTTGCGTTCCCGGGCGCACTGCCCGATGAGACCCTCTCCCAGCGCGAACCGGTTCGCGAGGTGCTTGCGCTTCAGGAAGGCATAGGTGCTGGTCAGGGCGTAGGTCGTCTGGTCGCCGCTCTGCTCCGCCAGGTAGAAGGCGCCGTGCTGCGCCCCCACCACCGGCGTCAGCTCGGACATGATCTGATCGGTGAGCGCCTGCAGGTTGCGCTGTCCCTGCATCACTCCGAAGAACTTGGCCAGGTTCGACTTCAGCCAGTCCTGCTCCTTGTTGGTGCGGGTCGTGTCCCGGAGGTTGGTGATCATCTGGTTGATGGTGTCCTTGAGCCCGAGGACCTCGCCGCGGGCCTCCACGGTGATGGTGCGGGTCAGGTCGCCTTGAATCACCGCCGTCGCCACCTCGAAGATGGCCCGGACCTGGGTGGTGAGGTTGGCGGCCAGCTGGTTCACGTTGTCGGTGAGGTGCCGCCACGTCCCGGCCGCCCCGGGCACCTTGGCTTGGCCGCCGAGCTTCCCCTCGATGCCCACCTCGCGCGCGACGGTGGTCACCTGCTCGGCGAAGGTGCGCAGCGTGTCGGTCATGTTGTTGATGGTCTCCGCGAGCGTTGCGATCTCGCCCTTGGCGACCAGCTGCAGCTTCCGGGTCAGCTCTCCGTTGGCGACGGCGGTGACGATCTTGCTGATGCCGCGGACCTGGTCCGTCAGGTTCGAGGCCATCAGGTTCACGTTGTCGGTGAGGTCCTTCCACGTGCCGGAGACACCGGGGACCCGGGCCTGACCGCCGAGCTGCCCGTCGGTGCCCACCTCGCGCGCCACCCGGGTGACCTCGGCGGCGAAGGTGCGCAGCTGCTCCACCATGGCGTTGATGGTGTCCTTGAGCTGGAGGATCTCTCCCTCGGCCTCGACGGTGATCTTCTGGGAGAGATCGCCGTTGGCGACGGCGGTGGTGACCAGGGCGATGTTGCGCACCTGGTTGGTGAGGTTGCCGGCGAGCATGTTGACGCTGTCGGTCAGGTCCTTCCACGTGCCCGCGGCGCCCGGCACGCGCGCCTGGCCGCCGAGCTTGCCCTCCATGCCGACCTCGCGCGCGACGGTGGTCACCTGATCGGCGAACGTGCGCAGGGTGTCGGTCATGTCGTTGATGGTGTCGGCGAGCGAGGCGATCTCCCCCCGGACCTCGAGCACCAGCTTCTGACCCAGGTCGCCGGTGGCCACCGCCGTGACGACCTTGGCGATGCCGCGGACCTGGTTGGTCAGGTTGCCGGCCATCAGGTTCACGCTCTCGGTGAGCTCCTGCCAGGTGCCTCCCACGCCGGGCACCTGCGCCTGGCCACCGAGCTTTCCCTCGGTGCCGACCTCGCGGGCGACCCGAATCACCTCGCGAGCGAACGTCGTCAGCTGCACCACCATCGTGTTGATGGTGTTCTTGAGCTCCAGCACCTCGCCCCGGGCGTCGACCGTGATCTTCTGGGAGAGATCGCCGTTGGCCACCGCGGTGGTGACCAGGGCGATGTTGCGCACCTGGTTGGTGAGGTTGCCGGCGAGGAGGTTCACGTTGTCGGTGAGCTCTCTCCAGGTCCCCGCGACGCCCGGGACCTTGGCCTGGCCGCCCAGCTTGCCCTCGATGCCGACCTCGCGGGCGACCGTCGAGACCTGATCGGCGAACGTGCGCAGCGAGTCGGTCATGCTGTTGATGGTGTCGGCGAGCGCGGCGATCTCTCCTTTGGCCTCGACCACGAACTTCTTCGACAGATCGCCGTTGGCGACGGCGGTGACGACCCGGGCGATGCCGCGCACCTGGCCGGTGAGGTTCGAGGCCATCAGGTTCACGTTGTCGGTGAGATCCTTCCAGGTGCCCGACACGCCCTTCACGTCGGCCTGGCCGCCGAGCTTGCCCTCGGTGCCGACCTCCCGGGCGACGCGGGTGACCTCGGCGGCGAACCCCCTGAGCTGCTCGACCATGGTGTTGACCGTGTTCTTGAGCTCGAGCACCTCGCCCCTCGCCTCGACGGTGATCTTCTGCGAGAGGTCGCCGTTGGCCACCGCGGTGGTGACCAGGGCGATGTTGCGCACCTGGTTGGTCAGGTTGCCGGCGAGGAGGTTCACGTTGTCGGTGAGGTCCTTCCAGGTGCCGGCGACGCCCTTGATGTCCGCCTGGGCCCCGAGCTTCCCTTCGGTGCCGACCTCCTTGGCGATGCGGGTCACCTCGGAGGCGAAGGTTCGGAGCGTGTCGACCATCACGTTGACGGTGTTCTTCAGCTCGAGGATTTCACCCTTGGCCTCGACGGTGATCTTCTGGGAGAGGTCTCCGTTGGCCACGGCGGTGGTGACCAGCGCGATGTTGCGCACCTGGTTGGTGAGGTTACCCGCCAGGAGGTTCACGTTGTCGGTGAGCTCTCGCCAGGTGCCGGAGACGCTGGGGACGCGCGCCTGCCCGCCGAGCTTGCCTTCGATGCCGACCTCCCTCGCCACCGTGGTCACCTGGTCGGCGAAGGTGCGCAGCGAGTCGGTCATGTTGTTGATGGTGTCGGCGAGCTCGGCGATCTCCCCCTTGGCTTCGACCACGAACTTCTGAGAGAGGTCTCCGTTGGCGACGGCGGTCACCACCTTGGCGATGCCGCGCACCTGGCCAGTGAGGTTCGAGGCCATGACGTTGACGTTGTCGGTGAGGTCCTTCCAGGTGCCCGACACGCCCTTGACGTCGGCCTGACCACCCAGCTCGCCCTCGGTGCCGACCTCCTTGGCCACGCGCGTGACCTCGGCGGCGAAGGTCTGCAGGCGATCGACCGTGGTGTTGATGGTGTTCTTGAGCTCGAGGATCTCGCCCTTGGCCTCGACCGTGATCTTCTTGGAGAGATCGCCGTTGGCGATCGCGGTGGTGACCAGGGCGATGTTCCGGACCTGGTTGGTGAGGTTGCCGGCGAGCAGGTTGACGTTGTCGGTCAGGTCCTTCCAGGTGCCCGAGACGCCCTGGACGTCGGCCTGGGCGCCGAGGTTCCCCTCGGTGCTCACCTCCCGAGCGACGCGGGTCACCTCGGCGGCGAACGAGCGCAGCTGATCGACCATCACGTTGACGGTGTTCTTGAGCTCGAGGATCTCGCCCTTGGCCTCGACGGTGATCTTCCGGGAGAGATCTCCGTTGGCGATGGCGGTGGAGATCGCCGCGATGTTCCGCACCTGGGAGGTCAGGTTCCCGGCCAGGCGGTTCACGCTGTCGGTGAGCTCCTGCCACACGCCCGAGACGCCGCGGACGTCGGCCTGGGCCCCGAGCTGGCCCTCGGTGCCGACCTCGCGCGCCACGCGAATGACCTCGGCGGAGAAGGAGCGCAGCTGGTCGACGGTCGAGTTGATCGCGTTGGTGAGCTCGCGGATCTCTCCCCGGGTCTCCACGGTGATCTTCTGCGAGAGGTCGCCCCGCGCGATGGCGGTGGAGACCTGGGCGATGTTGCGCACCTGGTCGGTCAGGTTGGTGGCGAGGAGGTTCACGTCGTCGACGAGCTCCCTCCACGTCCCCGCGAGGTCCTCGACGCTCGCCTTTCCCCCGAGCTTGCCCTCTGCGCCCACCTCGCGAACGATGCGCGACACCGACGACGAGACCGCGTGCAGGCGGCCCACCACGCCGTTGACGGTGTTGCCGAGCGCCACCAGCCCGCCGCGTAGCGGCTGCCCGTCGAGCGTGAGCGACATGGTCTGCGAGAGGTCGCCGCCGGCGACGGCGCCCAAGACGCGCGTGGCCTCGAGCGTCGGCCGGGTGACGTTCTCCACCAGGGCGTTGACCGAGTCGATCGCGGACGCCCAGCCTCCGCCCACGGGCCCGAGGCTCGCGCGCCCCCCGAGGTCGCCCTGGGCCCCGACCGAGCGGGCGACGCGATCGAGCTCTCGGGTCAGCGCCTCGTTCCGGTCGAGCAAGGCGTTGAACGCGAGCTCGACCTCCCCCAGCACGACGTCGTCGCCACCGGCTCCAGGGAGGCGAGCCGAGAAGTCGCCGAGCCTCGCGGCCCGGAGCCCGTCGCGGAGCGAACGGAGCCGTTCCTCGAGGCGAACGTCCCGCTCGACGCGCCTGCCCGGCCGGGGGTGGGCCGGCGCCCTGGGGCGGTGTCCTCTGCCGGCGCTCCCCTCGCCGGAGCCGTGGGCCAGAGGCTTCATCGCCAGCGCCTCCTCGTTTCGTGCTCGCGCGCGGCTCGCGGACGCAGCGGTTTCGCGCTCGGCGCCGCGCGGAGAAGCGCGACGTCCCGGGTCGAGTCCTCGCTCCGATGGTGCGCTCGCATCACGAGCGCCATCCGCTGCAAGCCGACGACCACTCGCGCGCAGGGCGCGGGGACGACCGAGCGATCGTCCAGGCGGTCTTCGCTCACGCTTCGCGGCGCGCTTTCCAGGTCCGAACGGCCAGCTCGGGCGAGAGGCGGGGACGTCCGCGCTGGCCGGACTCCCTCGGGGGACGGGAGGTGTCCGGCCGTGCCCTCAGTGCGCCGGGTGCTCCAAAGCCCCGTTCCCGAGCATCGCCGCGAGCTCACAGCTCTTCGGCGTCACCGAGTCCAGGTCCGGGGTCCCGCCGGAGCAGGTGAAGCGGCAACCGAAGAGCTCCTTCGAGGGCAGCTCCCGCGACGAGGCGCACGCCTTCTGCCACTGGGTCCACTGGTGGCCGAGCGCCCAGCGCCGCTCCTGCTCTTGTGAGACTGAAGGGGAGGGCGGCGGCGCTCCGCCGTCCAGGAGCGTCACGGTGAGGACGCCGCCGGTGCACTCGTACCGGTAGGCGAGCGAGCGGGCGCGGGGCGAGGCGACGAAGGCGTGAGTCCAGGTGCCGCCGTCGCTGGCGTCGCAGTCCAGCTTCACCACGGAGCGGACGCTCACCTCCTCCATCGCCGCCCACTCCTCGGGCGTGCGGAGGCCGGGCACGACCAGCGGGCCGGCGTCGCGCGCGGGCTCGGGGCGGGCGGGCTCGCGGCAGGTGCAGGCGGAGGCCAACAGGCAGACCAGGGGGAGGGCGGCGGACCGGGTGCTCATCGAGAGGCGCGTTCTGGCACCTCTCCCGCGCGCTGGCACGCTTGGCCGCTCAGCTCCGAGACCTCCCCCCGCGGCGCTCGCCACGCCACGACCTCTCCCCGCCGCGAACCTGAAGGCTCAGGTGTTGAGCCGCCGGCGGAGCCAGTTGAGCAGGTCGATGCGCGTCACCAGCCCCAGGAAGCGCTCCTGGTCCATCACCAGCGCCACCAGGCCGCGCTCGAAGATGGGCAACAGCTCGCGCACCGGCGTCTTCACCTGCACCGTCTCCAGGCGAGAGGTCATCACCTCGCGCACCGGGCGCTTGAAGGCGGCCTCGTCGGCGGAGGCGGCCATGAGCAGGTCGGACTCGTCGATGAGGCCCACCAGCCGCCCTCCCTCGAGCACCGGGAGCTGAGAGACGTCGGCGAGCTTGAGCCGCGCCAGGGCCATGGCCAGGGTGTCCTCGGGGGCGACGCTCACCACGTTGCCCGCCTCCACCATGCGCCCGATGAGGTCGCGCAGGTCGCCGTGGGCCACCTTGGGCACCAGGCCCTGATCCGCCAGCCAGTACTCGTTGTACGCCTTGGAGAGGTACTTGCCGCCCGTGTCGCAGACGAAGGTGACCACCCGCCGGGGCGTGGTCTGCTCGCGGCAGTAGCGCAGCGCCGCCGACAAGAGAGTGCCCGAAGAAGAGCCGGCGAAGATGCCCTCCTTGAGCAGGAGCTCCCGCAAGGTGGCGAAGGCCTCCACGTCGGGAATGGAGTAGGCCCGCTTGGTCCGCGAGAGGTCGCAGATGGGGGGCACCGAGTCCTGGCCGATGCCCTCCACCAGGTAGGCGCCGCTGGGGCCGGGCTTCCCGTCGCGGACGTAGCCGGCCAGCGCCGAGCCCACCGGGTCGGCCAGCACCAGCTCCACCTGCGGCGCCGCGCGGGCGAAGTAGCGGCTCAGGCCGGTGAGGGTGCCGCCCGAGCCCACGCCCACCACCACCGCGTCGAGCTTGCCACCGAGCTGCTCCAACAGCTCCGGTCCGGTGGTCAGCTCGTGCGCCGCCGGGTTGGCGGGGTTCTCGAACTGGTTGATGAAGTAGGCGCCGGTCTCGCGCGCGATGCGGGCCGCCTTGTCGACGTAGTACTCCGGGTGCCCCTTGCCCACGTCCGAGCGGGTCATCACCACCTTCGCGCCCAGCGCCTTGACGTGGAAGATCTTCTCCTGGCTCATCTTGTCGGGGATGACCAGGGTGAGCTGGTAGCCGCGCTGCGCCGCCACCAGGGCCAGGCCCAGCCCGGTGTTGCCCGCGGTGGCCTCCACGATGGCGGTCTGCTTGCCGGGGACCAGAAGCCCCGCGCGCTCTGCCGCGTCCACCATCGACACGCCGATGCGGTCCTTGATGGAGCCGCCCGGGTTCTGGTTCTCGAGCTTGAGGTACAGCTCGCACGGACCGGTGTCGAACTGGTGCACTCGAATCAGCGGGGTGCGGCCGATGAGGGGCGTGATGGACTCGATGGGAGCGGGCGTCTGCATGCTCTTCCCTGGCCACAGCCGCGAAGGAAAGGGAAGCGCCAAGCGGCGCCAGCAATCACCGTGGGGAATCTCACCGAGAGGATTGGCTCTCCGGCGGTGTCCTCGCCGTCGACCCGGAGTGACCCGACTCGGCGGCGCGAAGTGGAGATCCTCCCTCTCCACCAGAGGACCGCGACGGCGAGCTCGGCGGTCTTTTGGGTACAGCCAGAACGGTGCCTCGCCGCTCCCCTTCGACGCTACGCTCGCCCGCCGTGGCCGGAGCCGACGCCAGCACGCACCAGAAAGGCAGGCCGCGCCTCAAGCGCATCGACGTCGAGACGGCGAAGGTGGAGGAGTGGCCGGTGGAGGGGCTCCCGGCCGAGCGCGTCGAGGGCGCGGCCCGCTTCCTTCGCCGGGGCCGCCGGCTGAAGGTCACCCTCAACCCCGACTCGACGATGCTGCCCACGCTCAACGGCGCCCCGCTCTTCGAGCTGCGTTCGCTCTCGGCCGGCGACGTGGTGAACGCGGGGGTGGCTCTCTTCGTCTTCCTGGACGGGCACGACGCCCGCGAGCCCGAGCTGGAGGCGCTGGTGCGCGACGGCCCGGAGACGTCCGAGGCGCGGCTGGTGTACGCCGATTGGCTCCTGGAGCGCGGCGATCCGCTCGGCGCGCACGTCGCGCAGCGCGGCCGGCGCGCCCCCAAGCGCGGGAGTGGGCTCTACGAGGGGCTCTGGCCGGACGTGGTGGGCGGCGCGCTCCACCTCGACTGGAGGGACGGCTACCTGCGCGCCGCGTCTCTGCGCGCCGACGGCGCCTCGCACCACTGGACGCACCTGCTCGCCCAGCTCTGCTCCCTGCGCGCGGCGTTCTCCCTGCGCGAGCTGGTGCTCGACTTTCCGGCGCTGGCGCAGCGGGCGATGCGCCCCTTGACCGCGGAGCAGCTCGAGGACGGCCTCGATCGCGCGGTGCGTCTCCTCTCCCGGTCGGCCGTCGGCGCCACCCTCGAGCGCCTGGTGCTCGGCTACCACCTCGCGCCCACCGAGGAGCTCACGGCGCTGGTGGCCAAGGCCTCCGAGCGCTGGCGCCAGCAGCTCCCCAGGCTCGGGCCAGGGCCGCTGTTTCACTTCCGCCCCGTCGCCGAGCTGGTCGTGGAAGCCGCGCCGCCCCCGCTCGCCGGCCGGGTCGGGAACCGCACCCTGGTGCGCCAAGGGCTGGTCTTCGAGCGGCCGCGGCGCCCCACCGATTGGCCGTGGCGCCTCCTGCCCCGGCCCGAGCCTCGCCCCGAGGTGCCCTACGTGCGCGCCTCGCAGGGCCGGTGGGTGCTCGGCACGCCGGGCGACGAGCACGTGGTGCGCATCAACGGGGTCAGCGTCGATCACGCGGTGCTGCTCCCCGGCGATCGCCTCGAGTTTCCGCACGGCGTGGTGGCGCGCTTCGAGCTCTCGCCGTCGGGGTCGAGCTGACGGTCATGGCCGCGGTGCCCCTGCCGGGCTTCCCGACCTCGCTCGCTTTCAACTCGGGAACGAAGAAGGCCTACTTCGGCTGCACGTCGCGCAGCGACGCGGGGGTGACCTCGTCGGCCAACAGCGACGCCATCGACGAGGCGACGAGCGCCGTCACCTCCAACTGGACCGTGCGGTCAGGCCGGGCGGCGCCGACATGGCGCAGGGGAGCCACGCTGGTGCCGACGCCCCAGGCAGCGTTTCTCGCCGGCCCACGGCGGCCCTCACGGGCGGAACCGGAGCTCGTACCAGCACGCGGCGCCTTCTCGCCCTTGCACCGTCACCGTGCAGGGGTAGCCCGCCGCCTCGGCGCCGGCCGCGAGGATTCCCTGGAACACCTCGGGGAAGCGGCCCACGTCGTTGAACCAGACGCGATACGTCAGCGGGTCGACCTCCTCCATCCGCGTCTCGACGTAGTTGTTGGCCTGCCGGAAGCTCCTCGCCAGGCGCTCGACGAAGCGCCGCTTCGACAAGAGCTTGAGGAACTGGAAGGTGGCCCTGCCGACGATCGTGCGGCGGAAGGCCTCGACCTGGAGCTGCCCGATGCGGAAGAGGGCGCTCGACGGCTCCAGCTCGGGCATGCCGTGCACCGCGGCGATCTCCAGCGCGTCATCGAAGACGCGAAGCGGGTACGCGGGGTCGAGCTTGCGGGAGAGGTCGAGGCCGACGGCCCGCAGCCGGTCGGCCACCGCGTCCGTCACCCGGTCCGCGAGCACTTCGCGGAAGAGCACTTCGATGGTTCCAGAGAAGACCAAGTGTTCAGCGCCTGACGTCGACATTCCGCTCGCCGTACTTCAACCCAGCCCTCGACGCACCGTCGCCGGCTCGAGGTCAGGTGTCGAGCACCCGCCAGAAGTACCACGCGGCCACGCTGCGGTAGGGCTTCCACACCTCCGACGCGGCGAGGAGCGCCTTGGGCTTGAAGTGCTCCGGGTGGCCGTAGAGCAGGGCGTGGCCTTTCCTCACCCCGAAGTCGTCCACCGGCATCACGTCCAGCCGCCCCAGCCGGAACATCAGCATCATCTGCACCGTCCAACGGCCGATGCCACGCACCTGCGTCACCCGCTCCACGATGGCCTCGTCGTCGAGCCTTTGGAGCTCGCGGGCGCTGGGCACCGTGCCGTCGAGCGTCTTCACCGCCAGGTCCTTGAGCGCCAGCGCCTTGGCCGCCGACACGCCGCAGGCCCGGAGCGTCGAGACCCGCGCCCTGGCCATTTGCGCTGGGGTGGGCAGGCGCCCCTTCCCGACCTTGGCCTTCACCCGGTTCACGATGGTGGCCGCGGCCTTGCCGTTGAGCTGCTGGTGGAGGATGGAGACGGCCAGCGCCTCGAAGGGCTTGAAGCGCCTGGCGCGGGCCACCGTGCAGGGGCCCACCCTGGCGATGTGGGCGCCGAGGATCGGGTCCTTCTTCGCCAGGGCCTTGGCCGCCGCCTCCAGAATCGTCTCGAAGTCGTCCATCGGGGCTCCAGAGGGCGCGCTGCATAGTCGCGTACCCGGGAGTCGTCGAATAGACTCCGGGCCCGATGACCCTGTCCACCAGCAAGGTCCCTGGCCGCATCCTGGTCATCGACGACGACCGCAGCGCGCGCCTGTTGCTCGAGCGCCTGCTCACCCGCGCCGGGCACTCGGTCACCGTGGTGGACTCCGCCGAGCAGGGGCTCATCAAGCTGGCCGAGGGGCCCTACGACCTCCTCATCACCGACAAGAACCTGCCCGGCGCCGACGGGCTCGAGGTCTTGAAGAAGGCCCGCGTCTCGCAGCCCAACCTGCGCGCCATTCTCATCACCGGCTTCCCCACTCCCGAGACCCGCGACCAGGCACAGGAGCTGGGCGTCTTCGCCTACGTCTCCAAGCCCTTCGGCGTGCACGACATCCTCGAGCACTGCGAGGGGGCCATTCGCGCCGCCAAGGGAGCTCCCGCGTGAGGCTCGCGGAGCGCATGCCGTGACGGTCGCCGGGCGTCTGGGGGACACGCTCCTCGCGGTCACCGCCATGGGCTTCGCGGTGCTCTTCCTCTGGGCCGCGCTGGCCTGGGAGCTGCCCCAGGGCCCCGCGGTGAAGACCGCGGTGGTGGCCAGGCTCAGCGCCGCCGAGGGCGCGGTGCAGGTGCGGCCCTCGCAGCGGCTCGGCTGGCGCGCGCTCACCCGCGGCGACGACCTGCGCGACAAGGACACCGTCTTCGTGGCCCCCGGCGGCGCCGCCCGGGTCTCCTTCGCCGACGGCACCCAGCTCGAGCTCGACGAGAAGTCGCTGGTGGTCATCGAGGCCCCGCGCGCGGGCGCCCGCGAGGTGACCCTCAAGCAGGGCTCGCTGTCGGGCACCGCCGGCGAGGCCAGCCTGGTGCTGGTCACCTCCCAGGGCTCCGCCGCGCTGGCTCCCAAGGCCGAGGCCCACGTGGAGCTCACCGGCGAGGCGCTGGGCGTCGCGGTCACCAAGGGCGAGGCGCAGCTGAAGTCCGAGAAGGGCACCCGCATGGTCCAGCAGGGCGAGCGCGCCCAGGCCGGTCTGAAGGAGGGCGTGGCGAGCTTGCCCGCCTGGCCGGTGACCCTGCTCTCTCCGCCCGCCAACGACCGCCGTCGCGCCAGCCCGACCCCGGAGCCTTTGCACCTGAGCGTGGACGGGAAGGTGCCGCCAAGGGCCAAGGTGGAGCTGGCCAAGGATCGCCTCTTCGCCTTCGTGGTGGAGAGCCTGCCGCTGGAGGCCAACGCCGCCCGCCTGGAGCACCCCTCGGTGGGCGTGACCTGGTGGCGGGTGGTCGACGAGGCCGGGCAGCCGGTGTCGGAGTCGCGCCGCTTCTCGCTGGTCGACGAGGCGCCGCCCCAGGCGATGACGCCCAAGGAGGGCGAGGTGGTGCTGGCCCCCGAGGGCACCTCCGTGCTCTTCGGCTGGACGCCCCTGGTGGGGGTGACGCGCTTCCGCTTCGAGGTCTCCTCCTCCCGCGGCTTCGAGCCGGTGGTGGCCCAGGAGGTGGTGGCCGGCTCCCAGCTCAAGTGGACGCCCAAGCTCGCCGAGGGGGCGTGGTTCTGGCGGGTGACGGCGGTGGACGGCGCGGTGGGCGAAGGCCTGCCCTCGGAACCGACCAAGTTCCGGCTGATTCGAAAGGCGCTGCCCCAGGCGCCCGAGCTCTTGAACCCCGAGGTGGAAATTGCGCCGTAGTGCCCCCGTCGCAGTCCTCCTGTGCTTCGCCTCCGCCGCGGCCCTCGCGGAGCAGGCGCGCGTCGCCCTGCGCTGGCGCGACGTGCCCGGCGCCTCCGCCTACGAGCTGCAGATCGCCAAGGACAACGCCTTCGTCGAGGTGGTGCTGCAGACCCGCACCACCACCGCCGGCTACAAGTGGGAGCAACTGCCCAAGGCCACCCACTACTGGCGCGTGCGCAGCATCGACGGCGAGGGGCGGGCGAGCGAGTGGAGCGCGCCCAAGGCGGTGGCGGTGGAGGCCGGCGCCGCCTCGGCCAGGTCGCCCGACGACTCGGCGGTGTGGCCCTGCGGGAGCCCGGTCAGCTTCGTCGCCGAGCCCTCCACCATGGTGAAGGAGTACGTGCTGCAGATCTCCGGCACCAAGGACTTCGCTTCCATCAAGGAGCTGCGCTCGAAGTCCGGCACCTTCACCGCGCCCCTCGACGCCGGCACCTGGTACTGGCGCCTCATCGGGCTCGACCTGCGCGACAAGCTCACCGAGAAGAGCCCGGTGCGCACGCTGCACGTCAAGGTGGCGCCGCCCAAGCTCAAGCCCAGCGGCGACTCGACGCCCGGCGGCAGCGCGACGCTCTCCTGGGCGCCCAGCGACTGCGCGGCGAGCTACCTGGTGGAGGCGTGGGTGGAGGGCGGCGAGCACGTCACCCTGCCGGCGCCGGCGCAGGCCCAGCTCTCGTTCAAGACCCCGGCCTCGGGCGACTACCACTTCCGGGTGGCGGGCCTCGACGCGCAGAACCGCCCCGGCGAGTGGAGCCCGGAGCAGAAGCTCCGCTCGCGCTTCGCTTCGCCCAACGTCAAGGGTGAGGCGGTGCTCGGCCGCAGCGCCGAGCTGCACTGGGAGGAGACGCCGGGCGCGGCCAGCTACAAGGTGGAGGTCTCCGCCCGGAAGGACTTCAAGACGGTGGACGCCCACGGCAGCGCCACCACCGGCGTCTTCAAGACCGTCCCCCTCGAACCGGGGGCGTGGTTCTGGCGGGTGATGGCCGTCGACGCCAAGGGCCAGGCCTCGCCGCCCTCGGAGCCGCGGGAGTTCGACGTGCACTCCGTCGAGCCTCTGGCCACGCCCGAGCTCTTCGAGCCGAAGGACGGCGCCTCGCTGCTCTCCAAGCAGCCCTTCATGGTGAGCTGGTTCAAGGTGCCGGAGGCCGAGAAGTACGTGCTCGAGCTCGACGGCGTGGAGTTCCCGCCCATCGCCTCGCTCACCCAGCGCCTCGCCGGCGTGAAGGACGGGCCCCACTACCTGCGCGTGCGGGCCATCGGCGCCGCCGACCGCGACTCCCTCGCCAGCGAGGCCCGCACCTTCTACGTGGGCGTGCCCAAGGTGAAGAAGGCCAAGGTCAACCAGACCGGCTTCGACGTGGAGGTGGTGCTCTTCGACGAGGCCGGCAACCCCGTGGAGGGCGCGCGGCCGCAGTTCTGGAGCAAGGCCGGCGGCATCGGGAAGGTGACCAGCGAGGGCGGGCGGCAGCACTTCACCTGGTCTCCCAAGGACTCGGGCGACGCCACGCTGGTGGTGCGCGAGCGGGACTTCAAGACCGAGCTGCTCCTCACCGAGCCCACCCCGCCGCCGTTCTCGGTGGGCGCGGTGGGCGGCTTCGGCTTCAACTTCGGCGCGGTGTCCTCCCTGGTGGCGGGCGCGAACGCCGGCTACGACCTGCCGGCCTTCCAGCGCCACGTGGCGGTGGAGCTGCGGGCCCTCGCCTACGGCGCCGCCTTCGACGCGCCCAGCGGCACTGCCAGGGTGCCGGGCTCGGCGCTGTTGGTGCCGGTGGAGGCGATGGGGGCCTTCCGGGTGTGGCTGGGCGGCTTCGAGCTGAAGGCCTCGGCCGGCTTCTCACTCACCGTGGCCAGCCTCACGGTGGGCAGCGAGCGCGATCTCACCGCCTCGCCGGGCGTGCTGTTGGGCGGCTCGGTGGGGCGGCGGGTGGGCTCGGGCCTCGTCACCCTGGAGGTGCAGGGGCTCTACTCCACCATCGACTCCAGGCTGATGAAGCTCAACTCCGGGGGCCTGATGGTGACCTTCGGCTACGCCTTTTCGCTGTACCACGTGCTCGAGCCCTGACGATGCACCTCTCCCTCCGCACGCAGATCGCGCTGCTGGTGGGAGCGCTCCTGCTCTCGGCGATGGGCGTCTACGTGTGGCTCGCCACGCGGGTCGTCACCGCCGACAAGACGGCGAGCGTGTACGAGACCGACGCGCTCATCGCGGGCACGGTGGCCACGCAGATCGACGAGGCGCTCGACGGCTTCGCGGTGAAGCTGCGCTACTTCGGGCACGAGTTCGAGAGCACGCCGGGCGACGCCGAGCGGCGGGCGAAGAGCCTCTTCACCGCCGACGAGGACGTGCTCTCGCTGGAGGTGTCGAAGAAGACGGGCGAGGGCTTCGAGCGCGCCTACCTCTACGTCGACGCGCGGCGGCTGGAGGCGATGAACATCTCGCCCGACGATCTCGCCGAGGCGCGCAAGCGGACGCCGGTGCCGCACCAGGCGGTGGCGCGCCTGGGCTTCCTCCTCCAGAACGCCAGCCTGGCGCCGGACCTCGCGCTCTTGCGCGTCTCCACCCTCACCGCCGACGGGAACGCGGTCATCTCAGCGGACGTGCGGCCGGAGTGGCTCCTGCGGCCGGTGGCCACGGGGCAGCTCTACCGGGTGCGGCTGGTGGACGGCCAGGGCCTGACCCTCGCGCACCCCGACGCGGCGAAGGTCATCAACCACCAGGACGTGTCGGCGCAGGAGGTGGTGAAGAAGGCGCTCCACGACCAGGTGGCGCGCGGCGCGGCGGAGTTCGACTCGCCGGAGGGGCCGGTGCTGGGCGCGTGGGCCCGGCTCACCAAGTCGCCGGGCGCGGTGGTGGTGGAGGTGCCCCGCGACGAGGTCTTCAAGGCGACGCGCGAGCTGTCGGTGCGCTCGATTCTGTTCGCCGCGGGCGTGGTGCTCCTGGCGCTGGTGCTGGGCATCTTCGTGGCGCGCCGGGTGGTGGCGCCGCTGCTGGCGCTCCAGAAGACCATGGCCCGGGTGTCGCAGGGTGAGTACGGCGTGGAGGCGCCGGTCGACGGGCCGAGCGAGATTCGCGCGGTGGGCGGCGCCTTCAACGAGATGAGCCGCGAGCTGGTGCGGCGCAGCGACGAGCTGCAGCGCACCCACTCGCAGCTGGTGCAGTCGGAGAAGCTCTCGGCGGTGGGCGAGCTGTCGGCCTCGGTGGCGCACGAGGTGAAGAACCCGATGGTGGGCATCGTCGGCTTCGCGCAGCTCGGCCAGCAGTCGAATTCCATCGAGGAGATGCACGAGTTCTTCCAGCTCATCGAGGAGGACACGCTGCGGGCGAACAAGATCCTCCAGAACCTGCTCGAGTTCGCGCGGCCGCCGAAGGTGGAGATGGACACCCTCGAGCTCAACGAGGTGGTGAAGGCCACGCTCACGCTCTGCCGGCACCGCTTGCAGATGGACGGCGTGGCGGTGGAGACCACGCTCGACGTGGCGGCGGGGAGGATTCGGGGGAACTCGTCGCAGCTGCGGCAGGTGCTGCTCAACCTGATGATCAACGCCGGTCAGGCCATGGACGGCTCGCCCAAGAAGGTGGTGACGGTGACCACCGAGCGGCTGCCCGACGGCCGCGCGGTGGTGAAGGTCGCCGACACCGGCCCGGGCATGAGCGCCGAGGTGAGGCAGAACCTCTTCAAGCCCTTCTTCACCACCAAGCCGGGCAGCAAGGGCACGGGCCTGGGCCTGTCCGTCTCCAAGAGCATCATCGAGGCGCACAAGGGCACCATCGCGGTGGAGACCGAGGAGGGGAAGGGCGCCACCTTCGTGATTCACCTGCCGGGGTTGGCGTAGCCGCTACCGCTTCACCAGCTCCACCCGCCGGTTCTTGGCGCGCCCGTCCTCGGTGTCGTTGCTGGCCACCGGGGCGTAGGGCCCGGCGCCGAAGGGGGCGAGGCGCGCCGCGGCGATGCCGTGCTTCTTCACCAGCTCCTGCACGATGGCGTCGGCCCGGTCCCGCGAGAGCTTCAGGTTCGAGTCGGCGCTCCCCACCAGGTCGGTGTGGCCCACCACGAAGAGCGAGAGCGCCGCGTCGCCTTTGAGCAGCTTCGCCACCTCCTCGAGGGCCTTGCCCGACTCGGGCTTCACCTCCGCCTTCCCGGTATCGAAGAGGATGCCGTACACCGAGGCGTGGCCGGTGGCCTTGAGACCCTCGGCGAAGGCGGCCGCGTCGGCGACGATGTCCTGCTTCATCGCCTCGCGCTCCACGGTGGTGAAGCCGTACTTGCCGGTGAACTCGCCCCACACGTGTACCCACAGCTCCTTGCCGTCCTTGGTGAGGAGGAAGGTGGCGCGCGCCTTCTCGCTGTAGACGGTCTTCCCGCCGGCCTTGGTGATGGCGTTCTCGAAGTTGCGGAGGATCTGCAGCTCGCTCGGCTTCTCCTTCACCGCCGGGTCCGGGTAGTAGGTGAGCGACTCGAGGCGCCCCTCCACCTTCTGCCGGTCGGTCTTCTTCGGGCCGGTCAAGAACTCGAAGGCGTCGAAGCTCTTCGTCTTGCAGTTGTAGAGGTAGCTGTCCGGCATGCGGGTGAACAGCGGGCTGTCCTTGCAGTCCTTGGCGTCGGGGTGCGGGGCGGCGAGGGCGGCGGCGGAGACGAGTGAGACGAGTGCGAAAAGGCGTGCGTGCATGACGACCTCCGCGCGCATGGAGCACCTTGGCCGCGGGCGTGGCCATGACCGCGCGCAAACCCCGAGACCTCCAGCGCCCATCCGGCGGCTATGCTCGCGCTGCGTGTCCGGGGACGACGAGACGCCGTGGGCGTTGGTGCAGCGGCTGAGGGCCGAGGGAGCGCCGTTCTCGGACATCGTCGAGCGGCTCAAGGCGCGGGGGCTCGATCGTGAGTCGCTGGAGCTCTTGTTGAAGGACGCCCCGGAGCTCCGCGCCGCGCCGCCGCCGCCACGGCCCCGCCCCAAGCCGTCCGCGGGCGACCCGGTGATGGACGCCGCGGCGGAGGCTCTGTCGCTCGCGCCGGGCAAGCCGCTGCGGTGGATCGCCATCGTCCTCCTCGCCGCGGCGCTCGTCGCCGGCCTCGGCGGCTGGAGCGCCGCGCTGGAGTGGGGACCGTTCACCGCCGGCGCCGCGGTCCTCCCGCTGGTCGCGCTGGTGTTCGTGGAGCTGCGCCACGGCCCCCGGCGCGCGCTGCGGCTGATCGCGTTCACTCTCTTCATCACCTGCACGCTGCCCGGCTTCTCGGGCTTCTTCGCCGGCTGGCACGCCTTCCAGGTCGGCTGCGCGACGGCGGCGCTCGGGGCCATTCCGCTCTTCCTCTGGGCCACCCGCGCGGCGGAGCTGTTGCCCGGCCTTTCCGACTTCGGCGGCGGCGAGCACCTCTTCGAGAGCCGCGACGTGCACTTCGTGGTGTCCTTCCCCGAGCGCTCGAGGTGCGCGCCCGGCGAGGCGGTGAGGGTGGTGGTCCTCGCCCAGAGCTGCGTCGACGTGGCCCGCGACTTGGTGGTGGAGGTGGGCGGCGACGTGACCGGCCTGGTGGGGCCGCATCGCCACTCCTTCCGGCTGCCTCCGGGGGCGGTGATGCGCATCACCGTGCCGCTGCGGCTCACGGCCCTCCCGCCGCCGCGCCTGAACCTGACGCTCGACGTGCAGGGTGAGGGGCCGGAGGCGGGGCGACGCGTGAAGCTCGCGCGCGGCGAGCCGTGGTCCTTGACGGCGGGCGACGTGCTCGAGAACGCGATGTCCCTCTGGGACGTGATGAACGGGAGCTTCGCGCTCTTCACCGTGCGCGCGAACGGCAACCTGCGCGTCGACTGCGACGTGACGCTTCCCTTCGTCGCGCGCGAGCGGCAGCCGGTGACACAGACGCTCTTCGAGCCCTCGCCCGAGCAGCTCGACCGCGCGGCGCGCAGCTGAGCCGCGCCGCCCGCCTACGCCCGCGGCCGCCGCCGGGCGAGGCGCAGGAGCACGCCCACCCCGAGGAAGGCGAACGACGCTCCGCCGGTCGCGTCGCAGTTGCAGCCATAGCCGTACTGGGGCCTGGGCTTGAGCGAGCCGGGCGAGCGGACGACCTCGATGGAGAAGAGGGCCGGCGCCGAGTCCACGTGGCCGTCGTTGACCACCCAGGTGAAGGTGTCGGTGCCGGCGAAGTCGGCCTCCGGCCTGTACGAGAGCTGGGGCGCGGTGCCCTCGAGCTGGCCGTGCTGGGGCGGCGCGGTGATGGTGTAGGTCAGCGGGTCGCTGTCGAGGTCGCCGGCCTGGAGCGCGATGGGCACCGTGGCGCCGTCGACGGAGGTGGCGGTGCCGGGCTGCGCGACCGGGGCGTGGTTGGTCGAGCGGGTGACGTTGATCTGAATCGTCGCCGGCGCCGAGCTCAGGTCTCCGTCGCTGGCGGTGAAGGTGAACGTGTCCTTGCCGGCGAAGTCGCCGTTGGGCGTGTAGGTCAGCGCCGGCGGCGTCCCGGTGAGGGCGCCTCCGCTGGGGCTGGTGACGACGGTGAAGGTGAGCGGCGTCGTGGAGTCGGTGTCGTTGCCCTCGAGCGTGATGAGCACCGGGTCGCCGTTGGGAGACGCGTAGCTCGCGCTCTTGGCCGTGGGCGCCTGGTTGGCGGTGACGTTGAAGGTCACGGTGCCGACGTTCGAGGTGAGGCCGGCCGGGTCGGTCGCCTGGTAGGTGAACGTGTCGACGCCGGCGTAGCGCGCCGTCGGGGTGTAGGTGACCTGGGGCAGCGTGCCCGAGATGGTCCCGTGCGCGGGCGGCGTGAGGATCGCGAAGGTGAGCGGATCGTTGTCGATGTCGGTGCCGGTGAGGGTGAAGGTCACCGGCGCGTCCTTGAGCGAGTCCTTCGACAGGTCGGTCACCGTGGGAGGGTGATCTTGCGTGGCGAGGATGGTGTGTCGCATCGAGGTCACGGTGGTGTTCTGGCCGCCGTTCGCGACGCCGCCGGTGTCGGTGAGCGTGACGGTGATGGTGAGCACGCCCGCCACGCCGGTGGGCGGGGTGTACTGGAGCTTGCGCGTGGTGTCGGTCAGGCTGGTGAGCACGTTGAGGTCCGGGGCGAGCGCCGGGTTGTCGGCCGTCGCCGCGACAGTGACGGTCTGCTGGTGCTCGTCGGGCCCGCCGCCGGGGCCAATGCCGGTCAGGTCGATGCTCATCGTGCCCGGGCTGAGCGGGGTGGTGCGGCTGGTGGGCAGCCCGCCGTCGAGCTGGCGGTCGATGACGGGCGGGTCGTTCACCGGGGCGATGGTGAGCACGAAGTCCTTCGAGGTGGTGTCGATGCCGCCGTAGGCCAGGCCGCCGTCGTCGCTGGCGGTGGCGGTCATCGTCACCTTGCCAATGACGTCCTTCTGCGGCGAGAGGAGGATGGTGCGGGTCGCCCCGGTGCCGGTCACCACGCCGTCGGGAATCACGACGGGCGTCGGCGAGGTCGCGACCAGGGTCACGTCCTGCACCGCTTCGTCGGCGCCTCCGCCTGGGCCGACCCCGGTGACGGTGATGGGGGTCGGCGTGTCCTCGAGGATGGTCACCGACGCGTCCATGCTGAAGGTGGGCGGGTCGTTCACCGGGGTCATGGTGAGCACGAAGGTCTTGGAGGTGGTGTCCACGCCGCCCGAGGCGACGCCGCCATTGTCCTTGGCCGTCACGGTGACCGTCACCGGGCCCACCGCGTCGGGCACCTGCGTGAAGGTGAGGGTGCGCCCGGCGTCGGTGGCGAAGGCGACGGCCGCGTTGGAGACGATGGTCGGGTCTCCGGAGGTGGCGGTCACGGTCACCGCCTGGGGAAGCTCGTCGGGGCCTCCACCGGCGCCGACGTGGGCCACGTTGACGACGGGGGTCGTGTCCTCGAGGCACGAGGTGTCGGCGACGGCGTCGAAGATGGGGGCGTCGTTCACCGGGTTCACCGTGAGCGTGAAGGTCTGCGTCGAGGTGTCCACTCCGTTGTTCGCGACGCCGCCGTTGTCCTTCTCGGTGACCGTCACCGTCACCGGGCCGACGGCGTTGAGCACGGGCGTGAAGGCGAGCGACCGGCTCGCTCCGGTGCCCGTCACCACCGCGTTGGAGACGATGGTCGTGTTCGACGAGGTGCCCGTGACCGTGACCACCTGGGTGGCCTCGTCGGCCCCGCCGCCCGGGCCGACACCCAGGAGCGCGACCGTGCCCGGAGTGTCCTCGGCCAGCGAGGTCGCGCCGAGCGCCGCCATCACCGGCGGGTCGTTCACCGGCGTCACCGTCAGGCTGACGGTCGCGGCCACCGAGTCGAGCGCGTAGTCGTTGACCAGGAAGGTGAAGGAGTCGGCACCGGCGTAGTCCGGGGTCGGGGTGTAGGTGACCGCGCCCGAGGGGCTGAGGTTGAGCGCGGTGACGGTGCCGTGGGCTGGCTGGGTCAGCACGGTGTAGCGGGCCGTGCCGAACAGCTCGGTGAACGAGAGCGTGAGGGGCTTGGCGGTGTCCTCGGCGGTGGTCGGCGACTGCGCCGTCGCCACCGGGTGCAGGCTGGGCTCGTCGAGGAGCTCGGTCGAGGCGGTGGCGCCCGGTCCGGTCGAGCCGCCCGTGACCAGCACTCCGCCGTTGGCGAAGACGACCATCGCCATGCCGTAGCGCGCCACGTTGAGCGGCCTGAACGAGCTCCACGCGCCCTGAGCTGGCCGATAGACTTCGGTGCTGTTCAGGTAGACGCCGCCCGCTCCATCGACGGTGGACTCGCCGCCCACCGCCAGGAACTGGGAGCCGGCGATCATCCCGCCGCCGGGGAACCAGCGGGACGCATTCATCACGGGCGTCGCCGTCCACCAGACGGACGACTCGGAGTAGGACTCGCCCACCGCGTTCGGGTACGGGCAGGGGCTGGGGCTGCAGAAGCTCTGCTTGGACCCCACGACGAACGGCTCCCCCGAGGGCAGCACCGTCGAGACCGCGGAGTCGTGGAACTGCAGGGAGAAGGTCGGGTTGCTGAAGTTCCTCGTCGTGAGGCCGGGGGCGTTGAACACCTCCACGTCGGACACGCTGGTCGAGGTGGCGAAGGCCTTGCCGCCCGCCACCAACAGCTTCCCCGAGGGCAGCGGGGTGGTGGTGTGGTAGTAGCGCGGGAACCTCATGTCCGAGCTCGACCGAACCGAATAGGAAGTGCCGACGCAGCTGGTGCAACTGCCGCTGTAGACGAAGGTGTTGAGCGCGGGGTCGTAGATCTCCGCCTGGCCTGGACAGCAGTAGCTGTTGACGTCGGATCCACCGATCACGAAGACCCTGCCTCCGGAGAGCGTGAGGGTGTGGCCGAAGCGGCGCTCCTTCATGTTCGGGCCCGCGGTCCAGCTCCCCGTCGTGCCGCCAGCGGGATCGTAGAGGGCGCTGGCCGTCTGAGACGTTGCGGCGGAGGTGTACCCGCCGGAGACGAGCACCTTGCCCGAGGGCAGCAGCACGGCCGCGTGACCGCCGGCGAAGCTCGCGCCGACCGACGGCGTGGCCGTCCAGGTCGAGGTCGCGGGATCGAACAGCTCCGCCGTGTTCTGGCCGGAGAAGCCGACGGCCAGATCGTTTCCGCCGACGGCGAGCACTTTGCCCGACCCGAGCAGCACGGCTTGCAGCCGGTAGCGCGCCGAGCCCATGACCACGGTGGCGCTCCAGCCCGGGTCCACCACCACCGGGCCTTCGAGCCCTTGGAGATCGAAGGCGAAGGACACCTCCACCTTCCCCGCGGGCGCATCGTACCAACCCGCCTCGCCGCCGCTCACCGGCACCAGTCCCTCGAGAGAGATCGCGGCGGTGCGCGAGAGGCCCTTGGCGTCGCGCAGCTCGGGCGTGTGCAGGCGCAGCACCGGCGCCTCGGCGGTGTGGAACTCCAGGTAGCCGTTGGCCGTCTCGCGCACCCGCTTCACGCGGGGCGGCAGCTCGACGGTGAAGCGGGTCTCGAAGCGGCCGCCGCTCTCCACCACCGCGTACTGCTCGAGGCGCTGCGCGTGCTTCTGGCCTCCGGCGAGCTTCCACCCCCCCACCGGCGCGGCGAGGGGCATCGGCGCCCCGTTCCTGGGAACGACGCGGAAGGTCTGCCCGAGGCTCTCGAGCTCGAGCGCCTCGCCCGCGCGCGAGGGGAGCTTCACCGCCATGCCGGCGCCGAAGTCGCGCCAGGCCGCCGCAGGCGCGGAGGCGTATTCGGGGAAGTACGCCTCGGCCACCGTGAGGGCGCGGGCGTCGGTCGGCTCCCGCCGCCACGCCTCGATGGCGCCGAGCCGGGCCACGGAGAGGTCGAGGGGCGCGAGGCGCTCGGACGCGGCGCCGACCTCGACGGGCGAAGCCAGCTCACCGCCAGGTTGGCAGGCCGCGCACACCGCCAGCGCCATCAGGAACTTCCTCACGGGTCACCTCGTGATGCGGGTGGGGAAAGAGCAGGATCGTGGGGACTCGCCTGGGACGAGTCAAGGCGCGATGTTCGCGGGTGTGGTAGCCGCCCCCGTTTCGCGCCGGGCGCGCCGTGGTACGGTGGCCGTCCGATGTCGACACGCCCGGTGTTGCTCGCCACTCTCCTGCTCGCCGTCGCCTCGCCCGCGCTCGCCGGGAAGACCCCGGCGAAGAAGACCGCCGGCGCCTCGAAGGCCGCGCCCACCAAGCCATCCGAGCCCGCGCCGACGCCGGCGGCGGCACCAGCGCCCGAACCCGCGCCGCCTCCGGCTCCGGACCCCGAGCCGGCGCCGGTGGCCTCGCCCACCCCTCCACCCGCCGAGGCGACGCACGCGCCCGAGCCGGCCGCCGCCACCGCCGTGGCCCAGCCGCCCAAGCCGTCCGCGCCCGCGGCCAAGGAGCAGCTCCTCTTGCTCGGCTTGCGGCCCGGGCCCGGCGTCAGCGCCGAGACGGCCAACAGCATCACCGACAGCGTCCACTCCGAGCTGGCGGCCATCGGCGTCTACGCCGTGCTCTCCAACGAGGAGCTCGCCGCCATCCTCGGCCTGGAGCGGCAGCGGCAGCTCTCCGGCTGCTCCCAGGAGTCGTGCCTGGCCGAGCTCGCCGGCGCGATGGACTCCAAGCGCGCCCTCATCGGCGACGTCACCCGCGTCGACGCCGACGTCATCGTCAACCTCTCGCTCATCGACCCGCGCAACGCGAAGAGCCTCGGCCGGGTCGGCAAGACCATCACCGCGTCGAGCGGCCTGGGCCCCGTCTACGAGGCGCTCAAACCGATGCTCTACGAGCTCGTCGCGCAGGACCCGCTCTTCGCCGACCACCCTCCGACGATGCCCCGGGGCTTCGGCGGCCTCACCCTGGGCGTGCGCGCGGAGCTCGAGGCGCTCCTCCCTTCGATGTCGCCGGTCGTCTTCGGCGAGCTGGCGTGGAAGCACGGCGGGGTGCTCATCGGCGCCGTGGCGACCACCAACCCCGCGGCGCGCGTCGAGGGCCGCTTCTACCCCGTAGTCCTGGGGAAGCTGCGGCCGCACCTCGGCCTGGGCGCGACGTACTTCCTCTCCGGCACGGGCCTCGGCCTGCGCGGCTCCCTCGGCGCGACGCTCGGGTTGCAGAACCTGCAGGTGGTGGTGGACGCGTCGTACGAGCGCTTCGTGGCGACGGCCAAGGGCTACGCCACCCAGGCGGTGCTCATCTCCGGCGGAGTCGGCTGGCTGTTCTGACCACGGGGAGCTGCCGCGCCGGTCCCCGCTGGGCACGATGGCGGAGCCCGAGCCCACGGCGTACCATCGCCCGCGAGGGAGGGACGATGCGACGACGGGCTTCAAGCCGGGTGGTGGTGGCCGTGGTGCTGGCCTCGCAGCTCGCGTGCTTCCCGCAGTCGACGGTGCGCAAGACCTTCACCGTCAACGTGACCACCGAGCCCGCGGAGGCCGAGGTGCAGGTGGAGGACGTGACCGGCTACCACGTGGTCGGCAAGGGCTCGCAGCCGGTGAAGGTCGAGTACGACGAGCGCATCCGCACCTTTCACTGGGCGAACTGGTTCATGCCGGCGGTGGGGGCGGCCTTGCTCGGCGGGGCCGCCTTCAACTTCATGCCGGCGGTGCAGGCGCTCGGCAAGCCGGGCACCGAGGGCGTGGGGCCGTTCGTCTTCTGGACCGTGGCGCTCTCGACCGGGTTCTCGCTCTTGCTCAACGGGCTCATCCTCTGCATTCCCGGCCAGATCGAGCCGGTGAAGCCCGATCCGACGCCGGAGGCCCAGGCGATGGTGCTCAAGCACGGCGGGCGCGAGGAGGACATCCTCGAGGCGAACAAGACGGCGTTCACCGACGTGCGCATCTCGGCTTCGGCGCCGGGCTTCCGGCCGTGGTCGACGCTGCTCGACAAGCCGCCGGAGAAGGCGTCGCTGGTGATGCGGCTCATGCCCGAGCCGCGCTGGGCGCCGGGAGGGTACGGCCCGCCGCCGGGCTATGGACCGCCGCAGGGCTACGGGCCCCCGCCCGGGTACGCTCCGCCGCCGGTGCCGCCGCCGTCGGGTGGAGCGGTGACTCCGCCGCCTCCGCCGCCGCCGCTCCCCGGTGCGCCGGCCGCGCAGCGCTGCGCCAAGGACACGGACTGCCCCGGCGAAGCCATCTGCCAGGGCGGAACCTGCCAGCTGCCGGGGAAGTGACGAGCGCGGGCTTTTGGCTACTTCCCGGCCAGCGCCGCGCGCACCTCGGCGCCCAGCTCCTCCATCGAGAACGGCTTGTGGATGAAGTGCACCTCTTCCTCCAGCACGCCGTGGTGGGCGATCACGTCGGCCGTGTACCCCGACATGAAGAGGCGCTTGATGCCGGGGATGATCGCCGAGACGGCGGAGGCCAGCTCCAGGCCGTTCATCTCGGGCATGATCACGTCGGTCATGAGCAGGTGAAGCTCGGCGGCGTGCTCCCTCGCCAGGCGCAGCGCCTCGGCGGGGGTGCTCGCGGCCAGCACGAAGTAGCCGTGCCGCTCGAGCATCCTGGTGATCATCTTGAGGGTGACGAGCTCGTCCTCCACGACCAGCAGGCGCTCGTGCCCTCGGGGGGCGTCGCTCGTGGAGGCCGCGGAACGCGCGCCGCCGACCGTCCCGGTGCTGCGGGGCAGGTAGATGGTGAACGTCGTCCCCGTGCCCGGCTCGCTGGAGACGGTGATGAAGCCGTGGTTCTGCTTCACCGCGCCGTACACCGTGGACAGGCCGAGGCCGGTGCCCTTGCCCATCACCTTGGTGGTGAAGAACGGCTCGAACAGGTGAGAGACCGTCTCCTGGTTCATGCCGCTGCCGGTGTCGCTCACGGTCAGCCACACGTACTCGCCCGGCTCGAACCCCTCGTGAGCGGCGCAGTACGCCTCGTCGAAGGCGCAGTTCCCCGTCTCGATGGTCAGCGTGCCGACGCCGGCGATGGCGTCGCGGGCGTTGACGCACAGGTTGGCGAGGACCTGATCGAGCTGGGACGGGTCCATGCGCACCGGCCACGCCGCCGGGTCTGGCCGCCAGTCGAGGCGGATCTGCTCTCCGATGAGCCGGCGCAGCATCTTGAGCATGCCGGCGACGGTCTCGTTCAGGTCCAGCACCCGGGGCGAGATCATCTGCTTGCGGGCGAAGGCCAGCAGCTGGCGCGTCAGGTCGGCCGAGCGCTCGGCCGCGGCCTGCACCTCCTTCAGGTCGGCGTAAAGCGGCTCGGCGGGGTCGAGCCGCTCGAGGGCCAGCCCGACGTGCCCGAGGATGACGCTCAGCATGTTGTTGAAGTCGTGCGCCACGCCGCCGGCCAGCCGGCCCACCGACTCGACCTTCTGCGCCTGGTGGAGCTGGTTCTCGAGCCTGGCTCGCTCCTCGGCGGCCCGCTTGCGCGCGGTGATGTCGACGTGGGTGCCGATCATGCGCACCGGCTCGCCCCGCTCGTTCCGCGCGGAGACCAGGCTGCGCGCCTCGATCCAGATCCACTGCCCGCTCTTGTGCTTCAGCCGGTGCTCGACGGCGTGCACGGCCTTCCGGCCCTCGAGCACCGCCTGCACGTCGGCCAAGGCCATCGGCAGGTCGTCGGGGTGGACGAGGGAGGTCAGCGTCTCCAGCTTCGGCGGGAGCTCGTCGCGGGTGTAGCCGGCGAGGGCCAGCCAGCGCGGGGAGAAGTGCATCTGGCCGGTGGGAATGTCCCAGTCCAGCACGCCGGTGCCGGTGCCCTCGATGGCGAACGCCCACCGGGAGGCGTTCTCCTCCAGCGTCTCGTCGGCTCGCTTCTTGTCGGTGATGTCGGTGGTGAAGCCGTGCCACAGCACCGAGCCATCGGGCTCACGCTCCGGGATTGCGTCGCCGAGCATCCAACGGACGGTGCCGTTGTCGAACTTGAGCCGGAACTCCTGACGCCACGGGGTCAGGTCTCGCGCCGAGGCCTGAATGGAGGCGCTCACCTGCCCGGCGTCGTCCGGGTGAATCCGCGCCAGCACCACCGACGCGTCCTCGCGGACCTCCTCCGGGCTCACCCGGAAGACGTCGCGGATGGCGTCGCTGGCGTAGGGGAAGCACGAGCCGCCGTTGGGCCGCAGCCGGTACTGGTAGAGGACGCCCGGCACCACCCGCGAGAGCTTCTCGAGGCGGGCGAGCGCCTCGGCGTTCGCCTCCCCGGCGCGACGATCTCGATTCATGCAGTCCCCCCCAGGGGCGTCCGGCGCTACTTCGCTTCGATGACCTGCTTCTTCGCCTCGGCGACGAGGTCCTCGGCGTTCTGGTGCACGGCCACCCAGCCGGCGGTGTTCTCGCTCCGCGCCCACCAGAACTGCCTCGCGTCCTCCGCGATCTCCAGCCAGCCCTTGGGCTTGCCGTGCGACGAGTACTCGAGCCGCATCATCACCTTCGGCTCCCCGGACTTGGGGCTCTCGCCCTTGCCGAGCACCTCGGTGACCACGATGCGGTTCCAGGTCTTGTCGTACCAGTTCTTCACCAGCTCGTCGGGCTTGTCGGGCGCCGAGGCGCGGGCGACCTTCATCGTCTGCACGATGTCGGCGGAGCTCACCACCAGGTCCACCGAGCGCTCGTCGGCCTTCACCGTCACCTGATCCGCGTCGGCCAGCTTGAACAGGTGGAGCCGCCGGTCGACGAGCACCTGCCCCGAGGGGTCGAGGTCCGAGAAGATGGAGCCGGTGAGCAGGTACACCTGACCCGAGGGCGTCTCGCGCAGGTAGGTCCCGAACACGCCGGCCTGCGGCTTCGACACGATGAAGTGCGTCGTCGTGCCCGCCACCGTCACCTCGAGCTTGCGCCGCTCGTCGTCGAGCCCCAGCTCCTTCAGCTTGTCGTTCGGCTGCAGGCCCAAGGCGCGCGTGGCCTCGAGCGGCGCGAAGCGAAGCCACGTCGTGTCGGCCCGCTCGTTGCCCTTCACCTCGCGCGTGGGCGTCGGCTCGGGCGGCTTGATGTTCACCACGAGCGCCGCGCCACCGTCCGCGGCGCCGCCGTCGAGCACCACCGTGGTCAGGCCCGCGTCGAAGGCCACCGGCTGCCCGGGCAAGAAGCCCTGCGTCACCCAGGTCGCCGCTTCGCCCTCGGTGGTGCGGTGGAGCTCGAGGAACCGCACGCCGTCCTCGTAGTGAATGCGCTCGAGCGACTGCTTGGTCGCGTCCACCACGAAGGCGGCGTCGTTGATGCGCGTCTCCTTCGGGCGCTGCCAGGTGACGTAGGCGGCGACGAGGCCCACCACGGCCAAGGCTCCCTGAATCGCGGCGTTCTGCGCCCTCACGACTTCGCCTCCTTCGCCGGGCTGGCCGGCGCCACCGCGCTCTTCTTCGGCCGCCGCCGGGCCACGAACCCGATGGCCAGCACCACCACGGGCCCCGCGAACATCGAGCCGTAGAACCACGCCTGGTCCTGCTGGTGGCTCCTGAGCATCGGCGCGTCCTGCTCGGTGTTCACCGTGCCCTGGAGCTGCTCCTCGCCCAGCAGCCACTTGAGCCCGTCGACCACCAGCAGCTGATTCCCGCGCACCTGGGTGAGCATCACGTCGGCCACGCAGTCCGAGTCGCCGAGGACCAGCGCGCGCAGCTCCTCCTCGGCCTTGTTGCTGGCGCTCCGCCGCGACACCGCCGCCACCAGCCCGTAGGCCTGCCGCGTCTCGTTCGGGTCGGCCTCGAAGTTGTTGTTCACGTCGTTGAAGGTGTTGTGGTCGGCGCGCACCGCGAAGTCGACGGAGGTGTTCGCCGGGTGCTGCTTCGCCTCGTCCAGCGCCCCGGCGCCCATCATCACCACGGGGTCCGACGAGCGGCCGAGGTAGGTGACGGCGGGGTGCGAGGAGTAGCTGCGCGTGCCGATGTTCTTCCGGTCGGCCGGCGAGGCCTGCGCGGAGGTGCGCGCGTAGACCTTGTCGTTGGCCAGCGTCACCGGGGTGAAGGCGACGCCCAGCGGCGCGAGGAGCTCCTTCATGTCGAGGCCGGCCTCGGGGTCGACGGCGATGAAGAGCCGGCCGCCGCGCTGCTCGTAGGCCTGGAGCGCCTGGGCCTCGGGCTCCGAGAACGCCTGCGTGGGCCCGATGACGAAGACCGCCGCCGCGTCGCGAGGGATCTCGACCGCCAGGCCCTCCGCGGTGGAGAGCGTGCGCACGTCGAAGTTCTGGTCGACCAGCGTGCGCTTCAACAGGTCGATGGTGGCGCGCTGGTCGGCCTGGTTGCCCGGGTCCTGCAGGCGCTCGCCGTGGCCGGCGGTCAGGTAGACGGTGCGCCTGGCGCGGGCGATCTGCAGCAGCCGCTTCTGCACCTCCTGGTCGAGCGACTTGAGCTGGGTGCGCGCCTTCTCCAGCTCGAGGCCGACGTAGACGCTCTCCTTCTTGCCGCCCTTCCTCAGCACCACCGTGCCGTTGCCGGACACCGAGAGCTCCTTGGCGAGCGTGGGCTCGAGCGCCTGGTCGTGCGCCGTCACCTCGAGCTTCGGCGACGAGCCCTTCAGCTCGTCGAAGTAGAGCTGCACCTGGGTCGCCACCTCGTTCGCGGGCGGGAAGAAGAGGTGCACCTCGAGCGGCTGGTCGAGGCTCTTCACCATGTTCTTGGTCGCGTCGCCCGGCCTGGTGGTGCGGAAGTACGAGAGGTCCTTCACCACGTCGCGCTGGGCGGCCACGTACTGCATCGAGAAGGCGAAGATGAGCGTCGAGGCCATGCCCACGCCCGAGAACATCGCCTCGCGCACGCGCCCGAGCTCGAGCGACGGCGCCTTGGTCATCGAGGTGAGCGAGAGCTCGACCAAGAGCGTGGGGATGAGCGCGGTGACCAGCACCGCCGGCCACAGCGCGCCGAGCACGCCCGCGAGCTTCGGCCACCCCACCGAGAGCTGCGCGCCGGCCACCTTCGCCCAGGCGTCGGACTGGAGGACGTAGAGGAGGAGCGAGAGCAGCACGCCGCCGTGCAGGCCGAGGAGACACGTCTCGACCCGCTTCAGATCATCGCGGCCCTTCACCGCCCGCCGGGGAAGGCGCGCCACGGTCGCCGCGAGCACGAGCAAAAGGCCCAGGCCCGAGAGGACGCCGCGGGTGGTGCCCGACTCCACGAGCCGCTCGCCGACCCACAGGAAGACGAGGCCCGCCGCCAATGCGCTGGAGAGGAGGAAGCTCGGCATCGCTCACCTCCACCGGCGCGCTTCGAGCACGCGCGTCGCGGCGAAGAGCCCAAGGAAAGAGACCAGGACGAAGTAGGCCACGTGCTGCAGCTGCACCATCCCGTTCCGGAAAGGGTCGAAGTGCGGGTACCACGCCACGCCGTTGAGCACCTCGGTGAGCGGCCGGTCGGTCACCTTGGCGAGCAGCCAGCACATGGTCAGCGCCACGCACATCACCACGCCGGTGATGAGCGCCACGAGCTGACTCTTGGTCATCGCCGACGCGAAGATGCCGATGGCCAGGCCCGCCGCGCCGACCAGGAACAGGCCCAGGTAGCCCGCGAAGATGTGGCCGAAGGAGACCTTGCCGTAGAAGGCGACCAGCGCCGGCATCGAGAGGGTGGAGAGCAGGAAGAGCGAGAGGAAGGCGAGCGCGGAGAGGAACTTGCCCAAGACGATGTCGAGGTCCTTCACCGGCGAGGCGTAGAGCAGGGTGATGGTGCCGGTCTGGCGCTCCTCGGCGATGAGGCGCATGGCGAGCGCGGCGGCGCCGAAGAGGGTGATGCCCGAGCTGTCCCAGAAGAAGTCCGAGAGCACCTCGGCCGACTTCTTCGCCACGCCCGGCACCGCGTGGACGTTGAAGAGGAAGCCGTCGAGGAAGAGCATCA
>JBBIOE010000053.1:0-36380 GCA_037443525.1 Archangiaceae bacterium | reverse complement strand
GACTGGAACAGCTCCCGGAAACCGGCTTCGACGGTGGAGGGGTCGGCGAGGAAGCGCGCGTACTGCGCTTCGAGGAAGTCGATGTTGGCGCCCGTGAGGTACGACTCAGTCTGGATGGCCATGAATCATCTCTATTACGTCGCGAAGGTCCGTCGTTCCACGATTTGCACGCTGGCGGTGGCGCTGTGCGCGGTGGCGGGGAGCGCGTTTGCGGGCGAGAGCCGGGAGACCAGCGACACCACCGTCGCCGACAAGCCGCTCTTCGAAGTGCCTGACTTCAGCCGCGGCGGCTTCGTCCTGTCGCTGGAGTACAGCCCTTGGGCCTCGTGGAGCGTCGACCAGGCGCACCTGGCGTCGCAGGTCGGGGACGCGGCGGCGGGGGTGTTCATCGCGCAGGCCAAGAGCCAGCACACCGCCTCGCTCCACATGGCCTACAACATCCTCGGGCACGCCTCGATCGGCGTGGACTTCACGGCCACGGGCTGGAACATCGCGGAACCGAGCCGGGGCGGCGGCGGCTTCCTGGTGGGCACCGTCGGCTGGCACCCGCTGCAGCTGGTGTGGATGCACCAGGATCGGCGGCCTCTGGGCGTCGACCTCAAGGTCTACTTCGGCGCCGGCTACGGCATCGCTGGGCAGAGCACCGGCATGGACGGGCTGGTGACCGAGCTCGGCTTCGACGCGATGTTCTTCTTCTCGCGCTACTTCGCGCTCGGGCTCTACGGCCGGCTGATGTTCCTCCAGTGGGACAAGTTCTACCTGGACTACTACGGCCGCGATCAGCCGGGCATGACCATTCCCCTGCCGCAGGGCTCCGGCGGCACCTTCGGCAGCTTCGGCTTCGCGATGCACTTCCGGGCTGGCGACTGAGCGGCTAGAAGCGCGCGCTCCATGCTCCTCTCCGGCAAGAAGCTGCTCATCACCGGCGTCCTCACCCCGCAGTCCATCGCCTTCGCCGTCGCGGAGCTCGCGCAGAAGGAAGGCGCCGAGGTCTTGCTCACGAGCTTCGGCCGCCCGATGTCGCTGACCCAGCGTACGGCGAAGAAGCTCTCGCCGGTGCCCGACGTGCTGGAGCTCGACGTGACCAACGCCGAGCACTTCACCAAGCTCACCGCGACCCTGAAGGAGCGCTGGGGCAAGGTCGACGGCGTCCTGCACGCGGTGGCCTTCGCGCCCGAGGACGCGCTGGGCGGCAAGTTCCTCTCCACGCCCTGGGACTCGGTGCAGAAGGCGTTTCAGGTCTCGACCTTCAGCTTGAAGGAGCTGGCGGCGGCCTGCGCTCCGCTGATGACGGGCGGCGGCGGCATCGTGACGCTCGACTTCGACAACTCGACGCAGGCCTGGCCGCTCTACGACTGGATGGGCGTGTGCAAGGCGGGGCTCGAGGCGACGGTGCGGTACCTGGCGCGCGACCTGGGGCCGAAGGGGGTTCGCGTCAACGCGCTCGCGGCCGGGCCCATCGCCACCATCGCGGCCAAGGGCATTCCGGGCTTCAAGTACCTGGAGAACACCTGGGGGCGGCAGGCGCCGCTGGGCTGGAACGCGCGGGACGAGAAGAGCATCGACGCGGTGGCCCGGACGGCGTGCGTGCTGCTCTCCGACTGGATGCCGAGCACCACCGGAGAGCTGATCCGCGTCGACGGCGGCTTCCACGCCATGGGCGCGGAGAACCTGTCGCCGGAGGCGCTGGCGAAGGCGCTCGAGGGCTGAGCCGTCTCAGGCCTTCAGGGCGCCGACGGCCGCCTTGACCCACGCCGCGGCGCCGGCCTCGTCGCCGCCTTTGAACGCCTTCACCTCCACCGGCACGCCGCGCAGGCTGTTCATCACCCGAAAGCCCGACGCCGCCGCGCGCACCGCGATGTTCGGCGAGACGATGGCCATGGCGCACAGGCCCCGCGGGGCGAGGCGCTGCACCACGCCGAACCAGAACTCGGACACCGCGCGCGAGACGGCCGAGGTCTCCACCCGGAAGAGCACCCCGAGCCGGCCCTTCTCGAGCTCGGTCTCGATGAGCCCGACCAGGGCGGGCTGGTGCGAGGGGTCGATGTCGTCGTCCGACCCGTAGTGGACGTCGACCAAGCCGGGCTCCTTGAGCGAGAAACTCATTTCTGGCCTCCTCCGCCGCGACTCAGTAAGTCTTCAAAGTCACGAGTGTTTCTGCAACCGCTTGACGTGTACGCAACTGTGGGATTCATGCGCCGATAACCCCACCGAGGTGGAGTCCATGATGCGCTACGTCATTTCAGTGGTGTCGGTCGTTTCGATCCTCTCCGGCTGCCAGTGCGGGGCGCCCGGAGCCGTGTGCAAGACGTCATTCGACTGCGTCGACACGGGAAAGGCCTACTGCGCACCGGCGCTGGAGACCTGCGTGGAGTGCCTCGAGGACGCCCAGTGCGCCGAGGGCTTCGTCTGCAACGCGCAAGGCACCTGCGAGGCGGGCTGCCGGAGCGACGCCGATCGCTGCACGCTGGGGAGCTTCTGCATCGCGGGCCAAGGCTGCGTGGAGTGCACCAAGGACTCGCAGTGCGGCATCGGGCGGGTGTGCGGCTCCGACCACCACTGCAAGACGGGCTGCTCGGCCGACCAGCCGAAGTGCCCCTCGGGTGAGGTGTGCAACGTGGCGGCGGGCGTGTGCGTGGAGTGCGGCGTGAACGCGGACTGCGTGAACCCCTCGGTGCCGGTGTGCGATCCGGCGACGCAGACCTGCGTGGGCTGCGTGGACAACCGCGACTGCCACGACGCCTCCAAGCCCTTGTGCGATCCAGTCACGCACACCTGCGCGCAGTGCATCCAGGACGCGCAGTGCCCCGCGGGCCAGGTCTGCCGCAACGACGCCTGCATCGCCGGCTGCACCGCCCAACACCCGTGCCCGATCGGCTCGGTGTGCAACCCGCAGAACGGCCAATGCGTGGCCTGCGTCGACGACGGCCAGTGCGGCGGCGCGACGCCGAAGTGCGACGTGGCGACGCACACCTGCGTGCAGTGCCTCCCCGGAGCGGCCGACACCTGCGCGCCGGGCGAGTACTGCCGGACGGACTTCGTGTGCGAGCGCGGCTGCAAGGGGAACTCCGATTGCCCATCGGGCCAGTGCAAGGCCGATCACTCGTGCAGCGCCTGCAGCCAGGACGCGCAGTGCGCGGCGGGGCAGATCTGCTCGGCGGGCACGTGCATCGCGGCGTGCAGCAAGACGAACCCGTGCGGCACCGGCAAGGAGTGCTGCGGCGGGCGGTGCCAGGACCTCTCGAATGACCCGAACAACTGCGGCGGCTGCAACCTCGCGTGCGGCCCGAGCCAGGCGTGCTGCAACGGGAAGTGCGCGGGCCTGAACACCGCGGCGCACTGCGGAGCGTGTGGGACGTCGTGCTCTCCGGGGACGGCCTGCTGCGGCTCGAGCTGCACGGCGACCAACACGCTGACCGACTGCGGCGGCTGTGGCATCAAGTGCGGCGCGGACCAGTTCTGCGACGGCCTGGTGTGCCATGACGTGGTGTTCCCGGAGTTCTGCGCCAACAAGAAGGTCTACGTCATCCTCGACGGCATCGCGCGCGACAACGCGGCGACCAACGTGCTGGTGTCGACGGTGCAGGCGAACTGCTCGACGCAGACCCAGATCTTCACCGGGCCCCAGACGAACGCGGCGTGGGTGGATCAGACGACGGGCGCCTTGCTCCTGGGCGGCGGCTCGACGGTGGTGACGGCGGGCGGCCCGGTGCCGAACAAGGTCGTGAAGTGGCTGGAGACGACCCGCGGCGCGACCAAGGTCTATTACGCCACGAACGCCATCGACACGTTCTACTTCAAGCTCCGGAGCACGGGCGCCATCCTGGCCTCGAAGCCGAACAGCTACTGCACCGCGGTGCCGCGCACCGGCGACGTGTTCATGGTGGAGCTGGTGACGGACCCGGCGAGCGGGACCTTGGTGCTGATCAGCTACGGCCTGTGCAGCGGCGGCTACGGCACCCAGGCCGGCGCCTGGTTCTGGGCGAACACCATTCTCCCCAACCGCACCCAGTACCCCGACGGCTGGTACCTGTTCGAGTGGACCGATACCAACGGCGATCTCGCGGCGGGCGCGACGGACACGTTCACCAAGCTCGCCAGCGGGCGCTGACGCTCACGCCTGGTAGGCGGAGTCGTGATCCAGGTGAAGTGAGATGAGCCGCAGGAAGTCGCCGTCGCGGTAGGCGAGCGCGCGGTACTTCTGGCTCAGGCGCAGCGAGTGGGCGGGCTTCCCGTTCGGCGCCAGCACGTGACCGATCTCCTCCCAGTGGGTACCTCGGTGGGACTGCAGCGTCTCCCAGTCCATCGAGCGGAGCTTCTTGAGCGCCTTCATCACCCGCGCGAGCTCGGTCTTGTCGAGGTCGAGGAGCTCGTCGAGGAACTCGGGGGCGTTGAGGTCGAGGCGAACCCTAGTCGCCACGCTTGCCCCGCCGGCGAGGCTTCGAGGCCATGGCCATCACCTCGCCGAGATCCGACTCGCGCGGGGGATGCTTCGCGGCCCAGTCGAGCCCTCGGCGGATCTTCTCCTGGTCGCGGACGGTCCAGTGCGTCTTGGGCACCACGACGACCGGGACGAGCACGATGGTCCCGTCGTCGAGGTGCTGCTCGCGGAAGTACTGCCCAGCGAGCTCCTTGCCGAGGGAGATCTGCCCGCTCTTCCCGACGCGCTTGATGTCGGTCTCCGGGGGGGCTGACGCGCTGGTATTCATGCCGTCATGCCATCATGCATGACGCGTGCTTCGCAAGTGGACGCGAAGGCGCGCACCCTTCGATGTGCTCAGAGTGAACGACGGGTCAGGCCGACTTCACCGCCGTCAGCGCCGGGGTGGCGTGGAGCGAGAGACCGCTGCCGTCGGGCTTCACGTCGAAGCTGGCCACGCCGCCGTCCTTGAGGTTCCCGAAGAGCAGGACCTCGGCGAGCGGCTTCTTGAGCGCGTTGTCGACCAGGCGGCCCATCGGGCGCGCGCCGAACTCGGGCTCGTAGCCCTTCTCGGCCATCCAGGCCTTCGCCGCCGGGGTCAGCTTGATGGTGACCTTCTTCTCCACCAGCATCGCCTGGAGGGCGCCGACCTCCTTGTCGACGACCTTCAGGATCACCTCGGGCGACAGCCCCTGGAAGTTCACCGTGGCGTCGAGGCGGTTCCTGAACTCGGGCGAGAAGGTGCGCTCGAGCGCCTCCTTGGCGCGCGACGGGTCGACCGTGGCCTTCTCCGAGAACCCGAGCGACTTGGCCTTCATCTCCCGGGCGCCGGCGTTGGTCGTCATGATGACGATGATGTTCCGGAAGTCGGCCTTGCGGCCGTTGTTGTCGGTCAGCGTCGCGTGGTCCATCACCTGGAGGAGGATGTTGAACAGCTCCGGGTGCGCCTTCTCGATCTCGTCGAGCAGCACCACGCCGTGCGGCTGCTTCCGCACCGCGTCGGTGAGCAGGCCGCCCTGATCGAAGCCCACGTAGCCCGGAGGGGCGCCGATGAGCCGCGACACCGTGTGCCGCTCGCCGTACTCCGACATGTCGAAGCGCAGGAAATCGACGCCCAGCACGCGCGCGAGCTGCTTGGCGAGCTCCGTCTTGCCCACGCCGGTGGGCCCGGCGAAGAGGAAGCTGCCGATCGGCTTGTCCGGCGTGCGCAGGCCCGAGCGCGAGAGCCGAATCGCCGCGCAGACCTCCTCGATGGCCTTGTCCTGGCCGAAGAGCACGCCCTTCAGCTCCTTCTCCAGGTTCATCAGCTGCGCCCGCTCGTCGAGCGCCACCGTCTTGGGCGGAATGCGCGCCATCTTGGCGACGATGGTCTCCACGTCGTGCAGCGTCACCTTGCCGGTGCGCACCGGGCGCAGGCGATCGATCGCCCCCGCCTCGTCGATGACGTCGATGGCCTTGTCCGGCAGGAACTTCTCGTTCACGTACTTGGCCGCCAGCTCCACCGCCGCGCGGATGGCGTCGGCCTCGTACTTCACCTGGTGGTGCTCCTCGTAGCGGGTCTTGAGGCCCTCGAGGATCTTCACCGAGTCCTCCACCGAGGGCTCGTTGATGTCGACCTTCTGGAAGCGCCGCGAGAGCGCCCGGTCGCGCTCGATGCTCGCCTTGTACTCCTGGTACGTGGTCGAGCCGATGCAGCGCAGCTTCCCGCTCGCCAGGGCCGGCTTGAGCAGGTTCGACGCGTCCATCGAGCCGCCGCTGGTCGCGCCCGCGCCCACGATGGTGTGGATCTCGTCGATGAAGAGCACCGCGTCCTCGATGGCCGCGAGCGCCTTCAAGACCGCCTTGAGCCGCTCCTCGAACTGGCCGCGGAACTTGGTGCCGGCGAGCAGGGCGCCCATGTCGAGCGAGAACACCCGCGCCTTCGAAAGCGCCTCGGGCACCTTCTTCTGCACGATGGCGAGCGCGAGCCCTTCGGCGATGGCCGTCTTCCCCACGCCGGACTCGCCCACGTAGAGGGGGTTGTTCTTGCGCCGGCGGCAGAGGATCTGCACGGTGCGCTCGAGCTCCGGAGCGCGGCCGATCAGGGGGTCGATGTGACCCTTCTCCGCCTCGACGTTGAGCTCGGTGCAGTAGGCCTCGAGCGGGCGCTTGGCCGGCCCTGGGGCCTCGTCGTCCTCGGCGGCCGGGTTGCCGGCGCCGGTGCGCTCCTCGCCCTGCCGGGGGCCGCTGCCGTCCTCCTCCTTCTTGATGCCGTGGGAGATGTAGTTGAGCAGGTCGTAGCGGGTGAGCCCCTCCTCCTTGAGGAAGAAGAGCGCCTGCGACTCGGACTCGCGGAACATGGCGACCAGGACGTCGCCGGAGTCCATGACCTTCTGCTCCGCCGACAGCGCGTGAAACGCGGCGCGCTGCAAGACCCGCTCGACGCCGATGGTCTGCTGCGGATCTCCCGAGATGTCCTCGGGCAGCTTCTCGACGGTCTCGTCGAGGAACTTGATCAGGCGCTCCTTCAAGCGCGTCGGTTTCGCGCCGCACGCCTTGAGGATCTCCACCGTACGTGGGTCCTTCAAGAGGCCGAGCAAGAGGTGCTCGAGGGTGAGGTACTCGTGTCGCAGCCTGCGCGCCTCGGCTTCGGAGAAGCGAATCGCGGACTGCAGCTCCTTGGCGATGATGGGCGAGGCCACGTCAGGGATCCTCCGGCTCGAGGGACAGCTTCAAGGGGTATTCCTGTTCCTTCGCCAGTTGGTGCACCTTGTTCACCTTCGTCTCCGCGACTTCACGCGTGTACACGCCCGCCACTCCGGCTCCGTTTCGATGCACGTTCAGCATGATCGAGACCGCATCGGCCTCGGACTTGTGGAAGATTGAGAGCAACACCCACACCACGAACTCCATCGTCGTGTAGTTGTCGTTGTGAAACAGCACCCTGTACAGGGGGGGGCTCTTCAGCTGCTCCTTCTTCTTCGTCTCCGTGGCGACGTTGGCGTCACCATCGTCGTGTCCGGGTTTCTGCCTGGTCGCCATGGAAGGACCGACAAACTACCAAAGCGAAGCCGGTGCGCACCTCACTGATCGACGGGATTTTGGGCCAAAAACCGCCCAGTTGGCGCGGGTTTCGACCCCCCGGAGCCCCCCGGAAGCCCTCCGGGTTGGGAATGAAGTGCAGCGGAGCGTCGTTTTTCGATGCGAAGCGCCGGCACCGACCAGAGCCGGGCGCTGGGTAGTCGAGGGCTGGAGCCCGTCCCCTCCCGGGCTCCAGCCCTCATTTTTTTCACGGCATCGGGGGCGCCAGCGGCGTCGTCACGCGAAAGCGGTGCACCCGCACCGCCTCGGGCACGCCGGCCTTCACGTCGCGCAAGGGCACGATGGCACCGACGGTGGTGTAGAGGACGGCGCCGGTGCGGGTCTTGGTGGTCTTGAGGGGGAAATCCTTCGCGCGGGACAGGAACCATTCGCGCACCCGCGAAAGCTCGAGCCGGTGCACCTCGCGCACGTCGAGGAACACGTAGAGCATCAGGTCAGCCACCGAGTAGAGGAAGCAGCCCGGCGAGTCCTTCTCGGCGTTGGAGATGAGCTCGAAGAAGTAGTTGCCGCGACGGCGCCCCTGGCGATCGCCCTTCACCTCGACGCCGAGCACCGGCTGGCCATCGCGCTCCCAGAGGAGATCGACGCCGCGGTGCTGGAAGCGTGGGTCGGTCTGGACGTCGTGGACGCGGCTGCCGGGGGACTCGAGCTCGAGGAAGTCGCGAGCGAGCGCCACCGCGCGATCCGCGGCGCCCTGGACTCCGCGCATCGAGTAGGAGCGGCCCATGAGGGGGATGCCCGGCCCGCTTCGACGGGCTCGGCGTGAACGGCGGTTCGGCGGCCTCCGCCGAGCCAGGCGGCCGAGCGGCTACTTGCGCAGCTCGACGCCCGAGGCGACCAGCTGAACCTCGCGGTAACTGCCGTCCTTCGCCTTGGCGACCTGCGCGCCCTCGGACTCGTAGTGCTTGGCCTTCTCCGGCGCGAGCACGGCGACCTTCACGGTGCCCTCGACCTTGGCCTTGGAGCCGGCCGAGTCCAGGGGGACGAAGAAGCCGTAGTCCTTGAAGGTGACGCGGACGCCCGGGCCCTTGTCGGTGGCGGCGAGCTCCATCCAGCAGCCCTTGGTCTGGCAGGCGCGGCGCACGGTGCCCTCGAGCGCGACGGACTTGCCGTCGAAGTCGGTGGGGGAGGCGAGGAGCTTGGTGAGCTCGACCGCCGGCAGGCCCTTGAGCTTCTCGCCGCGGGAGAGCAGCGCGTCGGCCTTGGCGGCGGGCGCGGCGGCCTTCGTTTCGCCGGCGTGCTCGTGGCTGCACTCGGTGGCCTCGGCGGCCTTGGCGGTGGTGGACGTCGCGGCGGGCGCGGCGGCCTGCTGCTTGCCGTGGGCGCACGCGCAGTTCGAGTCGCTACCGCAGGTGAGGACGAGGGCGAGGAGGAGAGCGTTCATGGCGGCGAGCCGTAGCGCAGCCGGGGCGTCGGAGGCAAGTCGGTGACGCCCCCCCCCGAAGGAGCCCTTCGACTTCGGCCGTCGATTTCCGGTACAAGCCCCGCGAACCCGTGCAGCTCTACATTCCTCCGAAGAACCGCTCGTTCGGCAGCCTCGACGCCCTCGGGCTGGTGGGGCTGGTGGGCCTGTTGGTCGCGCGCTTCGTGCCGCTGGCGAAGATGATTCCGTTCTGGGGGTGCACCTGGCGGAAGGTCACCGGCTGGCCCTGCCCCGGCTGCGGGCTCACCCGGGCGGCGGACCGCTTCTCGCACCTCAACGTCCTCGGCGCGCTGCAGGCCAACCCGCTCGGCACCGTCGCCGCCTTCTTCTTCGCGGCGGCGGTGGTGGCGAGCGCGGTGCACCTCGTCTTCGGCGTGCCGCTGCCCGAGCTCGTCCTGTCCGAGAAGGAGTGGCGGCGCGTGCGCTGGGGGGCGGGGCTGCTCTTCGGCATCAACTACTGCCTGGTCGCCTATTTCCACCGGGTCATGCACTACACGTGATGACGTTCGCGCTCGCGGCGCTGGGGTACCTGTTGGGCTCGATTCCCTTCGGGGTCATCGTGGCCCGGCGCTTCGCCGGCAAGGACGTGCGCGCGGAGGGCAGCGGCAACATCGGCGCCACCAACGTCGCGCGCGTGGCGGGCAAGAGGCTCGGCGCGGTGGTACTCGTGCTCGACGCGCTCAAGGGCGCGCTGGCCGTGGGGCTCGCGGTGTGGCTGTTGCCCGGCCAGGCCCTGGTGCACGCGGGCGTCGCGTTGGCGGCGTTCCTCGGGCACGTCTTCCCGGTGTGGCTCAAGTTCAAGGGCGGGAAGGGCGTGGCCACCGCCGCCGGCGTACTCGCCGTGCTCCTGCCCTGGGCGGCGCTGGCGGGCTTCGTGGTGTGGGCCGCGATCGTGGGTCTCTTCCGGGTGAGCTCCATCGGCTCGCTGGCCGGCGGCGTGGCGGCGCTCGCGCTCGCCTTCCTGCTCCCGGGCCCGCCGGAGTACCCGTGGCTCGTGGTGCTGCTGGTGTTGGCGATGATCGCCACCCACCGCGAGAACATCGGCCGCATCATCCGGAGCCGAGAGCACCGGGTTTGAGTCGCGCCAGGCACAGCCGCATTTTTTCCGCCCACGCCATCTCGAGAGCGAGAAGTATAGCTGATTGCATTTTACTCATTTAGTAGTGCAGCTATTGATTGCCCGGGGCAGACCTCCGAGGGTGTGCACGCAACACCCTCTGGAGGAGGCTCGGAATGCACAACACAAGACGCTGGAAGGTCGTGGTGGCGACCGCCGTTGCCATGGCCCTGTTGAGTGGCTGCGAAGGCAAACAAGGAGAGCCCGGTGCTGCCGGGGTGAACGGAGTCGACGGGAAGGACGGCGCCGCTGGACCCACGGGCCCGGGCGGAGCGCTGGGCGCGACCGGCGCCACCGGCCCCGCGGGGGCTGCCGGCACCTCCGCGCCCACCACCGGCACGCTGAGCGGCACGGTGACCGACGGGGTGAAGGCCGACGCCCTGGCCGGCGTCACCGTCACCGCGAAGGACTCGGGCGGCACCGTGGTGCAGACCGCGACCACCAACGCCACGGGCGACTTCACCATGACCGTGCCCTTCGGCACCCTGACCCTCACCTTCGCCAAGGCGCACTACACCTCGCCCGCGCCGTTGATGGTCGGCGCGCTGGCCGGCCAGGCGGTGACCCTCAACGTCACCCTGAACGAGGCGTCCTCGGGCAAGCCCAGCGTCACCCTGGCGGCCGCGTCGAACAACGTGGGCTACGGCACCGCCGTCACCCTCACCGCGACCGCCACCGACCCGGACGGCGACACGCTCACCTACGCCTGGGCCGACGCCACCGCGCTCAAGTTCACCGGGGTCACCCTCGTTCCGAACACGCCGGCCACCTCGGCGGTGCTGACCATGCCCTCAGTGGCGGCGGCCTTCGCCAAGCGCTTCGATGCGGCTGACCCGGGAGCCTTCACCTCCGGCTACACCATCCCCGATCGCTTCGGCGTGCTGCCGATCTCCGCCGACACCCGCGCGGGCGTCAGCGCGAAGGTCACGGTCAGCGACGGGCGGGGCCAGTCGACCGCCGTCACCGTCACCGTCAACGCGGCCCCGGTGCTCACCGGCTCGCGCAACGTCGCCTTCAACACGCGCGTCTACCTCAACAGCGGCCACGCCGACCCGAGCAGCTGGACGCTGACCGCCAAGCCGGCCGGCTCGAACGCCGCGCTGGACTCGACGACCGGCCGCACGCCGTCCTTCGTCGCCGACGCGCAGGGCCTGTACACGGTCACCGAAGGCGCCAACAGCATGGACATCTACGCTGGCGACTGGAAGGGCATCGTCACCGGCGTGGGCACCACCGGCCCCGACTCGGTCGCGGTCGACACCGCCTGCACCGCCTGCCACAACGACACGATCGCCCCGAACAAGTTCACGCCCTGGAAGGGGACCGGCCACGCGACCCAGTTCAGCATGGGCATCGACGGCACCAAGAGCCCAAGCTACGGCGCGGGCTGCGTCTCCTGCCACACGGTGGGCTACGACCCGGCCATCGCCAACGGCGGCTTCGACGACGTGGCCACCACCGCCAACTGGGTCTTCCCCAGCGTGCTCAGCTCGTCGAACTGGACCAACATGGTGACCGCCAAGCCGACGGTCGCGCGGCTGGCCAACATTCAGTGTGAGAACTGCCACGGCCCGCAGACCAGCGACGCGCACATGCTGAGCAACTCGCCCACCGGCGCGCCGGCCGGCGTCGGCGCCTTCAAGTCGCCGCGCATCGGGTTCAGCGCCGAGGTCTGCGCCACCTGCCACGCCTCGGGCTCGGGCCACCACCAGTACTCGGAGTGGAACACCGTCGACCCGGTGACGGGGTGGGGGCACTCCAACCGGGGCGGCGCCGCCAAGGGGGTTTCGGGCACCAAGCTGAACGGCCACTGCGGCCGCTGCCACACCGCGCAGGGCTTCTCGGTGTTCGTCGACAACCTCCAGGCTGGCAACGTGGGCAGCATCGCGTCGACGGCGGCGGTGGTCACGGACGTGGGCCCGGGGAACGTCGAGCCGGTGACCTGCACCGCGTGTCACGATCCGCACGACAAGGCGAACCCGAATCAGCTCCGGGTCTTCGGCAACACGTCGCTGCTCCCCGCCGGCTTCGTCGGCTACGGCATGGGCAAGGGCGCGCTGTGCGCCACCTGCCACAACAGCCGCAACGGCGCGCAGACCGGGAGCTCCACCGCCACCTACCTGCACGCGGACGGCGAGACGTACAACGGCGGCAACCCGACCGGCTACAGCGCGCCGCACCAGGCCTGCCAGAGCGACGTCTTCACCGGCAACAACGCCTACTTCATGGGCCCCACGCTCCCCATGGCGTCGAAGCACAGCGCCATCGAGGACACCTGCGTCGGCTGCCACATGGCGCTCAACCCGAAGACGCACCTCTCGCACGGCGCTCCGGCGAACAACAAGCACGAGTTCCGAATCCTCGGCGCGGACAAGGGCAAGCTCTGCGCGAACTGCCACGGGGCGACGGTGAACGGCGAGGGCATTCAGGCCTCGGTCGAGGCGGGCCTGCAGGCGCTGGCCACGAAGATGGCGACCGCGGCCAAGGCGAAGATCAACGCGGCGGGCATCATCAACGTCCGGGCCTACGACGCGGCGACCGACCTGTACTCGTCGACCTCGGCGAGCAACATCGCCATCGACACGGCCGCCAACCCGGTGGTCTCGGTCGGCATCGAGGAGGGCCACGGGCAGATCGAGTTCCATCTCACCTTCACCAACCCGATCTCGATCCAGTTCGTGGACGGCACCGGCGCGGCGGTCGGCTCGCCCAAGTCGATGACCTCGTTCGGCGTGCAGCTGGGGGCGCTGAAGGACAACCAGGCGACCCCGGTGGCGCTGTACGCGCTCTCCGGGAACATGGTGCGCGCCGGGTGGAACTACTTCCTCATCGAGGGTGACCAGAGCATGGGCCTGCACAACCCGACCTTCGTGCAGCAGGTGCTGAACAACACCCTCGCCAAGACTCTGACGAACTAGCCGAGGCGCTCCTCGGTTCGTCGGGTGAAGCGGCCCTCTCCGTCACCGCGCGGGGAGGGCCGTTTCGGCTTCGGGGCTCACAGCGAGGGAGGCTGGACGCGCACCACCGCGAGGTTGAACTCGAGGACGTAGGCGCCCTGGGAGACCTCCACCCGAATCGGCCCCTCGCGCGGCGGGAGCGCGGAGACGCAGAACCGTCCCCCCGACTCCTGCACGCGCGGCTCACCGCGGAGCGGCGCGAGGGTGGAACCTCGGGGGAGGCACGGGGACTCGCGGCAGCTGGCGAGGGTCAGCGTCTGGACCGGCGCGGTGCCGTCGGCGGTCTGCACGCGCGCGTCCCAGGTCGGGATCGCGCCGCCCGTGGTGCGGATCAGGACGTCGAAGCACGCGGTCTCGCCCGACCAGCTCGCCACCGCGAGCTCGGACGCCGTGGCTCTGGGCTCGAGCCCCATGAGCTGCTCGTCAGCCTGCTCCATGGTTCCCCAGGCGACGGCGGGCGCTTGGGGACCGATGGAGCCGTCGGGCAGAAGATCGATCCGCGCGCGGGCGGGTGTCACGCAGCCGGCGGCCACGAGGCACGAGACGAGCGCGATGCCGGTCGGGGTCGCTCGCACCTAGGGCCTCGGCCGCTTGAGATCGCTCGGCGAAGGCGGCTCGTCCTCTTCGTCGAGCCGCGCGGCGGCCTTCTTCGGCGGCTTGCTCTTCGCGGTCTTCTCCGCCGGCACCGGCCTGGGCGCCTTCTCCACGGGCGCGGGCTTGGGCGGCCTCTCCACGGCAGGCGGCGGCGCGGGGATGGGCTGCAGCTTCTGCGACAGCTCGATGCGCGGGCCGCTGCCGCCCGACTTGACGCTCAGGGGCAGGAAGCCGTCCTTCTTCAGGAGCAGCTCGACCGAGGTGTTCTCCTGCCCGGTGGAGTTCACCGGGAAGTCGAGCGGCGTCACGCCCAGGGGCTTGCCCCGCCAGAAGACGGTCGCGCCGGGGGGATCGGTCTCCACGTGGAAGACGATCTGGGTCGGCGGCGGCGCCAGGCGCTCGTCGGGATCGGTCGGCACCGGCACCGTCACCACCTGCACCGTGGGCTTCGGCTTCGGCACGATCGCCCAGGTCAGAGCGATGCCGGCGAGCAGGGCGAGCGCGAAGGCCACCGCCAGCCACACCGGCCGAATGCCCTGCCGGAGCACGATCGGCTGCGAGACGGCGGCCACCGGCTCGAGGCCCGGCTTCGACACGCTGGGGCCCACCACCTCGGAAAGCGCCTGCAGGAGCTCGTCCATCGTCTGGTAGCGGTCCATCGGCGACTTGGCGAGGCAGCGGCGCACCACCGCCTCCACCGCGGGCGGCACCGGCTCGAAGCCCGGCGGCGCGGCGATGGGCGGCAGGGGCTCGCGCACGTGCTTGACGATGATCTCCAAGGGCTGCGTCCCGGAGAACGGCACCTTCCCGGTGAGCATCTCGAAGAGCACCACGCCGAGCGAGTAGAGGTCGCTGCGCGGGTCGGCCACGTTGGAGTCGCCCTGCTCGGGGGCCATGTAGGGCGGAGAGCCGACCAGCATGCCTTGCTGGGTGACGGCGCGGCCCTCGAGCTCCTCGCCCTCCACGAAGCTCTTCACCAGGCCGAAGTCGAGCACCTTGACGTATTCGGTGTCGTCGTCGGCCGGCAGCAGCATCACGTTGGAGGGCTTGAGATCGCGGTGCACCACGCCGAGCTCGTGGGCCTCGCGCAGGGCGCGCGCGACCTGCTGGGTGACGGAGAGCGCCCGGCGCCAGGGCAGGGCGCCCTTGGCGAGCAGGCGATCGAGCGTCTGCCCGTCGAGGTACTCCATCGCCAGGTAGAAGATGCCGTCGGCGGTGCAGCCGTAGTCGATGATGCGCACCGTGTTCGGGTGCTGGAGCTTCGCGGTGAGCGCGGCCTCGACCAGGAAGCGCTGGCGGAAGCTGGTCTCGCGCCCGGGGCCGAAGTTCGAGTCGAGGACCTTGAGCGCCACGGCGCGGTTCAGGGGCACCTGCACCGCGCGGTACACGGCGCCCATCGCGCCCCGGCCGACGGCGCCCACGATGCGGAAGCGGCCGTCGAGCGTGACGCCGAGGAGCGGATCGAGGTCCTCGACCCTGGCCTCCCCGGTGACGGCATCGCCGTCCTTGGCGTCGTCGACGGGCATGGGGCTCAGTCGGTGGAGTCGGACTGCGGGCCCTCGACTCCGCTCGGGCTGAACGGTGGCGCTTCGTCCTCGTCCGGGTCGACGACGCCGTGGGCCGCGCGCACCGGCCCCGCGGAGCCGTACTGCAGCAGCCGGCACTCGATGGGCCCGTTCCAGAACGGCAGGCGCTTGGTGGGCTTGCGGTGGAAGGCGCTCTCGAAGGCGGGGTTCCCGGCGAGCACGGCCATGCGCCAGCCGCCCCAGGTGCCGAGCGCGTCGGAGAGCTTGAAGAAGAACGACTTCATGCCCTTCTGGCCGCCGGAGCCGAGCCGCTCACCGTAGGGCGGGTTGGTGACGAGCAGCCCCTTGGGGCCCGGCGGCGGCGGCGCGTGGAGCACGTCGGCCTCCTCGATGCGCACGGTGGTGCCGAGGCCCGCGGCGGTGACGTTCCTCTTCACGGCGGCGAGGGCGTCGGCGTCCTTGTCGCGGGCGAAGATGGGGTAGAGCGCCGGCACGAGCATCGCGCTGGCCTCGCGCTTCACCTCGGCGAGGGTGTGCTTGGCCTGCTCGGCGAACATCGGCCAGCGCTCGACGCCGAAGGAGCGCTTCAGCCCCGGGGCGCGCCGGGTGGAGATGTGGCCGGCCTCGATGACCAGCGTGCCGGAGCCGCACATGGGGTCGGCCAGCGGCTCCGAGCCGTCGTAGCCGGCGGCGCGCAGGATGGCCGCGGCGAGGGTCTCCTTCATCGGCGCCGGCGTGGTCATCACCCGGTAGCCGCGCTTGAAGAGCGGGTCGCCGGAGAGATCGAGCGACAGCGACAGTCGGGTCTTGGCCAGGTGCGCCACCACCGAGACGTCGGGGTGATGCGAGTCGACGTCGGGCCGCTGGCCGAGCTTGTCGCGCAGGCGGTCGACGATGGCGTCCTTGACCTTCAGGGCCACGAAGCCGGAGTGGGTGTGCTCGGACTCCTTGAGGGTGGCCTCGACGGCGAAGGTGGAGCGCTTGGTGAGCCAGTCCTCCCAGGCGACGGCGCCAGCGGCCTCGTAGAGCCCCTCGGCGCCGTGGGCGTCGAACTCGCCGAGCGGGTAGAGGACGCGCATCGCGATGCGGGTGTGCACGAGGATGCGCAGCGCCTCGTCGAGGTTGGCGTGAAAGCGGACGCCGCCGCGGTCCTGCCGGACCTTCTTGGCGCCCAAGGCCTCGAGCTCCTCCGCGAGGAAGGGCTCGGTGCCGCGGGACGCCGTCGCGTAGAGGGGCAGCCGCTCGGCCATGCGCGCCCGTTAGCACCGGCGCCGCCGCGGTGCGAGCCTTCCCACCCCGTTCGGTGCGCGGGTGGCCGCCGTGGTGGCGCCGGGGTCAGCGCAGGCTCCGGCAGTCGGCCGAGCAGCCGTCGCCACCCTTGGTGTTGCCGTCGTCGCAGACCTCGCCCGCGTCCAGGCGGCCGTCGCCGCAGGTGGGCGCGGTGCAGTCCAGCCGGCAGAGCGAGGAGGTGTCGAGCGCCTCGATGGTGATGGGCTGGCTCATGTTCAGCGGAATGCGCGTCGCGTCGTGCCTCACCCAACCCCAGGTGGTGATGCCGCTCTGGAAGCGGGGGGTGACGATGATCTTCCAGTGGCCGGGAAAGGGGAGGAAGCCGAGCGCGCCGCCGTCGCTGTTCAGGTCGAAGCTCCAGCGGCCGAAGGCCTGGCCGGGCTGGCTGGCGTTCATGAAGAACTCGGAAGGCACGTCGTCGGCGAGCTGCACCGTGGTGCCGGAGGGGAGGCCGGTGACGTCCATCTCCACGTGCGACGCGGGCTGGCGCAGCCTGGTGGAGTCGAAGTCGATGCCGTGAGTGAGCACCAGCGAGAGCAGGCCGGTGGTGCTGTCGGCGTAGAGGTAGATGCGGCTCTCCCCGACGGCCTCGAGGCCGGTGTGCGAGGACGCGCTCCGGTAGCCGTAGAAGCTCTGCACCGTGCCCTTTTTGACCAGCGCGTCGGTGCCGATGTTGGTGCCGGAGGGCTGGGTGATGCGGAAGGCGGGCGTGTCGCCGTTCTGGGCGCCCAGGTCGCACTGCTCCGCGCCCTGCTTCTTCCCGTCGCCGCAGACGGGGAGGGTGCACCGGTTTCCGCAGCCGTCGTCGTCGTTGGCGTTGCCGTCGTCGCACGCCTCCACGCCGCGCTGGACGAAGCCGTCGCCGCAGCGGGCCGGCCGGCAGCCCCTCACGCAGGCGTCGCCGTCGTCCTGGTTGCCGTCGTCGCAGGCCTCCACGCCGCGCTGGAGGAAGCCGTCGCCGCAGGTGGCGAGGCGGCAGGTGTGCACGCAGGCGTCGCCGTCGTCGGCGTTCGCGTCGTCGCACTCCTCCACGCCGCGCCAGAGGAGGCCGTCGCCGCAGCGGGCCGCCACGCAGCCCACCAGGCAGGCGTCGCCGTCGTCCGAGTTCCCGTCGTCACAGGGCTCCACGCCCCGGTGCACCTCGCCGTCGCCGCAGCGGGCCACCTGGCAGCCCACGAGGCAGTCGTCGCCCTCGTCGGGGTTCCCGTCGTCGCAGGCCTCGACGCCCCGGTGGGTGAAGCCGTCGCCGCAGAAGGCCGGCAGGCAGGTGGAGAGGCAGGCGTCGCCGTCGTCGAAGTTCTGGTCGTCGCACTGCTCCTGGCCTTCGACGTGGCCGTCGCCGCAGGTGGGCACGGTGCAGCGAGTGGTGCAGGTGCCGGCGTCAGAGGGGAGCGGCCCCTCGTCGCACAGCTCGACGCCCCGGCGCACGTGGTGGTCGCCGCAGCGGGCGGTGAGGCAGTTGGTCAGGCACCAGTCGCCGTCGTCGGCGTTGGCGTCGTCGCACTGCTCGGGAGGCTGCACCAGGCCGTCGCCGCAGCCCGCGTCGGGAGGGAAGTGCCCGGGCGGGACGACCATGGTGCGGCCGCAGCCGGCGAGGCCAAGAGCGGCGAGCAGCGCGAAGAGCGTGACGCGCACGAAGCGCATCGTGGCACGAGCGCGGACGGGGTTCGACGGGCTCACCCCGAGCGGAGGTCGGCTCACCCCGAACGGGCGTCAGTGGGCCAGCGCGTCCATCGCCTCGAGCTTGGGCTCGATGACGCTCTTGAAGTCCTCGGGGTCGTCGAAGTACACGCCGGTGAACATGGTGAGGAAGACGCGGTTGTTCTTCCTGGCGATGAAGAAGTTGCCCACCGGGTGGCCGTCGTAGGTGATGAGCCGGGCGCGCGACTGGTCGCCCCACTTGAGCAGGTCGTCGCGATCCTCGAGGCCCATCTTCGGCTCGGAGAGGTTCATGCCCACCGCGCCGCCCACCGACTGCCCGGTGTAGCTCGAGATGGCGTCGGCGGCCGACTTCTCCATCGAGATGCTGGTGCTGACGTAGACCGGCGGGTCCTTCGACTCGTACTCGTAGGAGAGCTCGGAGGAGCCGTCGAGGTTGGCGTTCTTGCTCGAGACCTCGACCTTGGGGTCCGGCGCGAACTTCGCCCCGGCGGCGACCAGGTCTTCGGCGGTCACCAGCGCGCCGCGTTCGGCTTGGGTGAGCGGCGTCTTCTTCTGCGTCTTGTCGAAGAGGACGATGGTGGCGCCGAGCACCAGGCACAGCGCCAGCGGCGCGCCGATCACCACCGCCAGCAAGAGCAGGAGGGTGCGCTTCTTGTTGGGCGGCGGGGCCACAGGCGGCACCGCGGGAGCTGGATTCGGGGTCATCGCCGCCCCTTCTTACATCGCCCCGGCCCCAGGCATCTCCCCCAACGGGCGGGCGTACACCTCGCGGGGCTTGGCGCCGTCGGCCGGGCCGACCAGGCCGTCGCGCTCCATGCGCTCGATGATGCGCGCCGCGCGGTTGTAGCCGAGCCGCATCTTCCGCTGGAGCATGGAGATGGAGACGGTCTTCATCTCCGACACCACGGCGATGGCCTGGTCGTACATCTCGTCGACCGGCGCGTCGCCCTCGCCGCCCTCGCCCTCGCCCTCCTCGTCGCGCGGCTTCAGGATGTTCTCGTCGTAGACGGGCTTCCCCTGCGCTTTCAGGTGGTCGACGGTGCGCTTGATCTCCGTCTCCGAGACGAAGCACCCGTGCACGCGCTGCAGGTGGGCGCTGGTCGGCGGGAGGATGAGCATGTCGCCCATGCCGAGCAGGGCCTCGGAGCCGGTGGCGCCCAAGATCGTCATCGAGTCGATCTTCGTGCGCAGCATGAAGCTGATGCGGGTGGGGAAGTTCGCCTTGATCAGGCCGGTGACGACGTCGGTCGACGGGCGCTGGGTGGCGACCATCAGGTGGATGCCGGCGGCGCGGGCCATCTGCGCCAGGCGGGCGATGCTGGTCTCGACCTCCTTGGCGGCGACCATCATCAGGTCGGCGAGCTCGTCGATGATGACCACGATGTAGGGCAGCTTCTTCTTCTCCTCGGTCTCGTCGGCCGGCGCGCTGGTGGCGGCGGCCGCGGCGAGGGCGGCCGTCTCCTCCTCGGTGGGCTCGACTCCTTGCGCCTCGTTCACCCGAATCTCCGCCTCGGTCAGCGCGGCCTCGACCTCGGCCTCCACCGGCGACTCGGCGGCGGCGGCCTCCAGAGGGTTCTCGGGCTCGTCCTCGGTCGGCGCGGGCACGCCCATCGACAGGGCGTTCGCGGGCCCACCGGCGGCCTCGGCCTCGGCGGGCTGGGGAGCGCCCTCCCCCTCGCCGGCGACGTCGACGATGAGCAGGCGGCGCTTCTTCCTCGGCGGGCTGGGCGGCGCGGCGTCGGCCTTGGTCTCGGCGGCCGGCGCGGGCGTCGGCGGCGCGGCCACCTTCTTCTCCTCCTGCGGCTTGATGCTCTTGGGCTTGGCCTCGATGGTGGAGTCGGACGCCTTCTTCTTCTGCTCCTCCTCGATCTTGGCGTTGTAGCCGGCGATGTTCCGCACGCCCGCCTCGGCGAGCAGCTTGTAGCGGCGGGTCATCTCCTCCACGGCCCACTGCAGCGCGATGGCCGCCTTGCGCGGGTCGGTGACGACGGGGAGGAGCAGGTGGGGGATGCCCTCGTAGACCGAGAGCTCCAGCATCTTCGGGTCCACCATGATGAAGCGCACCTCCTCCGGCGTGGCCTTGAGGATGAGCGACATGATCATCGAGTTCACCGACACCGACTTGCCGGACCCGGTGGTACCGGCCATCAGGAGGTGCGGCGCCTTGGCCAGGTCGAGGAGGTACGGCATGCCCTCGATGTCCTTGCCCAGGCACATGGTGAGCGTCGACTTGGACTTGAGGAAGATCTCCTGCTCGGCGATCTCCTTGAGGAAGACGGTCTCGCGGTCCTTGTTCGGCACCTCGATGCCGACCACGCCCTTGCCGGGAATGGGCGCCACGATGCGCACCCGCATGGCCTCCATGGCCATGGCGAGGTCGTCGGACAGCGACGCGATGCGGGAGATCTTCACGCCCGCCGCCGGCTTGAACTCGTACATGGTGACGACCGGGCCGGGGCGAATCTCGACCACCTCGCCCTCGATGCCGAAGTCCTTCAGCTTCGAGGTGAGCTTCTCGGCGGTGGAGAGGAAGGCGTCCTTGTCGAGGGCGGCGCGCTCCCGCTGCTTCGCCTCCAGCACGTCGAGCGGCGGCAGATCGAAGCCGGTGCGGCCGGCGGCCATCTCGAACTGCGGGCGCTTGGTCGGCTTGGGCGGCGCCTTGGGCTCGACGATGACCGGCATGCGCGCGAGCGCGGTGGCGCCCACGCCGGTGGCGAGGGCCGCGGTGGGGAGCTGGGCGCCGGTGGCGGCGGCCGCGACCGGAGCGAGCGCGGACTCCGAGGCGGCGATGGACAGCGCGCCCACGGACTCGGCGGCGGTGGCGCCGGACGCTTGGGCCAGCTCGGCGGCCGGGGTGGGCGGCAGCGAGGCGAAGGCCTCCTTGGGCGGCGCGGGGGGCTCGATGATGTTGGGCAGGCGCCGGGCCGGACCCTGCGCGGTCGCGGGCCCTTGCGCGCTCGAAGCGGCGGCGGCGGGCTGCGGCGGGAAGGACACGAGCTTCTGGCTCCCGCCGGCGAAGAAGGCGGCCCAGGCCGGGTCGGTGCTGGCGACGCTGCCGATGGCCGCGCCCTGGCCTGGGGGCGGCACGGCGGCCTCGGCGAGCAGGCCCTGCGCGATGGAGGACGCAGCGCCCTGGCGGTTCTCCTTCTCCATGGCCCGCGCGGTCTTGAGGGCCTCGCGGGCGAGCCGGGCGGCCTCCTTCTCCAGAATGTCGCGCTCCTTCGCGGCGCGCTCGCGCTCCTTCTGCTCGATCTCCTGTGCCCGGAGCGCGTCCTTCTCGCGCTGCGCCCGCGCGGCCTCCTCGGCGATGTAGTCGGCCTCGAAGGCGGCGGCCTCCAGCCCGTCGAGGTGGGCCTCCTCGGCCTCGAGCTGCGCCAGGAAGGCGGCCTCCTCGACGCGCTCCTTCTCGCGCGCCGACATGCGGGCCTCGAGCTGCTCCTTCTGCCTGGCGACGAAGGTCTCGGTCCACCGCGAGAGCCAGCCGCCGAGCTCGACGGCCTTCTCCCAGACGAAGCCGCAGAGGCGGAGGAACTGCAGCTCGGTGCCGACGATGAAGGCCACGGCGGCGACCGCGCTCACCAGCACCACGGTGCCGACGGTGGAGAAGAGCGCGGTGAGGATGCCCGAGAGCTCCCGGCCGACGAGGCCGCCGGGGGCGTGCGCCCAGCTCGCGTCCTCGCGCAAGGCGAGCTGCGCCAGCACCGAGGTGGAGAGGAGGAGCAGGGCGAAGGCCACGAACTGGGGCCAGCGCTGCTTGTCCTTCTCACCGGTGATGACGAGGGCGGCGGCGTAGAAGCCGGCGAGGGGCAGGGCGAAGGCGCACACCCCGAGCAGGCCGCGCAGGGCCTCGGCCAGGGCGTGACCGACCGGGCCGATGGCGTTGTGGAAGCCGGGGCCGATGCGATCGTGCGCGTCGAAGGTGGCGATGGAGAAGAAGGCGAGGGCCGAGACGGCGAGGAGCACCACGCCCCAGATGGCGCGGCGGCCGACGCCAGGGGCCGCGAGCTTCTTCGAGCTCAGCGCCCTGCGGCGCGAGGCGATCTCCTGGCGGGAGAGGAGCGACTTTTCCTTCGGACGCTTTGCGGACATGCCGGAACACCCCTGTAGAAGCCTGATCCGGCCCGAGTGTAGGGAGGGGGAACCCGCTCGCAATTTTTCGGCCGATGGAACTCCGTGGGATGATCTACGGTGATCCCAATGGACGTCAGCTGTCCCAGCTGCAAGAGCGAGTACGAGCTCGACGACGCACGCGTTCCCGCCGAGGGCGTGACGGTCAAGTGCGCGAGCTGTCAGTACGTCTTCAAGGTGAAGCGGCCGGAGGCCCGGGCGCCTTCCCTCACCACGCCCGGCGGTGGCTCTGGGGTCGCGGGCTCGGCGCTCCCGCCCGCGCCGCCGTCTCGCGAGTGGAAGGTGCGGCAGGTCAGCGGCAACGTCTACACCTGCCGCGAGCTGACCACGCTGCAGAAGTGGATCATCGAGGGCAAGGTGGTCCGCGACGACGAGATCTCCCTCTCCGGCGACGCCTGGAAGCGGCTGGGCAACATTCCCGAGCTGGCGAGCTTCTTCCAGGTGGTGGAGGACGCCGCGCGGGCCCGCAGCTACGACGCGCTCAAGTCGGTGAGCGCCCCGCAGCCGGCCTTCGTGACGTCGAGCCCGCCCCCGCCGGTCGCCGCGCCGCCGGAGCGCCTCGAGCCGATGATGGCGAAGCCGCCGCCTCCGCCGCCGCCGTCGATGCCGACGAGCCCGACGGAGACCCTCAAGGGTGCCCGGCTTCCGCCGCTGCGCGAGCCGCCGGTGCCGGCGGAGCGCTCCGCGACCGAGTACGACGAGGCCACCGATCCGGAAGGCCGGCCGCGACGGCCTCAGTCCGGGCCGCACCGTCCCTCGCCCAGCCGCGCCCGGCAGCCGGAGCTGGAGTCGGAGTCGGAGGACTTCGAGGACTCGCTTCGCGCCGCGGGGGTGAAGCGCTCGGGCCGGAGCGGTTGGATTCTGTTGCTGATCGCCGGCCTCGGGCTGGGCGGCGGGCTCGGTTACTACTTCGGCTGGTACGTGCCGGAGCAGGAGGCCCGCGCGGCGGAGAAGAGGGCCGCGGAGAAGGCGCTCGCCGACGAGACCCAGAAGCGCGAGGAGGCCGAGGCGCGCGCGAAGGCCGAGCAGGCGAAGGCCGTGGTGCCGGCAAAGGAGCTCGACGCGGGCGAGCCGGTGGTGGTCCCGGCGGTGGTGGTGGACGCCGGCGCGCCTCCGGTGATCGACGCGGGCGCGCCGGAGGTGGTGGACGCTGGCCAGCCGGTGGTCGACGCGGGCGTGAAGGCGCCGAAGAAGGCCGAGCCGGTGCACGACTACGACTGGTACATGGCCCGCGCCGACCGGCTGCGCGAGCAGGAGAAGAGCGAAGCGGCCCTCGACATGTACGGGCGCGCCGCGGAGCTTCACCCCGATCGCGCCGAGCCGCTCGCCGGCCGGGGTCTGGCGCTCCTGGACATGGGCCGCGCGGTGGCGGCGCAGGCGTCCTTGGAGCAGGCCCTCGCCATCAACCGCTCGTACGGGCCCGCCATCATGGGGCTCGCCGAGGCCTACCGCGCCGGCGGGAACACCGAGAAGGCCATTCAGTACTATCAGCGCTACCTCGAGGTGCTGCCCAACGGTCCGGAAGCGGCAGTGGCCAGGAACCAGCTGGAGCGCCTGAAGAAATAGTAAGACGCGCGGCCATGAAGCTCAGCCCCGACCAGGTGCGGCACGTGGCGACGCTGGCGCGGCTTGCCCTGTCTCCCGAGGAGCTCTTGCGGACGCAGGCCCAGCTCTCGGCGATCCTCGACGCGGTGGAGGCGTTGGCCGCGGTGGACACCGAGGGCGTGCCGCCGACCACCGCGCTGGCCCAGGCGAAGGCGCCGCGGGCGGACGCGGTGGTGGGGCAGCTTCCCGTGGAGGACGCGCTGCGCGGCGCGCCCAAGGCGGTGGGCTCGAGCTTCGCCATCCCGAAGGTCATCGAGTGAGCCCATGACGCCGACCGAGCTCTCGCTGTTCGAGGTGTCGCAGGCGCTCGCCAAGGGCGAGGTCTCGTCCGTCGAGGTGACGACGGCGTGCCTCTCGCGCATCGACCAGGTGCAGGACGCGCTGGCGCCCTTCATCAGCGTGGACGCGGAGGGGGCGCTGGCGGAGGCGAAGGCCTCGGACGCGCGGCGGAAGGCGGGACAGGCGCGCGGGCCCTTGGACGGCGTGCCGGTGGCGCTCAAGGACAACATCGTGGCGAAGGGGCTGCCGACCACGGCGGGCTCGCGGATTCTCGCCGCCGACGGTGACGCGCGGTCGCTGTCGCTCGCGGCGGTGCGCGCGCGAACCCAGGGCTTCGTGGCGCCTCAAGACTCGACGGTGACGCGGCGCCTGCGCGAGGCGGGAACGCCGCTGCTGGGGAAGACCAACCTCGACGAGTTCGGCATGGGCTCCTCGACGGAGAACAGCGGCTTCGGGCCGACCAGGAACCCGTGGGATCCGACGCGGACGCCGGGCGGGAGCTCGGGCGGCTCGGCGGCGGCGGTGGCGGCGCGGGCGTGCTTCGGCGCGCTGGGCACGGACACCGGCGGCTCGATTCGCCAGCCGGCGGCGCTCACGGGCGTGGTGGGCTTGAAGCCCACCTGGGGCCGGGTGTCGCGCAACGGCGTGGTGGCCTTCGCCAGCTCGCTCGATCAGGTCGGCCCCTTGACGCGAACGGTGCGCGACGCGGCGATGATGTTGCAAACCATTGCCGGCGCCGACGCGATGGATTCGACCTCCGCGGACAAACCTGTACAGGATTGGACCGCCGGGCTCGAAGACGGTGTGAAGGGTTTGAAGGTGGGTCTGCCGCGCGAGTACTTCGTCCCGGGCATGGACCCGGAGGTCGAGCGCGCGGTGCGGGGCGCCGCCAAGACCCTCGAGCGCCTGGGCGCCACGGTGCGCGAGGTGTCTTTGCCGCACTCCAAGGTGGCGCTGGCCGCGTACTACGTCATCGCGACCAGCGAAGCGTCGTCGAACCTGGGCCGCTACGACGGCGTCCGCTACGGGCACCGCGCGGAGGGCGCCAAGGGCCTGCGCGAGCTCTACGCCCAGAGCCGCGCCGAGGGGTTCGGACCCGAGGTCAAACGTCGCATTCTGCTGGGGACCTTTGCGCTCTCGGCGGGCTACCACGACGCGTACTACGTGAAGGCGCAGCGGGTGCGGACGCTCATTCGCCGCGACTTCGAGGCGGCCTTCGCCGACGTCGACGTGCTGCTCTCGGCGACCTCGCCGGTGCCCGCGTGGCCTCTGGGCGAGAAGCTCGACGACCCGCTCTCGATGTACCTGATGGACGTGCTGACGATTCCCTGCAACCTGGCGGGGCTGCCGGGCTTGTCGGTGCCGGTCGAGCTCACCGGGAGCGGCCTGCCCATCGGCGTGCAGCTCCTCGGGCGGCCGTGGGACGAGGCCACCGTGCTTCGGGCCGGGCGGGCGCTGGAGCGTGAGGCCAAGATCGAGCGCGCGCCGGGGAGGGCCTGACCATGTCGCTCTCCGACTTCCAGCTGGTCATCGGCCTCGAGGTGCACGCGCAGCTCCTCACTCACAGCAAGCTCTTCAGCGGCGCCTCGACCGAGTTCGGCGGCGAGCCCAACACGCACGTCACGACCTACTGCCTGGGGCACCCCGGCGTGCTGCCGGTGCTGAACGCCGGCGCCGTCTCGCTGGCCATTCGCGCCGGGCTCGCGCTCGACTGCAAGGTCAACCGGGTCAGCGAGTGGTCGCGGAAGCACTACTTCTATCCAGACCTGCCCAAGGGCTATCAGATTACACAATACGAACGCCCCATCTGTGAGTACGGCGGCGTTTCAATCGATACATCAGATGGCGAGCGAACGATCCGCATCCGCAGAATTCACATGGAAGAAGATGCGGGGAAGCTCGTTCACGACGCGAGCCCCGGGGTGTCGCTGGTCGACCTGAACCGCGCCGGGACGCCGCTGGTGGAGATCGTCTCCGAGCCGGATCTGAGGAGCGCGGACGAGGCGGTCGAGTACTTGAAGAACCTGCGCGAGGTGCTGGTCGCCATCGGGGTGAACGACGGCAACCTGGAGGAGGGCTCTTTTCGCTGCGACGCCAACGTGTCGGTGATGCGCCAGGGCGCGACCGAGCTGGGGACGCGCTGCGAGCTCAAGAACCTGAACTCCTTCCGCTTCATCAAGGCCGCCATCGAGCACGAGGCCGCGCGCCACGTGGAGCTGATCGAGGGCGGCGGCAAGGTCCAGCAGGAGACCCGCCTGTGGGACACCCAGCGGCAGGAGACGCGCTCGATGCGCTCCAAGGAGGACGCGCAGGACTACCGCTACTTCCCCGAGCCCGATCTGCCGCTGCTGGAGCTCACCGAGGCGCAGATCGCGAAGGAGCGGGACGCGCTCCCCGAGCTGCCCCGCGCCAAGCGCCGCCGCTACGTCGAGGCGTTGAAGCTGCCGGAGTACGACGCCCAGGTGCTGACGGCCGACCCGGCGATGGCCACGCTCTTCGAGGCGTGCGTCGCGACGGCCAAGGACGCGAAGAAGGTCTCCAACTGGTTCATGGGTGAGCTGTCGCGGCTGCTCAACGAGAGCGGCACCAAGGCCTCGGCGGTGCGCTTCTCCCCGGCGCAGTTCGCCGCCCTGCTCCAGGCCATCGAGGCGAGCGTCATCTCCGCGAACGCGGGCAAGGAGGTCTTCGCCGCGATGTTCGCCACCGGCGCCGAGCCCGCGCGCATCATCGAGGAGAAGGGCCTCGCCCAGGTCAGCGACACCGGCGCCATCGAGACGCTCGTCGACGAGGTGCTGGCGGCGAACGCGAAGACCGTCGAGTCCTACCGCGCGGGGAAGACGAACCTCCTCGGCTTCTTCGTCGGCCAGGTGATGAAGGCGATGAAGGGCAAGGGGAACCCCAAGCTGGTGAGCGAGGTGCTCACGCGGAAGCTGTCCGGCGGCTGACAGTCGTTTCACTCGGCCTCCCTCCGGCCGCGTGGCATCATCGGCGCCTGGTGCTGGCGAGGGAGGGAACAGACATGATCCGTCGTGCCGTCGTGGCGGTAGCGCTCGTGTGCGCGGGCTGTACTCGTGACGTCACTCTTCCGGAGCCTCCTCCCGTCTTGAGCAGCGGCGTCGTCAGCGGCCGGGTGGTGACGGCCACGCCGGGCCGCGCCGATCGCGTCGCGGTGAAGGGCGCCGTGGTCTCCCTTCAGGGGAGCACCAACACCGTCGAGACCGACGCCGACGGCCGCTTCGCGCTCGATGGCATCGTCGTCGAGACGGGCGCGGTGCTCTTCCGCCTCGACGTGGACCACGACGGCAGGCCCGAGCAGCAGAGGGTGCTCTCGCTCGAGGTCATCGGGGCGGGGCCGGGGCGGGCGGTCTCCATCGGCGACGTGGCGCTCTCGGAGAACGCGCGCCTCCACGGCCGCATTCGCCTCGCCGACCGCCAGGGCTCGCTGGGTGGCCACTTCGGCACGCTGGTCTTCATTCCGCAAAGCCCCTTCTCCACCTTCACCGCCGACGACGGCAGCTTCGTGCTCGACCAGCTCCCCGAGGGCACGGCCGACCTCGCCGCCTTCCACGACGGCCACGACGTCGGCGGGGTGGGCGGGCTCGTGCTGCAGGGCGGCGCGGACCTCGGCCTCGCCGACCTGGTGCTGAACGTGCAGACCTCGACACCCACGCCCGGGCGCCTCACCGGCGCGGTGCACCTCTTCCCCTCCGCCGACGCCACCGGGACCGCGCTGGTCGCGACCTCCGCCACCAGCGGCGGCTCGGGCTCGGGCAGCGCCGGGAGCGACGGCACCTTCGCGATCTCGGGGCTGGCGCCCGGCGTTTACGATCTCGGCGCCACGCACTCCGGCTACACGCCAGCGCTGGTCGGCAACGTCGCCGTGCTCCCGGGGCAGGAGACCACCATCGACGTCACCCTCGGCCAGGGCGTCGCGGTCTCGGCCATCACGCGCTCGACGCCGGACGCGAGCGTCCCCGACGCGGGGAGCTCCGATGCGGGAACCATCGACGCCGGAGTGGGGCTCGCCTGCCGCACCCAGGTCGACTGCCCCTACTACCTGCAGTGCCTCGACGGGACCTGCCAGCCGCTCTGCCAGAGCGCCGGCTGCGGCGCGGGCCAGGTCTGCGATTCCCCCACCGGGGTGTGCGAGACGCCCTGCGCCGGGGGCGTGTGCGCGGCCGGTCAGGTGTGCGACTCGCGCGGCTACTGCCGGGCCGGCTGCGACGTCTCCTTCCCCTGCGCCGGGGGCCTGCGCTGCGTGAGCGGCGCCTGCGTCGCGGAGTGCACGCCCGACGGCGGCCAGTGCGGCGCGCACCAGAGCTGTCAGGGCTTCCAGTGCAAGGCCGATGGGACCTGCGATCTCGACTCCGACTGCGCGCTCTCGGCGTTCTGCGTGTCCCGGGTGTGCGTCGCGCGCCCGACCGCCCCGGTCGACGCCGGCGCCGGGCTGCCCACGCGCTTCGCCTGCTCGGCGCCGTGCGACTGCAAGATGGGCGAGGTCTGCCGCCTCGACGCGGGCCTGTGCCTGCCGGAGGACTTCCCGACGCGGTTCCTCGCCTCCGACGGCGGCGTGGGGGCGACGTTCGGCTTCGCGCCGTCGACGCCGACCTCCTCGCTCGCCGCGGCGGTGTACGACGGCGGCACGAGGGTGGTGGTGGCGGTGCGCGACCAGGACTCCGTGGCGACCCCGGGGGCCGTGATCTTCGGCGGGGCCGGCTCGGCGATCCGCGGTGGCTACGTCTCCTGCGGCGCCAACCGCTGGGTGCGGTCGGAGCTGGGGCGCAGCACGTTCTTCGTGACGGTCGCGACGTACCCGCAGGTGCTGAAGATCGTCGGCGATCCGACGAACCTCGCGTCGGACATCACCGTCGCGAACCTCGATCTCATCGGCGGCGCGAACGTCGGGACCGGCAACGACGGCAACCTCGAGGCCACCTTCGCGCCGCGGCTGCACGTGTCGGGCGTGCGGGGCCAGCCCACGGTGACCGCGGGCGGCTTCACCCTCTACGTCGTCTACCTCCTGTCGACCGACGACGCGCTCATCGAGGACGTCGCGCAGCTTCCCCCCGCCTCCCCGCAGAACCGCAAGACCATCGTCGTGGGCACGCTCGGGGGCTCCGGCACCTTCCGCCGGCTGCTGCTCGCCCCGGGTCTTCAGGGCTCGGGTGAGCTCATCTCGACCAGCGGCAACACCGGGCCGATGATCATCGAGGACATCGATCAGCCGTCGGTCACCATGCTGAGCGGCTCCTCCCCCAGCCTCATCGAGATCGGGAACTGTCCCGCCCCCGTCACGGTGCGGAACAACCACCTCCGCTTCCCGATCTTCAATACGCCCACCGTCAGCTCGGGCGCGATTCAGCTCCTCTCGAGCACGCTGTGCGCGAACCTGAACGTCACCGGCAACGACTTCGACGGCCGCGGGGTCATCGGCCCCTACGTCTCCAGCGGCACGCCAGGCACGGTGGTCGGAGTCTCGCTCTCCCAGTCCGCCGGAGTCTTCCAGGGCAATCGCATCTCGATGCCGGTGATGTCGAACGCGACCGGCAGCACGGCCGGCCCGTTCATCGGGCTGTACATCGACGGCGCGGGCAACGGAGTCGGCCGGTTCGACATCTCGGACAACCGCATCGAGGGAGGCGCGCTCGGGACCGTGTTCAAGGGCCTCCAGATCAGGGAGGTCACGACTCCGGGGCGCCTGAGCGTGAGTCGGCTCACGGTGGATGGTGGCACGACGACGTACTCGAGCGGCAGCAGCTACGCGGTGCAGGTCGACAACGTCTCGGGCGCCGCGGGTCTGTCGATCACCGACTCCGACTTGCGCTCCACGGTGGTGGCCCAGGGGACCTCCTGCAGCAGCGCCTCGGTCGGGCTTGGGCTGGACCTCCGGCCGGCGGTCGTGCTGATGGAGCGGACGCGGATCACCGTGCCGTCGTCGCAGTACACGGTCGGCGTGCTGCAGCGCAGCGGCCAGCTCGAGATGTACTCCTCGTTCGTGTCGACCGGCGGAGGCACGTGCCAGAGCCAGTGGCAGACCACCGTTCCCGAGGCGGCGATCATCTCCGACGGCGCGAGCGCCAACGCGCAGATGTGGCTCGAGGGGAACAGCATCGAGGTGAACACCATCCCGGCGACGGCGGTGCCCGAGGCGGCGCTGTTCTGCCAGGGCTCGGCGTCGTACACGACCCAGGTCTTCGCCTCGTCGAACATCTTCGGCGCGGGGCAGGGCGCCTCGCACCGCATGGCTGCGCGCAGCGGCACTGTCGCGTGCTTCCAGCCGGCGAACTTCAGCGACAACTACTTCTGGACGGCGCGGGGCGGGAGGGATCCGGCGGATCAGATCGGCGAGATCACCGGCTCGGACGGCGGCGTGCCGGACGCGCGTGGCAACATCGTGGGCGAGTCGGTGAGCCCCTACGCCGGGCCGCAGCCGACCTGCATGCTCTCCGCCGGCTCGCCGGTGCTGGGCAAGGGCGACGCCGGGGTACGGCGCGACGGCTCCCTGGTGAGCGTGGACCTGAACGGGAGGCCCATCGTGGCGCCGGTGGACATCGGGGCCTGCCAGCACTGAAGGCGGCTGGTCGTCAGGCGTGGCGAGGGCGGGAGGTCCGTGCTACTCGCCTCTTCACCGGAGCAGCCCGGGCAAACGCCGGCCATCGCAGAACGGGGTGGCGGGAGGAAAGTCCGAGCTCCAGAGGGCAGGGTGCTGGTTAACGGCCAGTCGGCGCGAGCCGCAGGAAAGTGCCACAGAGAACAGACCTCCCGTCGAGAGGCGGGGAAGGGTGAAACGGTGCGGTAAGAGCGCACCGCGCTCCTGGTGACAGGGGCGGCACGGAAAACCCCACCTGGAGCAAGAGCCAATAGGGGAGCGCCGCTTCGAAAGAAGGGGCAAGGGTCGCCCGCCCGAGGCTCCCGGGTTGCTCGCTCGAGGACGTCGGCAACGGCGTCCCTAGACGAATGTTTGCCTCCCCGGGGGAAACTCCGGGTGACAAAACTCGGCTTACAGGGCTGCTCCGGTTTTTTCTTTTCGCTTCGCCACCATGACCGACGCCGAGCGCTACCTGTCGACGATGACGCTCAGGCGCTGGCTCTCGCTCTCGCCCACCGAGCGCGCCATCGCCACCGACGCGATCATGGAGACCACTCCGTCCGAGCTCACCCTCGGCACCTTGCTCGGCCACGGCGCGGTGCAGCTGCCATTCTTCGTTCACCAGCCGACGCAGCTCGGCTTCTACCTGGTGTTCGGCGACCGCTTCGTCATGGGGGCGACGCCGGCGCTGCTCGCCGCGACGGAGGCTGAGTGGGGCGAGGGGCCGCGTGGGAACGAGTGGGAGCTCGACCACTGGACCTACGAGCGCGACCTGGCGCTGAGCGGGCTGCGGGCGCAGGTGCCGGCGCGCGTCGTCGACGTACCGCCGTACTTCCTCGCCGAGTCCACCATCACCACGCGCTGGGCGCACCGCTTCGGGCTGGCGGAGGTCCGCAAGGCCGACGAGTTCAACGTCCGGGCGCTCGAGGCCATCGGCCGCTTCGGCTGGCGCCTGCCCTCGGAGGCCGAGGTCGCTCTCGGCGGGCATCTGACTCGGCTCGCCGAGGTCCGCTTCTCGTCAAGCGAGCTGGGGACGGGGTGGTGCCAGGACACGTGGCACCCGGACTTCACCGGCGCTCCTCCGGACGCACGGCCCTGGGGCACCGACGCCACGACCGAGCGGCAGCGACGGAGCCGGGCTGCGTTCGACCCGAAGCAGCGCCGCGCCCAGCTGCGTCCGGCGAGCGATCTCTTCAGCGCGGACGTCGCTTCCTCCGAGCTGGCCCGGAGTGCCCGCTCATCAACGGAACCGTGGGCGCCGGGACCGCTGCCGTCCACCTGGTAGCGCCTCGGCTTGACGACGCTCAGCGCCTCGGTCGACCTCTCGAGGCCGCGCGCCATTCTTGCCAGAGGATCCCTGGCGACGGCGTCACGGTGGGCCGGGTGCCAGGGCACCTCGAAGTCGTCGGAACTGGCTGAATCCACGGACCGTTTCCGCAAAAGGTGTTTGTCACCTCGTTGGCGTGCGGATTGCTCGGGGACGGGCGATTCGTTCTGGGCCGGTCGGAGGGAACCATGACACGCCTGTCACTCACTTCGCGCCTCCTCGGCGCGCTCGTCGTCCTCGTCGCCGCGTCGTGCGGCATGTCTTCTGGCCCGATGCAGCTTTCCACCGCGGGCTCCGGAGGCGCCGGCGCGCGCACCGGCGGCGCCTCCGACCTCGGCCTCGCCCGCGCCAAGCTCGATGCCGGCATCGTCCCGTCGCCGGAAGACCTTCCCACCGAAGGGCTCTACGCCGAGCACGATCTCCCCATCGACGGGCCCGCCTGTACCGAGGTCTTCTGCGTGCGCGCCGCCGGCGCCGTCGCGGCCTCCACCTTCCCGCTCGATGCCGGCCTCGACGCCGACGGTGGCCTGCCCTCGCCCGGCACCGCCTCGTGGGTGCAGCTCGGGCTCTCCTCGAACGTCGACCTCTCCACCTTCCACCGCCGCCCGCTCAACGCCGCGCTCGTCGTCGACACCTCCTGCTCGATGGCCGGCGAGAAGATCGACTCGGTGAAGACCGCCGCCGCGAAGCTCGTCGACCAGCTCGGCCCCGACGACCTGCTCACCGTGGTGCGCTTCGACAGCACGTCCCATGTGGTCATCGGGCCCCAGGCCGTCACCGACAAGGACGCCTTCAAGAAGAAGATCGCGGAGCTCGTCCCCGGCAGCTCGACCTGCATCGTGTGCGGGCTCACGGACGGCTACGACGCGGTGAAGCAGCACCTCGACTCCTCTCGCGATGGACGCGTCTTCCTACTCACCGACGAGCAGCCCAACGTCGGCACCACCTCGCCCACTGCGTTCATGACGCTCCTCACCGACAACTCGAAGGCCGGCATCGGGCTGTCGCTGTTCGGCGTCGGCCTCGACTTCGGTCAGGAAGCGGCGACGAAGATCACCTCCGCGCGCGGCGCCAACTACGCCTTCCTCGAGACGCCGGAGAAGATCGCCCACGTCTTCGACACCGACTTCGACCTGCTCGTCACGCCCGTCGCCTACGACCTCGACCTGAAGCTCACGCCCTCCGAAGGCCTGCACCTCGACGCGCTCTACGGCGTGCCCGGCGCGACGCTCGAGGCGGTGGAGTCGAAGGTGGCCACGGTGTTCCTCTCGCGCACGCGCAGCGCCATCGTCGCGCGCCTCACCGCCGCGGCTCCAGGCGCGGCGCTGGCCCACGCTTCGCTCAGCTACGTCGACGTCGGAGGGCAGAGCCACACCGCCGCGCTCGACGCGGTCGCGCCACAGTCCGCTCCGCCGGCCTTCGAGGGCCACGGCGTGCAGAAGGCCGTCGCTCTGACCCGCTTCATCGTCGGAGCCCAGCATGCCTGCGCGCGCTACCAGGCCGGAGACCTCGAGGTCGCGAGGCTCGTCTCGGCGCAGGTCGCGGCGACGCTCGCCGATGACGCCCACGCGCTCGGGGACCCGGATCTCGCCGGCGACGTGGCGTTCGCGCAGCAGCTCGCGGACCTCATCGCCCGGTGAGAGGCGACGGGCCCGCGATCAAGCCTTGGGACCCAAGGACGGCGGAGGCTGCTTCGCCGCCCGATCCCGCCGAATGCGCCGGTACGCGAAGACGCCCGCTCCGCACATCACGGCCAACGAGAGGACACTGCCAACCAGCCCGGAGATCGCGGAGGTGAACGCCGGCCGCACGGCCTCGGCGCGAGACTCCGGCCACGCGACGGCGTCCCGCCCCGCGGGCATCGCCACGCCTGCGATGATCCCGGTCGCGGCTTGCTTGATCCGCGAAAGCTCCGCGCTCGTGCCGATGAACGACACCATCGCCATGGAGCCCTTCCCGACCAGCAGGTACATCAAGGTCGCGCCGGCGCGCGGCTGATCCGTCGAGGGCAGCAAGGCGAAGCGCAGAACCTGGAGCCCGCGCGACACGAGGAACTCCGGCTCCGCGCTCTCGGCTCGGTAGACGCCTCCAGCTGCTCGAGCCCCGACGATGCTGCTCACGAGCGCGCGCCCTTCCTCTCGCGACATCGGCGCCTCCTCGTGAATGGCTTCTCCGCTGATGGTGAGGACGAAGCTCCAGTCGGGGAACCGCACCACCTGGGCCAGGTGCACCGTGGGGCCGAGCTTCGCGCTCATGGCCTCCAGATCGAGCCCCTCGCACGAGGACGGATCCGCACGCAGCGCTCGTGGCCGAACCACGCAGGTCGTCGCGCCGGGGACCGCGAGGCTCAGCTCCAACCCCGTCGTCGGATCACGAAACGTCGACGGCTGCGCCTGGGCCACCGCTGCGATTCCCATCGACGCCACGATCGCCAGCGCTCTCATGAGTCCCCCGCTTCATGCTCGACGAGTCGCCGGCGCCGGAAGTCGCCACCGGGGAAGCGCCGCCGACCGTAGCAGGCTGGCACGCTTCGACGAGCTCAGGGCTCATGATTCGCCACATCCCACGCCGTTCGCCCCGAGCGGAGTCGAGGGACCCGCCCCACAACTTCGGCTCCGGCGGGCCCTCGACTTCGCTCGGGCTGAACGGTTGCGGGTCCAGCTGTGATGAATCCTCAGAGCTCAGGGTGAACGGCGGGTCGGCACTCCGCAGCGAACGAAGGCTCAGTGGTGCCTCGGCCCGCCGCGGAACAAGGTCCTCGGCGCGCTGGCTCGCGGCTGCCCGTACCCACCCTGCGGCTGGCCACCGCCACCGCCACCATGCCCGCCGCCGCCGCCCTGCGACTGCCCCTGCTGCTGCGGCTTCTTCGGGTGCGACCTGGCGTGTCGCCCCGGCTGCTGCCCCGGCGGCCGCCCGCTCTGCCCGTGCCCCGGCTGCGGCCGGCCCGGATCCACCTGCCGCGTCATCTCCTCGCGGAACACCGCGGAGTCGCGCGGCACCGCGGCGCGCGCGATCTCTTTCTTGGTGAACTTCTCGATGTCCTTGAGCAGCGGCACTTCGTCCGGCGCGCAGAAGCTCGACGCCCGCCCGCTCGCCGCCGCCCGCGCCGTCCGCCCCACCCGGTGCACGTAGTCCGCCGGCACGTGCGGCAGGTCGTAGTTCACCACGTGGCCGATCTCCGCCACGTCGATGCCGCGCGCCGCGATGTCCGTCGCCACCAGCACCCGGTACTGCCCGCTCTTGAAGCCCGCCAGCGCCGCCTGCCGCTGCGACTGCGAGCGATCGGCGTGAATGCACGCCACCGCGTGGTTCGCCCGCCGCAAGGCCTTCGTCACCTTGTCCGCCCGCCGCTTGGTGCGGGTGAAGACCAGCGTCGTGTCCTCGTCCTGCGCCAGGAGCGCCATCAACAGCGCCGTCTTCTCCGGCTGCCCCGCGAGGTAGACCTTCTGATCCGCCCGCGCCGCCGTGGTGCCGCTCCGCGCGACCTCCACCCGCTCCGGGTGCTTCAGGTGCTGCCGCGCGAAGTCCGCCACCTCGCCGGCCATCGTCGCGGAGAAGAGCAGGGTCTGCCGCTGCTTCGGCACCCGCGCCAGGATCTTCGTGAGCTGCGGCTTGAAGCCCATGTCCAGCATCCGATCGGCCTCGTCGAGCACCAGCAGCTCGATGCCGTCGAGCCGCACCGAGCCCTCGTCCATGTGATCGATGAGCCGCCCCGGCGTCGCGATCACCAGCTGCGGGTGCCCCCGCAGCGCCTGGATCTGCGCGCCCATGCCCACGCCGCCGATGACCACCGTCGAGCGCAGGCCCCGCGGCTTGCCGAAGCGCTCCGCGTGCTCCTGAATCTGCAAGGCGAGCTCGCGCGTCGGCGCCAAGACCAGCGCCACCGTGCCGGTCTTCGCGTGGAGCCGCTCCACGATCGGCAACACGAACGCCGCCGTCTTCCCGGTGCCCGTCGCCGCGCAGCCGATGACGTCCTTCCCCGTGAGCGCGACCGGAATCGCCTTCTCCTGAATCGGGGTGGGCTGGGTGTAGCCGGCGCGCTCCAGCGCCTGCAGCACCGGGGAAGAGAGGCCAAGCGACGAGAACGAAACGGCGGGGGCGGGGTGCGTCAGAGAAGACTCCTCAGAGATGAAGGGCTCACCATAGCCGTGACCCCACGTGAACACCCTCTTTCCTCACTCTCACCGCTCCAACCCCCTCCAACCAGGGCTTTTCTTGGTTCCTGAGAAGCTGTGAGTTCAGAACTCCCCGCCTCCCCGTTTAGAGTGCGCCTCTTCAATCCGAAGGAGTCGCGATGTCCCCGAAGCTGGCCCTCCCGTTCGCTGCCGCCCTGTTCCTCGCGGCGTGCCAGTGCGGTGGTCCCTCGCTGGTCCACACCTACA
>JBBIOE010000052.1:0-36686 GCA_037443525.1 Archangiaceae bacterium | reverse complement strand
GGGGGCACGCGAGCGGCGAGCACCGGAGCTGTGCTGGTGGGCCCAGTGAGGAGCGCAGCGGCGAGCCTGCCCGGCGCAGCGAGAGGATCGTTCGCCGCAGCAGGCTGGGGAACCTGTTCGGTGCTCTAGCGCTCTCGCCACTCGCGCCAGCCGGGCAGGCCGGCATTCCCTCGCCCCCCTCAGGTGGTCTAAGCAGGCCCACCGCGGTCGTGTGGCCGTGGCGCGATGACGAATTCCGACAAGCCCGAGAGGATCCTCCGCCGGAACCGCATTCGCCCGCTGGTCGAGGGCTTCGTCGCGCTCGGGCTCGTCGCCCTGCCGTGGAGCCTGGGCGGCGCGCCGCAGTGGACCGTGTGGCCGCTCCTCCTCTCCTCGGCCGGCGCCACGGTGGCGTGGATCTGGGGCGCCACCAGGTACGGCCGCCGCCTCGTCACCCACCCGGTGCTGTGGGTGGGCGCGCTCATCGTGCTCGTCACGGCGCTGCAACTGCTGCCCCTGCCGCCGTTCCTCCTGCGCCTCTTGAGCCCGCGCGGCGGTGACCTGCGCGACTTCGCCCTGGTGCCCCTGGGGCTCGAGCGCTGGCGGCCCATCACCGTCGACGTCCCCTCCACCCTGCGCGCGCTCGCCGTCTCCATCGCCGACCTCGGCCTGCTCTTCGTCTCCGTGCAGCTCGGCCGCAAGGAGGAGCCCCGCAAGCGCCTCTACGCCGTGGTGGTCGGCGTCGGCCTCTCCGTCGTGCTGACCGGCTTCGGGCACCTCATCGCCAGCGAGGACGCGCTCTTCGGCGCCTACAAGTTCGCCACCGGGGCCTCCTTCATCACCTCCTTCGGCAACGCCAACCACCTCGCCGCCTACCTCACGCTGGCCTGCCTGCTGGCCATCGCCCTGGCCTTCGACTCCAAGGAGCGCGAGAACCTGGTCGGCTACTCCTTCGCCGCCATGGCCATGGGCGCGGGCGTCTTCCTCTCCCTCTCGCGCGGCGGCATCGGCGCCTTCATGGTGGGGCTGGTCGCCGCCGGGTCGGTGGTGGCCGCGCGGCGCATCGGGGGCCTGCGCTCCGCCGCGCCCTGGGCGGTCATCGCCGCCGTGGTCGGCTTCGCGGCGCTGCTCAGCTTCGAGCAGGTGGTCGAGCGCGCCAAGACCGTCTCCAGCGTGGAGCGCCTGCAGGCCACCAAGCTGGAGATGTGGCCGAGCTTCACCCAGGCCTCCTGGGACTACGCCCGCGCCGGCATGGGGCGCGGCGCCTTCGAGCTCGGCTACACCGGCCTGCAGCCGAGCCACTTCTCCGAGACCTTCACCCACCCCGAGAACCTCGTCTTTCAGTGGGCCTGCGAGGTGGGGCTCCTGTTCTCCCTGGGTCTCTTGGCCCTCTCGCTCTTCAGCGCCTGGGTCACCTGGAAGGACAGCGGTGTGCGGCTCATGGAGCGGCTGGCCATGGTGGCCGTCGCCGCCGTGCTGCTGCACGAGCAGTTCGACTTCTCCGCCGAGCTGAACGCGGTGGGGCCCACCCTCGCGGTGGTGATCGGCCTCGTCGCCGGCGCCGGCATCGGGAAGACCGGGGAGCGCCGCCCGCCCCACCTCGGGTGGACCGCCGCCTCCGCCCTCGTCTTCGCCGCCGCCGCCTTCGCCGGGTGGAAGGGCCTGCCCGATCACCGCGACGCGGAGCAGCGGCTGGGCGAGGCGGTGCGCGCCGCCACCAAGGCCGAAGCGGTGCGCCCGCTCGCGCTGGAGCTCATCGATCGCCACCCCAACGACTGGATCCTCTACGCCGACATGGCGCACCTGTCGGCGCGGCTCGGCGATCCCCGCGAGGCGCTGGCCTGGGCGAACCGCGTGCTCTACCTGCGCCCCCAGGACGGCCGCGCCCACGTCGACGCCGGGCGCGCCCTCTTGCGGCTCGGCCAGCGCACCCAGGCCCTGCTCGAGTTCCGCCTCGCCTCCGAGGCCGGCAACGACGAGGCCCTGCCGCTCGCGCTCGCCGTGGCCGCCAAGGAGGGCGACTACGAGCGCCTGCTCACCTCGAGGCGCGGCTTCGTCACCGCCGCCGTCGACGTGCTCCGGCAGAAGTGGCCCCTCGAGGTGCCCAAGCTGCTCGCCAAGGCCACCCAGGACGCGCCCACCGACGAGGTGAAGCTCGAGGCCCAGGTGCTGGTCGCCTCCACCACCGCGGAGACCGGCGACCCCGAGCAGGCCCTCGCCTTGCTCGCCGCCCTCCCGGAGGCCGAGCGCGACAGGTCCTCCACCGTGCTCTGGCGGCGCCGGGCGCTCCAGCGGGCCAAGCGGCCCCAGGAGGCGGTGGAGCTGCTCGAGCGCCGCCTCACCGCCAGCCCGGGCGAGGTCGAGGTGGCCGCCGCGCTCATCGACGACGACATCGCCCTGGGTCGGCTGGCGGCGGCCCGGGCGGTGGTGGCGCGCATTCGCCCCTTCGCCGCCTCGCCCGCCGGGCGCATCGAGCTCTTCGTCCGCGAAGCGAGCCTCTGGGAGATGGAGGGCCGCATCGGCAAGGCCCTCGACTGCGCGCAGACCGCCTCCCGCATCGAGCCCAACCGGCCCGATCTCCACTACCTGGTGGCCCGCTACTTCGAGCAGATGGGCTCGGCCAACGCCGCCCTCGACGAGGTCCGCAAGGGCCGCCTGGTCGACACCCCCGAGGGCGCTGCCCTCCGCGACCCGTGGATCAAGCGGCTCGAGGCCGTCGCCCAGTCCTCGCTCCCCCGGCCGGCGGAGCAGGAGCCGGCCCCGTGAGCCCGAAGGAATGTGGTTCCGACCCTTTGAATTGCGGCCACCCCCAATGGTACTGAGGCCTTAGCCAAGCATGTCCACCGTCACCAACCACGACGTCAACAGCTCCGGCGGCATCGACCCCCGCTTCCTTCTCCGCGCGATCCTCAGGCGCAGGTGGTTGATTCTGCTGGTGTTCCTCGGAGTGGGGGGCGCGACCACGCTGTACGCGACCCGGCAGCCGAAGGTGTACGCGTCGCAGATCAGCATCATCATCGACCCGCGCGAGCCGCGCTTCCTCGACGCGCAGATCCAGGACGTCAACTCCGACACGTACTCCAACTACTGGGCGAACAAGGAGTACATCGAGACGCAGTTCAAGGTGATCCAGAGCCGCGCCGTGTCCCTGCGCGTGGTGGAGAAGCTGGGCCTCCACCAGGACCCCGGCTTCCTCGGCGTCTCCCGCATCCTCGACGACAAGCAGCGGCTCGAGACCATGAAGCGCATGGACGCGGTGGCGCTGCTCCAGGCCAAGATCCGCGTCGAGCCGCAGAAGGACTCCCGCGTCGCGCTGATCAAGATCGAGGACTCGGAGCCCAACCGCGCCGCGCTGCTCGCCAACGAGGTGGCCCAGGCCTACATCGACGAGAACCTCTCCCTTCGCCTCAAGGTCACCGAGAACGCGCAGAAGTGGCTCGACGAGCGCCGCGACAGCCTCTCCGAGCAGGCCAAGACCAGCGAGATGGCGCTCTACACCTTCAAGAAGAACCAGGACGTGCTCAGCGCCTCCATGGACGACCGCGCCAGCATGGTGAGCCAGCGCCTCACCGCCACCTCCACCGCCCTCACCGACGTGCAGATCAAGATCGCCGCCTACAAGGCCCGCGTCACCGCCATCCGCTCGGTGCAGGCCACCCACGGGGCCGACGATCGGCTCTGGGCCGAGGCCCTGCCGGCCGCGCGCGAGAACCAGTCGCTCGGCGAGCTGAAGAAGCGCTTCCTCGCCATGAAGAACGAGTGCACCGATCTCGAGTCGCGCTACTTCGAGAGCCACCCCAAGCTGATCGAGTGCAAGGAGAAGCTCGCCGCCTCCGAGCGCGACTTCGCCCGCGAGCTGTCGAACCTGGTGCTCTCCACCGAGGCCGAGCTCAAGGAGGCCGTGGAGAAGGAGAAGAACCTCTCCCAGCTCTTCGCCGACGCCAAGGCCGAGGCCTTCGAGGTGGAGAAGAAGAAGCTCGAGCTCGATCGCCTGAAGCGCGAGTCCGAGAGCAACAAGCGGCAGTACGAGGCGGTCTTCAACCGCCTGAAGGACATCGAGCTGTCGGGCCTGTTGCGCACCTCGAACGTGCGCGTGCTCGACACCGCGCGGCCGATGATGGGCCCGATTCGGCCCAACGTGCCGCAGACCGTGCTGCTGGGGCTGGTGGCCGGCCTGCTCGCCGGCCTGGGCCTCGCGCTGCTCCTCGAGTTCCTCGACTCCACCGTGTCGACCGAGCAGGAGATCGAAGAGCGCCTCGGCCTCTCGTTCTTGGGCTTCGTGCCCTCGATCCCCGCGGAGGCGACCGGGCCCAAGGACCTCTACATTCACCGGCAGCCCAAATCGATCATCGCCGAGTGCACGCGCGCCATTCGCACCAACCTGCTGTTCATGTCGCCCGACAAGCCCTTCCGCCGCATGCTGGTGACCTCCAGCGGGCCGCAGGAGGGCAAGTCCACCTCGGTCATCAACATGGGCATCGCGATGTCGCAGTCGGGCTCGCGGGTGCTGATCGTCGACACCGACATGCGGCGGCCGCGCCTGCACAAGGCCTTCGGCGTGCCCAACGACGTCGGCGTCTCGTCGCTGGTGGTGGGCGAGGGGAAGTTCGAGGACGCGGTCAAGTCCACCGAGGTGCCGGGGCTCTTCGTGATGCCGTGCGGCCCGGTGCCGCCGAACCCCGCCGAGCTGCTCCACACCCAGGCCTTCCAGCAGCTCCTCGAAGACCTCAGCGGAAAGTTCGACAAGGTGATCCTCGACAGCCCGCCGGTGGGCGCGGTGGCCGACGCGGCGGTGCTCGCGACGCTGGTCGACGGCGTGGTGCTGGTGCTCAAGGCCGGCGTCACCAACCGCCAGGTGGCGATGCGCACCCTGCGCACGCTGCGCGACGTGAACGCGCGGCTCTACGGCGCGGTGCTCAACGACGTGAGCCTCGAGAAGTCGCGCTACGTCGACTACTACTACGGCTACTCGTATCGCTATTACGGTTACGGGGAGCAGAAGAACAAAGAGGCGTAACTCTCCGCTGAGCCCCAAGGCCCTTGCGCTATGGTCCCGCGCGATGGCGCCGCCCAAATCGCCAGCCGGGGACAAGCCCGCGCCCAAGAAGCCCGCTCCGCCGGCGGAGAGCCACGTCGCGCAGGCCACCGAGGTGTCGCTGGAGCCGGTGGTCTCGTCGGAGACGGTGGTCTCCCGGCTGCCGGAGGGCCTGTCCACCGAGACCCTGGTGGGCGTCATCCCCTCGGCCGAGTCCGCGTTCTCCGAGCTCAAGACCGGCGAGATCGAGCCCTTGCCGCAAAAGCCCCTCGCCCCGCGCCGCGCCGACGAGCCCCAAAAGCGCAAGCCCACCGCCGAGGTGCAGGTGGCCCGCGAGACGATGGTCGCCTCGCCCAAGGCCATCGCCCTGCAGGGTGGGGTGGTGCCCAAGGAAGACGACGTCCAGGATCAGGTCACCGATCGCAAGCCGGCGCTGAAGGCCGAGCCCAAGCGCTCGCGCACCGCCGGCGAGGTGAAGGTCCCGGACCTGAAGGCGCAGAGCACGATGCCCGACCTGGCGCGGCCCTCGGGGCGCCTCGACGAGCGCGCCGAGGCGCCGCGCACCGGCGAGAGCGAGGCTTTGGAGTCGCGCAAAGCGCTGAGGCAGGCGCTCGAGGTGAAGCCGCAGGACGAGCGGGTGTCGACGCTGGCCGGCAGCACGAACCCGTCGCTTCGGGCGCGCGGGGCGCGGCTCGATCGCCTGGTCATCGGTGTCGTCGCCGGCGCGCTGGTCATCGTGCTGACCGCGGTGCTCCTGGTCTGGGGCAGCGGCACCGGCAAGAAGGCGCCTCCCAGGCATCGGGCGGTGCAGCACGACGAGGCCGACGAGCCGCGCGCGGACTCGGACCTGGAGCAGCCGGCGCCAACGCCCAGGGTCGTCCCGGTCGCGGCGCCCGCGCCCACGCCCGCCGCGGCGTCCGACGCCGGCCTCTCGGGCCTGGTGCGCTTCTCGAGCGAGCCTCCGGCGGACGTCTACGTCGGCGGCGAGAACAAGGGCACCACGCCACTCTTGCTGGCGCTGCCGGCGGGGCTCACCAAGGCGGTCTTCAACTGCACGCGCCTGGGCCTCAAGCGCACGGTGGAGCTCGACGTGGTGGCCGGCCGGGAGACGGAGGCCTCCACGGTCTTCGCGACGGGCTGGGTCGAGCTGCACGCGAAGTCGGGGGCCGCCATCACCGTCGACGGGAAGCCGGTGTCGAACAAGCTCCTCTCGCTCTTGACGGGCACGCACCGCATCGAGGCCCGGTTCCCCGGCGGCGGCGTGGCGTCGCAGACCGTGGAGGTCGTGTCGGGGATGACGATCACCGTGTACCTCGAGCCCGACACCAGCGAGCGGTAGCCTGGGCCTCCTGCGCCGGCTGTACGGAAGGTGTCCACATCGGCTCGCAATGTTTGCAACGCGCGCGCCTGGCAATTCGTGCGATGTGGCTGCTCCCCGGGGCTGAGAGGCTCGATTTCCCTAGGGATGTCGCGCAGATTTCACGGTCTGTCGTTTGCTCAGCTCCCGCCGAACCTCGCTTTCACCGAGAAGGCCCATGACCCACTCTCGCCCCACCCTGAATCGCGGCGGCCTCGCCCTGATCGCCCTTCTCTTGGCCTCGGTCGCCCAGGCCGAGAGCTTCTCCAAGGGCGCGCTGATCATCCCGATGAACAGCTCCTTCCAGACGCCGCTGGGGCAGCTGTCGTCTTACGGCCTCCTCTACCGCATCATGGAGGCCAACCTGCCCGGGCACCTCAACGCCAGTCACCCGGTGACCATCTACATCATCAACAATCCGAGCAAAATCGCCCCGAACCGGTGCAAGCCGACCAACAACGCGGTGCTGCACACGTCGGTACCGAACCAGACGGCGCTCGCCGATAAGACGGCGTGGGCCTTCGATGGCTGCGACTTCACCATCACCAACACAATACGGCAGCCGGTGGTGCCCATCGATCTCAGCGCGAACACCCCCATCCCTGCGGCGGGCTCGACCTACCCGGACGCGGCGATCACCACCTACAGTGGCACCTTCACTCAGGCCAACGCGTGGCCCATCTACAACTGGACCAACATCAGCCTCACCACCGCGGGTGGCTTCACTGACGTCAACTACTTCGGCGTCCCGTTCGTGATCGACGCGCCTGACGCCCCGGCGGTGCTCGATCTGCTCAAGAACGGCGACTCCGGTGCAACCCCGCTTCCCAAAGAGGCCACCGACGTCTTCCGCCCCAGCACGGGCACTTGCGGCGACAACGCGGCCCTGCCCGCGCCGGGCAGCGTCACCTCGCCCTCGGGCCTGTATACGATCTCCAAGGGCTGCCACTTCGTCGACATTCACCAGGCCACCGCCAACTTCACCGCGCCGGTGGAGCGCAGCATGAACCTGCCGCCGCCGCCCCTGGCGGTGTTCGACCCGGCGGGCGTGCTCGTCAACTACATCATGATGGCCGGGCTATGGCTCGACGGGACGACCAACGGGCTCGACTCCCGCGGCTGTCCGTCCGGCAACGTGTCCGGCTGCGCGTTCAACGGCGGCAAGCGGGGCTTCGTCTACGACGACTTCCAGGCCGCCGACGTGATCGACTCGACCCTGAACGTCAACGACCCCCTCACCAAGAAGCCGGCCTACCAGCTCGTCTGGTTGCCGCACTGGGAGCCGCCCGGGACCGAGGCGAACGTCCTGAACGCGGTGGTGAAGTTCAACAGCAACAGGGGAAACGTGCTGCTCAACTGCGCGTCCATCCTGACCTTCCAGAACGCGGTCAACGGCGTCGGCGGCACCGTGGCCTCGCGCTTCCTGCTCACGTCGAACGTGGTCAAGGCCACGAGTAACACCTTCGTCGGGAAGAACTGCAGCGACCCGGGCGCACTGGCGACCTGCACGACCCTTCCGAAGCCGGCGAACCTCTTCGGCCAGTTCGGCGACTGGGTGTACTCGCGCCGCGGCGGCACCATCAACTCGTACAAGCCCTCGTCCGGCCTTGTCACTGAATGGCAACCATGGACCTTGCGCCTCGCCGAGGCGAGCGACGGCTGGGACGACTACTCCATCGGCCAGAAGAACTCCTCGACCGGCGTGGTCGCCTACGTCGGAGGCCACGACGTGTCGGACCGCATCAGCGGCGCTCGCATCGTCCTCAACACGATGTTGAACCTGAGCGCGAGCACCATCACCTCCGAGCGTGACGTCGCCGCGCCGGTGATCGCCTACGGCAACTCGCCAAACACTCCGACCTTCCCCGACCAGATGCTCACCGCGACCTTTGACGCCGTCTCCGGGTACTCCACCAATCCGGCCGTGAAGAGGCTGGACGCCACGAGCGCGTCGTCGGCGAAGCAGTGGGTCTGGCCCTATTACCCCGGGCACTTCCGGGCCCACGACATGACGACGCAGAACGCCGGGGTGAGCGCCTACGACGATAACCTCTCGTGGGACGCGACCAACCTCAGCACCACCAAGGGCATCAGCCCCTCGCCGGGCTCACGGAACCTCTTCACCTGGCTGGGTGGTTACCCGGCGGCGGGCGCGGCGATGTCCGGAGGCCGCATGGCGCCTCACAACGTGATGCAGATCGGCTGGGTTCCGGAGGCCATCGACGGCACCATCCTCGATCTCACCGGCGCCTGCCCGCCCTCGACGTCCAAGTGCGTCGACGTGATGGGCATCGCCGGCTCGTCGCGCACGACCTTGCCCGTCTACGACGACGGTCAGCCTGGCTTTCACCTCGTTCGCACGCTCACCGGCGCCTCCGACGGCCTGTGCGATCTCGCCGAGCTCCAGAACGTCGCCAAGATCAACTCGGGCGCGGACTGGGGCAACGGCAATGCCCAGTGCACTCCGAACAACATCAAACGGTTCCTCGACGCGCACCCCATGGAGGCCTGGCTCTTCCAGCGGGTGCGGGGCTATTGCTTCACCGGGAACGTCGTCAACCCGAGCGCGGCCGAGCTGACCCCGACCCTGGACACCTCCTGCACCGCAAACATCGACGTCCCGGGCTCGGTGGACAACGTGGCTCACCTCGGCGGCCTCGTCCGCTCCACCCCGGCGGTGGTGGGCCCGAGCGCCAAGATCAGAGACAGCGGCGCGCCTCGCCCGACGGTCGCGTACGTCGGCGGCTGGGACGGGCAGCTGCACGCCATCTACGTGGGCGGAGGCAGCCGTTACACGGGACCCTGCCGTCCCCAAGGCAACGACTGCTTGTTGCCGCTACGCTTCAACGAAGACAACTCGCCGCTCTCGAAGTTCAAGCACCCGTGGGACGCGGAGTTCGCCGTCGGCACCACGCCCGCCGCGGGCTCGGAGCTGTGGTCGTTCCTTCCCGGCTCGCAGCTGCCGCACCTCGATGACAACTCCGCGAAGGTCGACGCCCCGCCCGCCGTGATGGATGTCTTCGCCGACTTCGCCGGCACCGGCGAGCGCGAGTGGCACACCGTACTGGTGGGCTCGGTCGGCGGCGAGGGCGCGGAGCTCTTCGCGCTCGACGTGACGAACCCCCTGAACCCGCGCCTGCTGTGGAACGCCGTCGGCTCGCTCGTCGGCACGCCGACGTTCTCGCCGACCCTGGTGCTCAACAACACCCTCAATACCTCGCTGCCGGGAACCACCGACGCGGTCAAGTGGGTGCAGACCGAGCCGGGGACGACGACCTCCACGTCCTCGCTCACCAAGGTCTACGACTACGCGTCGCTCGGCGGCTCCACCGGCGTGTCGATGGCGTTCGCGCGCCTCGGCCTCCAGCCGGTCTACATGGCCTACGTGGCCACCAACATGGTTGGCGGCGCTTCGGGCATCGAGGTCTTCGCCATCGACGTCTCCACCGGACAGAAGGTCTGGCAGTGGGAGCACCAGTACACGGGCACGATCCCCTACGCGAACGCGGCGCCGCCGCCGCCCTCCGTGCTGTCGGGGTCGGGCGGGGCCACCAGCGTCCTGGTGGGTGACGCCCAGGGGCGGGTGTGGGAGCTGGACGCGGTGAGTGGCGCCAACGTGAATGTCTCCTCCACCTTGCCGGGCTGCAGCGCGACCTCCCCGTGCTCCTACGCCGCCTTCGACGTCGTCTCGCTGACCGGCACCCCGCAGCCCATCACCACCAACATCGCGGTCGCGGTGGTCCCCACCACCATCGCCGCCAACAAGGCCCTGAGCGACTTCAAGGGCACGAGGGTGCTCATCTTCGGCACCGCCGGCGCGGACTGGATCGGCGCCGGCGTGTCGACCGACCCGGGCGCGCTGCACGTCGTCCTCTACGACTCGTCGCGCCTGCCCCTCATCGGCACGGCCTCGAGCTTCAAACTGCTCAGCGGCACGATGCTCGCGACCGGCGCCGACATCGGAACGTACATGACCTTGCACGGGGTGCTTCAGGAGCCCGCGCCGTACCCGAACGTGTTCCCGCCCGGCGAGCGCCTCTACGGCAACATCACCGTGGCGGGCTCCGTCGCCTACGTCCCGACGGCCATGGGCCCCATCGGCGACATCATGGCCCTGAAGGCCACCGTCGGCGGGCACCTCTACGCGCTCGACCTCTCGGTCTCGGCCACTGGCGCGGTGGTCGCGTCGCTCCCGCATGGCCAGGCCACCTTCGGAGGCGTCGCCGCCTACATCAGCGGAGGCGCGCTCCAGGGCGTCGCCGCGGCCGGGGTCTCGAAGGTCAACTTCATCACCTCGTTGGGGACCACCACCCAGGCCAACTCGGCCCCGAAGCCGGCCCTGAACGTCAGCGGCAACGGCGGCGTCGGCGTGCGCATCATGAGCTGGATGAAGCGCTTCCTGAGCCAGTGAAGGCGTCGCCGGACGCCTCGCCCGGGTCAACGCCCGGGCGATCGCCCGGCTCGCCAGCCAGCCGTCAGCGGGATAGCTTGAAAGTTCATGGCTTCCCGACGCGTTCTGGTGGTCGACGACGAGCCCGCGGCGCGCACGGCCCTGAAGGGCCTGCTCGAGGGGCAGGGCTACGCGGTCGACGCGGCGAGTGACGGCGCGGCGGCCTTGGAGCGCATGGCCGACGTCTCGCCCGACGTCGTCGTCACCGATCTCGACATGCCGCGCATGAACGGCATGAAGCTCCTCGAGGCGGTGCGGCAGCGCGATCGCTCCCTCCCGGTGATCGTCACCACCTCGGCCACCGAGCTGAAGACGGCGGTGGCGGCGATGGGCGCCGGCGCGACCGACTACCTCACCAAGCCGCTGGACTTCGACGAGCTGGCGCTCTCCATCTCCAGGGCCATCGAGCAGCGCGAGGTGAAGCTGGAGAACGAGCACCTGCACCGGCAGCTGCGCGAGCAGCACGGCGAGGGGCTGAAGTCTCTCTTGGGCTCGAGCGCGGCGATGCAGAAGGTCTACCGCCTCGCGCGGCAGGTGGCGCCGGCGCGCGCGACGGTGCTCGTCACCGGCGAGAGCGGCACCGGCAAGGGTGAGCTCGCGCCCACCATTCACTCGCTCAGCCCCCGCGCCGGCAAGCCCTTCGTGGCGGTGCACTGCGCGGCGCTGGCGGAGACGGTGCTGGAGAGCGAGCTGTTCGGCCACGAGAAGGGCGCCTTCACCGGCGCCGATCGCCAGCGCATCGGTCGCTTCGAGCAGGCGGACGGCGGCACGCTCTTCCTGGACGAGATCGGCGAGATCTCCCCCGCGCTGCAGGTGAAGCTGCTCACGGTGCTGCAGGAGCGGCGCTTCGAGCGCGTCGGCGGCAACGAGCCCATCAAGGTGGACGTGCGCATCATCGCCGCCACCAATCGAGATCTCGCGCGCGACGTGGCCGAGGGGAGATTCCGCGAAGACCTCTATTACCGGCTGAACGTGGTGCACATCGCCATGCCGTCGTTGCGGCAGCGGGGCGGGGACGTGCTGGTGTTGGCCGATCACTTCCTGAAGCGCTACGCCCTGGAGAACCACAAGAGCATCGACGGCTTCACCGACGAGGCGCGGGCGAGGCTGGTGGCGAACCGCTGGCCCGGCAACGTGCGCGAGCTGGAGAACGCCATCGAGCGCGCGGTGGTGCTGTGCGAGGGCTCGACGGTGGGCGAGGACCTGTTGCCCGAGAACACCGCCGCGCCCGCCACGCTGCCCGGCCTCGCCATTCCCGGCGCGACCATGGCGGAGATCGAGCAGTACGCCATCGTGAAGACGCTGGAGGCGGTGGACGGCTCGACGGCCAAAGCGGCCGAGCTGCTCGACCTGTCGGTGCGCACGATTCAGTACCGGCTCAACGAGTACGGGCTCATGCGCGACAAGACGAAGGCGCCGCTGCGGCCGAGGGAGTAGGGGGCTGAAGGCATTCAGCACCCTTCGACGGGCTCAGGGTGAACGAAGGACCCACCGTTCAGTCCGCGCGAGACCTCTGTTCAGGCTGAGCGGAGTCGAAGCCTGCCGAATTCGTCTCACCCCTGCGCGGCCACCGGCCTGAGCAGCTCCTCCAGCACCCGGGTCAGCTCATCGACCTGCACGGGCTTGGTGAGGTACCGGTGGAAGCCGGCCTCGCGCACCCGCCCTCCGTCGCGCACCATCGCCGCGGCGGAGAGCGCGATGATCGGAATGGCCTTCGTCTCCGGCCAGGTGCGCAGGAGCCTGGTGGCCTCGAAGCCGCTCATGCCGGGTAGGTTGATGTCCATGATGACGGCCTGGGGCTTGCGGGCGCGGACGATCTCCACGCCGATCTCCGCGGTGGGCGCCGTCACCAGCTCCACGCCGTCGAAGTCCGCGAGCAGGTCCATCATGAACGCGATGTTCGACGGGTTGTCCTCGATGTAGACGAGCAGCGCGCGCGCGCCGGTGCCTTTGGCGAGCAGGGCGCTGTCGGGGCGAACCACCGGCGCGGGCTCCATCGCCGGGCGGGCCTTCTCCTGGTGCGCCGGCAGGTCGACCCAGAACTCGGAGCCCTGGCCCTCTTTGCTCTTGAAGCCCACGCGGCCGTGCATCAGCTCGGCGAGCCGCTTGGTGATGGCGAGGCCGATGCCGGTGCCCTCGATGGTGCCGGTCTCCTGGCCCGCGCGGTGGAAGGGCTGGAAGAGCTTCTCCTGCTTCTCCCGGGCGATGCCGAAGCCGTCGTCCTTCACGGTGACGCGCACGAAGCCGTCGAGCTCCTGCACCAGGAAGGAGACGTGCCCGCCCGGCCGGCCGTACTTGATGGCGTTGGAGCCGAAGTTGAGGAGGATCTGCCGGAAGCGCGTGCGGTCCGCGAAGATGCGGGAGACGGGCTTGGGCGGCGCGACCAGGTCCAGCGCGGCCTCGACCCGCGCGGCCATCGGCGAGAGGGTGGTCTCGACCTCGGCGATTACCTCGGGCACCGAGACCGGCTCTGGCGAGACCGTCACCCGGCCCGACTCGATGCGGGAGAGGTCCAGCACCTCGTCGATGAGCTTCAACAGGTGCTCGCCGCCCTTGAGGATGTGCTCGATGCGATCCTTGTGGCGCTCGGTGAGCGGCGTCTTCTTGTCGCGGTGGAGGAGCTGGGCGAAGCCCAAGATGGCGTTGAGCGGCGTGCGCAGCTCGTGGCTCATCGAGGCGAGGAACTCGCTCTTGGCGGCGCTGGCGGTCTCGGCGGCGCGGCGGGCGACGTGCAGCTCCTCCTCGCGCTCCACCTCCTCGGTGAGATCCCAGATGGTCTGCACCACGCCGCCCTCGACGGTGCGCCGGTTGGTGACGCGAAGGCTGCGGCCGTCGCGCGTCTTCATGGTGTAGGCGCTGCGCTGCTGGGCGCGGGTGGCGAGGTGCTCGGCGCGGAAGGCCTTGGGGTCGACGTCGCTCGCCAGGCCCACGCCGTGAATCCACGCGTCGAGGATCTCGGCGTGGGGCTTGCCCACCAGCGGCCCGTCGACGTTGGCGCCCAGCAGCTTGCGGTAGGCGCTGTTGCAGAGCACCAGGCAGTCGGCGCCGTCGAAGAGGGCGATGGCGTCCTCGACGCTCTCGATGGTGCTGGCGAGGCGATCGGCGTTGATGCGCACCCCGGCCTCGAGGCGCTTGCGCTCGGAGATGTCGCGGATGGCCGCGCACACGCCGACGCTGCCGACGCCGCTGTAGGGGCTGAGGCTCACCTCGATGGGCAGCTCGGTGCCGTCCTTCTTGAGGCCGACCAGCTCGAGGCCCGAGCCCATGGGGCGGCTCTTGGGTGAAGAGAAGTAGCGCGTCACGTGCCCGGCGTGGTTCGCGCGGAGCCGCTGGGGGATGAGCACGTGGAGCGGCTGCCCGAGGAGCTGCTCCTTGGTGAAGCCGAAGAGGTGCTCGGTCTGGGCGTTGACGTAGGTGATGGCGCCGGTGCGGTCGACCACCACCAGGGCGTCGGGGGCGGCGTCGAGCAGGTGGCGGGTGGCGACGCGATCGGAGATGTCGCGCACGATGCGCTGCCAGCGGCCGTCGGCGAGCGCGGTGGTGGTGACCTCGCCGGCGAGGATGGAGCCGTCCTTGCGGTGCAGCTCGCCCTCGAAGACCTTCACGCCGTGGGCGTGCACGTGGGCGCGGGCGCTCCTGAGGCGCTCGTGGTCCTGGGCAGAGACCACCGTCTCGAAGCTCTTCCCTAAGAGCTCCTCGGGCGAGTAGCCCAAGAGCCGGGCGCCGGCCGCGTCGACGCTCTGGAGCACGCCGTCGGCGTCGGAGAGGAAGACGCCGACCAGCGAGGGATCGACGGTGATGGCCGCGACGCCGTCTCCGCTCACGAGGGCAACCTCACGCAGAAGACCGCGCCGGGCGCGCCGTCCTCGATGGAGATGGTGCCGCCGTGGGCCTCGACGGCCAGCTTGCAGAAGGCGAGGCCGAGGCCGTGGCCGGTGCGCCGGGCGCCGCCGGGCTGACCGCCCTCGAGCTGCACGAAGCGCTCGAAGACCTTCTGGCGCATCTCCAGAGGCACCCCGGGGCCCAGGTCGCGCACGCGCAGCTCGGTCACGTGGGGACCGGCCTCGGCGCTGAGGGTCACGGCGGTGCCCTTGGGGGCGTGGCGAATGGCGTTCTCCACCAGGTTCTCGATGACGCGGCGGAGGAGGTCCTCGTCGGCGACGACGGTGGGGGCCTTCACGTCCTTGGCGAGGCGGACCTCGTAGGTCGTGGCGCGCATGGAGAGGGCGTCGACGATCTCCTCGCCGAGCACGGCCAGGTCGACCAGGCTCTTCCTGGGGGAGAGGGCGCCCTCGTCGGAGCGGCTGACGTCGAGGAGGTTCCGCACCAGGCGGACCAGGGTGCGCACCTCGGCGCGGATGAGCTCCACCGACTCCTTGCCGGCGCCGTCGAGCTTGCCGTCCTTGAGGAGGAGCTGGGCGAGCAGGTCCATGGAGTGGAGCGGGTTCTTGAGATCGTGAACGACGAAGGAGACGAGCTGCTCGCGCTGCAAGGCCAGGCGCATCAGGTCGTCGCGCTGCTTGCGCACGAGCTGGTAGTGCTCGCTGAGCTCCTCGCTGACCCGGCGGAGCTTGAGGGCCGCGCGCACGCGCATGACGAGCTCGGTGGGGCGCACCGGCTTGGTGAGGAAGTCGTCGCCGCCGGCGCTCTGGGCCTTGTCGAAGGTGTCGAGGTCGCGCAGCGCGGTGAGGAAGAGGATGGGGGTGTCGGCGCCGCCTTGGAGGGCGCGGAGCTTCTGGCAGGTGGCGAAGCCGTCTTCGCCGGGCATGCGGACGTCGAGGAGCACGCAGTCGGGCCGGTGGGCCTCGAAGTCGGCCACGCCTTGGGCGCCGGAGGCGGCGGTGCGGACGACGAAGTCCTCGTCCTCGAGCGCGGCCTGGGCGAGGGCACGGTTCTCGGCCGAATCGTCGATCACCAGCACGCGCGGCGGGCGAGGGGCAGGCTCGACGGACATCCCGGCTTCGGTGCCTCCGAGGGGGCCGCCCAGGGCGGGCGGGCGGTGGTGAGAGGTGGGCTCCATGTCCTAGATCCCGGGGGCCTGGGTCGCCATGGAATTGAATGGCAGGGAGGAGCCGGGCTTCTCACCGTTCGGCTGAGTCGGGGCCTGTCGTCGGGGGACGTACATTCGGAGGCGCCCATTTACGCTGTGTCCTCGGGAGTTTGCCAGCGCGAGGTGCAAGCGGTGCCGGAGATGCACCGATTGCTGCCGGAACGGGGCGCGGGGCGCTGGTCTTGCGCTCTATCAGCTGGAGATCTGGGGATTCCGGATCGCCTTTCCGGGACGGCACGACGGTTGCTCAGGGGACCGGAACACTTCACCGCCCCTCAGAAGGAGCCGACCATGACCCCCGTCGAGACCACTGGACATGCCCCGAAGCACGCCGCGCTGCTGGAGTACCTGGATCGGAAGGGCGTGGCGTTCTGGTTCTCGAAGAAGGTGCAGGTGGGGGCGGCGCCGACGGGGCGCGTGGAGGTGGTGATGGCGGACGGCGCGCCGGTGCTGGTGATGGTGCCGGAGGGGGCGAGCGTGGACCTGGAGCGGGTGGGCAAGCTGGTCGGGTCGCGCGACGTGCGGCTGGCGAAGAAGGAGGACCTGATGGCCCACAAGGTGCGGCCGATTCCTCCGGCTGGGTTTGGGAAGCTGCTCGGGGTGACGCTGGTGTGCGACTCGGCGCTGCTCGAGGAGGCGCGGGTGCGGGTGCCGTCGGGCGTGCCGGAGCTGTTCGTGGAGCTGGACTCCGAGGACTTCCAGGCGCTGGAGAAGCCGGTGGTCGGGGAGTTGACGGTGGCGGCGAAGCAGCAGCGTCGCACCGCCTGAGCGGGCCCACCACCGTTCGCCCTGAGCGAAGTCGAAGGGTGCCGAATTCCGTTTGGGCTGGTCCGCGTCGCGCGACGTGCGTTATTCGCCCGCCATGAACGACCGAGTCATCGTGATCACCGGAGCCTCCTCCGGCATCGGGGCGGAGCTGGCCCAGGCCGTGGCGAAGAGAGGCGCGAAGGTGGTGTTGCTCGCGCGGCGGAAGAAGGAGCTGGAGGCGATCGCGGCGGCGTGTGGTCCGAGCGCGCTCGCGATTCCGACGGACGTGACCAAGCGCGCCGAGGTGCAGGCGGCGTTCGAGCGGGCGAAGGCGCGCCACGGGCACATCGACGCGTGGGTGAACAACGCGGGGCGTGGCATCACCAAGCTGCCCTCGCAGGTCACCGACGAGGACGTCGACGAGATGATGCGGGTGAACGTGAAGAGCGCGCTGTACGGAGTGCAGGCGGTGCTGCCGCACTTCCAGGAGCGGGGGAGGGGGCACCTGGTGAACGTGTCCTCGATGCTCGGGCGGGTGCCGTTCGCGCTGGCGCGGTCGGTGTACAGCGCGTCGAAGCACTTCCTGAACGCGTTCACGGCGAACCTGCGCATGGAGCTGGCGGCGACGCACCCGGGGATTCAGGTGTCGCTGGTGTCTCCGGGCGTGGTGGGGACGGACTTCGGGCTGAACGCGCTCCACGGCGGGGAGGACTCGCGGAAGCTGCCCTTCGCGCAGCCGGTGGCGGAGGTGGCGCAGGTGATCGTGTCGGTGCTCGAGAACCCTCGGGCGGACGTGTACACGCGGCCGCAGATGCAGCAGCAGGTGGTGGCGTACTTCTCGGCGGAGGACTTGGGGCAGGCCGAGCGGCGCCCGCCGTTCTCGGCGAAGTGACGCAAACGCTCCTTCACCCCCGATCGACCTCCGTGGAGTGCCCGATCGGCTTCCTGTGGAATCGGTGATCGACATCACGTGGTGCACGCACCAGGCGTCGGTGCGCCCGGCCGTCGTGCTGGAGACGACGTTGCCAAAGCCGTCGATGACAGTCTTCGTCGTGACGCTGGGGCTCAGCCCGCCGCTCGTCGTCACGTCGCTGACGCGGCCACTGGGGTAGGCCCAGCCCGTGGTGTAGGAGTCCTGGACCTGACGGAGACTCCAATCGCGGCAGGGAGATGATGGGGAACTCGGGGAGGCGACGTGCGTTTCCCTGTTACATTCCCCGTGCTTGCTCGGGTGGCTCCTCAAACCGCAGTGCCCTTGCGACCAGGCCGCCAAGGTCTGGCTCGAGTACCGCCTGGGTTGGCTCGACCAGCAGTTTCCCCGAAGCGCCTTCGCCGGCGGCCGCGTCGTGCTTCCCACCACCGAGTTCTTCCCTGACCTCTGGGACAAGAGCGACGAGGCGGTCGAGGCGCTCGTGCGCCGCGTGTGCCGGTACATGCACATCGAGCCGGCCCGCGTGCGACTGCTGTTCAAAGGGACGGCTGGGCGCCTCCACCTCGTGAACGAGGATGGACTTGCTGTTCCCGACGCCGCCGGCACCTTCGAGGGCGGGGACGGCAGCCTGCACGTCGTGACCCTCGACCGCGGGGAGTTCGAGAACGTCGAAGCGCTGGTGGGTACCATCGCCCATGAGCTCTCCCACGCGAAGCTCCTCGGGGAGGGCCGCCTCGATGGCGACGTCTTCGACAATGAGCTCCTCACCGATTTGACCGCGGTGCACTTCGGCTTCGGCGTCTTCCTCGCCAACAGCCCCCGCGACTGGATGAGCGGCTACACGAAGTGGCCGGATTCCGACCTGAACAAGCCGGAGTACATGAGCGCGCCGATGTACGGGTGGGCGCTGGCGCTCTTGGCCAGGGCGAGGGGCGAAGAGAAGCCGCGCTGGGCCGACTTCCTGGGCTCCGCCGCCCGCCGCGAGTTTGGGCGCGGCCAGCGCTATCTCTCGAAGACCGGCGACTCCTCGTACCGCCCGGCCTCGACGCTCCGCCTGGTCCACTGAGGCCCGCCACCGCTCCAGAGCTCGGGTGCCCCACGCTGATTCGCTCAGGGCCCCTGGCCCGGTGGACGCGGACCCGTGCCGTCGCAGCGGCGCACGTGTCCCGGTGCCGCCACGCTCTCGCCGCTCGGGAGGCAGGCGCCCAGGTCGTCGGCGGTACCGAAGAGGCCGTCCTTCCCCGCCGACGACACGCGGACCTCGATGTCGCCATCGCTGCCTCGCAGGCCGTAGCGGTACGGGTGGCGCCAGGGATCGATCGGAGGACGTTCCAGGAGGCCGAGCGCGACGAGAGGAGCGAGGCCAGCATCGGGGGCGGGCCAGGAGCCGACCTGCTTCTGGTATCGCTGAAGCGCGAGGCCCAGGTTCGCCATCTCGATGACGACGACATCCTGATGGGCCTCCTCGAGTCTGGGAACGATGAAGACGGCGGCGGTTCCGACGAGCAGTCCCACCGCGGTCAGCGCCGCGGGAAGAACGAGAGCGACGGCTGACGAGCGCACAGCCGCGCGGTGTTCAAACTGCATGCCCGGGGCAACGCCGCGCAGCCACGGGCGCTCACCGCCTCGCCACTGACGAAATGGCACGGCCGCCGTCGCTCCGGCTGCCAATGCTGGAGCGTCGACGTGAAGCTCGACCGAAAGAATCCGCCCCCAGAAATGCGAAACCCCGGAGACCTTTCGATCTCCGGGGCTTCACTTTGCTGCGAGGAGTACGGGACTTGAACCCGTGACCTTCGGCGTGACAGGCCGACGTTCTAACCAACTGAACTAACTCCCCATGTGGGGTGCTGCGTACCACACCTGCTTGGGCGGAACAGGTTTCGAACCTGTGACCCTCGCCTTGTAAGGGCGACGCTCTACCGCTGAGCTATCCGCCCTACCGCCCAGCCTTCGAGGCGGCGCGCTTCTACGGGGCACCGCCGTCACTGTCAAGCGTGGAACGCGACGCACGCGTGCGGATTTCCTGACGATTCAGGGCAGGGTCGTTCCCAGGTTCGGTGCCCCTCCGAGATCGCCCGAGAACCCGTCGCTCGAGGCGTTCAGGTCTCCGTAGCAGTACGTGCCGCCGTCCTTGGTGAACCGGTACGCGTAGCTCCACCCGCCCGCGTCCGGCGTCAGCGTGAGCTTGTACTCGTTCGAGTTGTCCGCCGGCAGCGTGGAGAAGCCCGCCGCGGTCCAGCTCCACGCCAGGCCCGGGTCCTCCACCTTCCTCCCCACGCCGAGCTCCGCGCTGATCGGCGCCGCCGCGTTGGGCGTGAGCCCCGACTGGAACACCCGCCCGTAGATCACCGACGGCTGCCCCGCGTCCGCCGCCGCCGGGTGCTGCAGGTTGCACCACCCGAAGTCCGCGTGCGGCGTCACCGTCACCGCCCACTGCTTCGCCACGTCGTAGCCGTTCGCGCTCCCGTCGGTGTCGCAGAAGGTCCACGTCGCGCCATTGTCGAGCGAGACCCGCGACGCCACCGCGCGCGTGCCCGTGTACGCGGGGAAGAACGTGAGCTGGTACTCGTCTTCTCCCGTGGCCGCCACGTCGACGTTGAAGCTCGCCGCCTTCCAGCCCCAGTCCGGGCTCGTCCTCGCGTCCACGCCCTGCGTGCCCACGCCAAACTGCGCCTTGAGCCCCGGCGTCGCGCCCGCCTGCGACGACAGCCCCGGCACGTTCACCCGCAGGTAGGCCGTCACCTTCCCGCCGCTCATCGCCGTCGTCACGGTGTCCGCGGTCACGAACTTCAGCACGCAGGACTGAATCGCCGGCGCCGCCACCGTCAACAGCCCCGCCTGCGCCGCCTGGTAGCCGTTCGCCGAGCCGTCGCGATCGCAGTACTGCCAGGCGTTGCTCCCCAGCTTCACCCGGTACGCCACGTCGTAGGTCCCCGCGGCCGGCGCGGTGAAGCTGCCCGCGTAGCGATCGGCCGCGCTCGAGTCGGCCTCGAACGCCGCCGCCGCCCACGTCGTCCACGTGCTGGGCGAGGAGCCGCGCGGCCCATAGCCCACCTCCGCCGTCACGCCCGCGCCCTGGCCCGTCGCCTCGGTGAGCGTCAGCGCCGTCACGTCCGCCCGCACCGGGCCCGCGCTCCCGCCCGGCGCGCTCGCCACGCTCCCGGCCGCCGCCGCCAGCACGCACTCGTCCACGTCGAAGGGCTTGGAGGTCATCACCCCCGCCTGCGCCACCTGGTAGCCGTTGTCGCTGGAGTCCAGATCGCACGACAGCCACGCGCCGCCCTGCGCCCGCGCCCGGTAGGCGTAGTGGTACGTGCCCGGCGCGGGGCCGGCGAGGCTCGCCTGCCACTCCTCTCCGCCGCCGGAGACCTTCACGTTGTAGCTCGCCGCCGACCACGTCCACCCCGCGTCGGGCAGCGACCCGGACGGCCCGGTGCCGACCTGCACGTCGAGGCCCGTGCTCGGGCTCGTCCCGTCGGTGACGCCGGCCGCGAACACCCTCCCGTAGATGAGCGGCGTGGAGCGCCCCTGCCGCGCGTCCACCGCCGGGGGGTGCTGCAGCACGCAGCGGTCGACCTGCGCCCCCGCCACGGTGAGCGCGCCGGCCTGCGCCTCGGTGAAGCCATTGTCGAGCCCGTCCGCGTCGCAATACGAGTACGTCCCCGCGCCGACCTTGAAGCGGAACGCGAAGACGTAGCTGCCCGGCCCGGGGTTCGCGAGCGTCGCCATGAACTCGTCGTTCGCGCCGCTGCCGGTGTCGGCGTTGTAGGCCGCGTCCGTCCACGACCACGTCGAGGGATCGCTCCCCACGGCGCCCACCCCGAGCTGCCCGGAGAGCCCCGCGCCCGCGCCGGCCTGGTCCGTCACGCCCTGCTGGTACACCTGCCCGTAGATCGTCGGGCCCGCCGCGCTGCCCACGAGCCGCACCGACGGCGGCGCCGCTTGCGTCTGCCCTCCGAGCCGGCACCAGCCCACCCCCGGCGGCGCCAGCGTCACCCTGGAGAGCTGCGCGTCCTGAAGCCCGTTCGCCGAGCCGTCGTGATCCGCCAGCGTCCACGTCTGGCCCTGATCTCCGGAGAAGCGCGCGGTGACGACGTAGGTCTTCTCCGCCGTCGTCGCCCCGGGGAGCGACACGTCGCCCGAATACTGATCGCGCGCCAGGTCCCCCGCCGCCGGCCCGTCGACGTCGGTGACGTAGGCCGCGTCCACCCAGGTGAAGTCCGTCATCGAGGGGGGAGACGAGAGCGTCGTCGCGTAGCCCACCTGCGCGCGAAGGCCCGTGGCCTGGCCCGCGCCCTTCGTCGCGGTGCCCGACTGCACGTCCGCGCGCACCGTGACCTTCACCGTCGAGGCGCCGCTGCCGTCGCGGGTCGAGAGCGCGTTCTCGAGCACCGCCTCGTCGATGGTGCGCGTGACGACCGCGTCGTAGCGGAAGCCGTTCGAGAGCTTCGCCGTGCCTCCCGCCGTGGTGACCGTCACCTCCACCGGCCCCGGCACGACCCCCGCCGGCGTCACCACCGTGAGCTTCACCGCCGAGACGACGACCACGCCCACGCCGAGCTCGGGCCCGAAGGTCACCCTCGCACCGTCGACGAAGTGCTCGCCGAAGAGCGACACCGTCGTGCCTCCCGTCAGCGGCCCATTCGCGGGATCCAGAGACGTGATCTTCGGCGCGACGCCTCCGCCGGAGTCCGTCTTCGCGGGCGAGGGAGGGCAGGCAGCCAAGGCGACGAGGGACGCGAGGGCGATCTTCCGCATGCGCCGCACCCTAGCCTCAGAGATCACCTCGGTCGACCGCGCCACGATGTGCCCGCGCCCGAACCCCTCGGCGCCTCGCGGCGCGGTCTGATTGGAAAAGACCAGTCTCCCGGCAAGCCCTCGTCCACGGCGATGCGCCTCGCTAGAGTCGACGCCCCATGGTCGAGCTCGAGAGCCGCTTCGAGGTGCAGGGCAAGAAGCTGTTGGTCGTGGGCTGGTACGAGGGCTCCGGCAAGGGCCGCATCATCGTCGACGGGCCCAACACCGAGCGCGAGGAGGTGCAGGTCACGTCGCTCGACGCGTCGCTGCTCGACGAGGTTCAGGAGGCGATGAGCGAGGCGCCGCCCAAGGTTCGCCAGGGCGCGACGGTGATGGCGCACCTGACGCTGGTGACCGACGGCTCGCGGCAGACGCGCTCCATGGAGCTCAAGGGCGGCACGCGGCTCGACGATCTCTGCGTGAAGCTGCTCTCGATGGCCGACCTGATGGCGCAGGGCCAGAACCTGAAGAAGGTGATCGCCGCCCTCAAGGCTCGCTGCGGGTGACCGCGCTTTAGTTGAGCAGCACCGCGACGTCGAAGAAGACGTCGACGTCGTCCTCGCACTCCCGGCACCGGCAGCGCACCACCTTGAGCGAGGCGCGGGTCGACTCCGTCCAGCGATCGAGCTCGCCGCCGCACGCGCAGCGCAGCGCCTCCAGCACCTCGTCCAGCTCCTCCGCGGAGTCAACCCGCGCGGGGCGATCGGGCGTCAGGCCCGGCGTGCGCGCCCGCTCTCGCTCCTGGCCCGCGCGCTCCCAGCGCTTTTGGACGAAGCGCGCGAAGGTCACCGCCAGGGCCACCAAGAGGACGAGGAGGATGGGATCCATGTCCACCGGGTCCTCCCGACGCGCTCGTCAGCCCTTCACCGCGCCCGCGGTCAGCCCGCCGACCAGGAACTTCTGCAGCGCGAAGAACAGCGCCATCACCGGCGCCGAGACGATCAGCGCGCCCGCCGCGAAGTGACCCCACTCGGTCTTGTACTCGCCGACGTACGCCTGCAGCGCCACCGGCAACGTGAAGCGCGACGCGTCGTTGAGCAGCGTGGCCGCGAGGATGAACTCGTTCCACGCCGTCATGAAGCTGAACAGCGCCGTCACCGCCAGCGCCGGCTTGGCCAGGGGCAGCACCACCCGGAAGAAGACCTGGTGCGGGTTCGCGCCGTCCATCACCGCCGCCTCCTCGAGCTCGCGCGGGATGGTGTCGAAGTAGCCCTTGAGCATCCACACGCAGAAGGGCAGCGACGAGGTCGCGTACACCAGCACCAGCCCCGCGATGTTGTCGAGCAGGCCCAGCGTCTGGAGGATGGAGTAGAGCGGCACCAGCATCAGCGTCGCCGGGAACATCTGCGTCACCAGGAGCACCTGCATGCCCGCGTCCTTGCCGGGGAAGCGGAAGCGCGAGAGCGCGTAGGCCGCCGAGACCGCGAGCGACAGGCCCACCAGCGTCGTGGCGCCCGAGACGACGATGCTCGACAACAGCTGCCGGCCGAAGAGCCAGCGGCCGTGCGAGTCGTGGCTCCAGAGGACGTCGGCGAAGTGCTGGAAGGTCACGTGCTCCGGGAGCGGGTTCACCGAGAGCTCCAGCGACTGCGTCGGCGACAGCGCCAGCTTCAGCACCCACAAGACGGGGTAGAGGCTCGCCACGCAGGCCACCGCCAGCCCGGCGTGGACCAGGGCGGTCGTCAGCATTGGGCGGCGCGCGATGCTCATGCCTCGCTCCGCGTCAGCCGGTTCGTCAGCCGCGTCCACCCCAGGAGCACGAAGAAGATCAGCACCGAGTACGCCGCCGCGAAGCCGTACTGCTCGTTGCGCTGGAACGCCCAGCGGAAGGCCTCGCTCACCAGGATGTCGGTGGCGCCGCCCGGCTCGCCGCCCGACACGAGGTAGATGATGTTGAACATGTTGAAGGTCCACACCGAGCCCAGAATGATCGAGGGCAACAGCGCGGGCTTGAGCAAGGGCAGGGTGATGCGCTTGAACTGCACCCACTTCGACGCGCCGTCGACCTCCGCCGCCTCGTAGAGGTCCTGCGGAATCGACTGCAGCGCGCCCAGGGACACCACCATCATGAAGGGGAAGCCGAGCCAGGTGTTGGTGATGAGGTTCGCCGCGAACGACGTGGAGAAGTGCGTGAACCAGCTCACCGGCTCGATGCCCAGCGCCACCAAGACCGCGTTGATGGCCCCGAACTGCCGGTGGAACATGCCCTTCCACATCAGCGCGGTGATGTAGTTCGGCACCGCCCAGGGGACGATGAGCAGCACCCGGTAGACGCCGCGGAGCTTGAGCAGCGGGTCCTTGAGCAAGAGCGCGAGCGCGAGGCCGATGCTGACGTGCAAGGCCACGTTGATGAAGGTCCACGCGATGGTGACGACGAGCGTGAAGTAGAACGAGAGCGGCTCGGTCATCTTGTAGCCGCGCGAGGCGAGGATGTCGGCGAAGTTGGCCAGGCCCACGAAGCTGTACTCGCCCGCGTCGTGGTGGAAGAGCGACAGCGAGATGCCGACCGCGAAGGGGATGACCACCAGCACGGCCAGCCCGGCCGCCGCCGGCGCGACGTAGGCGAGGCCCCGGGCCGCCTCGGGGTAGCGCCGGGCGAAGGGCTGAGGGCTTTGTCCCTTGAGGCGCGTGGCCGCGAAGGCGCTCACCCCGACCAGCCCGAGGAGCGCGTAGGGCCACGGGTTCGCGTCGGCGGGGCGCTCGCGGTTCAGCGCCCGGTAGCGACGCTCGGCGAGCTTGCCCGCCTCCTGGGGCTCGACGGTGCCCTGCAGCACGCCGCGCAAGGCCAGCTTCATCGGCTCCCACACCCGCGCCATCTCCAGCGTGTTGGGCGTGGGCACCGCGCGCTCGGCGACGGCGCGGAACGACGAGATGACGGGCTCGGCGCGCACCGCCTCGTTCTCGTAGGCCGCCTTCTCCGCGGGGATCTGCTTGCCCACCGTGGCGCGCACCAGCGTGGCCTCGCCGACGGAGAGGAACTTCGCCAGGGCCTGCGCGGCGTCGGGCTCTTTCGTGCGCGCGGAGACCATCGCCGCCTCGACCCCGAGGAACGGCGACATCGGAAGGCCGGTGGCGCTCACCGTGGGCAGGGGCGCGATGGCGTAGTGGATGGACGGTTCGATCTCGCTCACGAACCACGGGCCCGAGATGACCATCGCCGCGCGGCCCTCGTTGAAGAGCGACTTCACCAGGGCGCCGGAGGCCTCCTGCGGCATCGCCCCGGTGTCCTGCAGGTTCTTCACGAAGCCGAGCGAGTCGACCATCGGGCGCGTGTCGAAGGTCGCCTTCCCCGAGGCGTCGAAGAGCTGCCAGCCGAAGCCGCGCAGGATCGCCGCGTGGTAGTAGAAGTCGCCGGCCTCGTAGGCGAAGCCGAAGTGGTTCGGCTCTTTCCGCGCGCGGACGGCGTCGATGGCCGTGGCGAGCTCGGCGGTCGTCGTGGGCGGCGTGGCCACCAGGTTGGTGTTGGTGAAGAGCGCCAGGCACTTGAGCGACAGCGGGTAGCCGTACCAGTCGCCGTCCAGCTCGAGCGCGTCCACCGCCGGCTTCAGGTACGCGTCCCGGTCGAGCCACTTCGTCGAGGGCGCGACGACCTTGAGGCGGTGGAATTGCCGCAGCCGCTCGTGGGCGAAGATGAAGACGTCCGGGCCCGCGTCGTGGGGGATCGCCGAGGTGAGCTTCGAGGAGAAGGCGTCGTAGGGCACCGCCAACAGCTCGACCGGCGTGCCCGTCTGCGCGGTGAACCTCTGCACGGCCTGCTCGAGCGCGTCCGCCTCGCCGCCGCGGTAGCCGTGCCAGAGCTTGAGTGGCTCGCTGGCGAAGGCCGTGGAGGCGAACAGCGCGAGCATGAGCGCAACCGCACGCCAGCTCCCGTTCACGCTGATCGGAGTCCAAGCGTGCCGAGCATCTCTCTGCGAAGCCGGGAGGATGCCCGAGTGGATCGATGTTCGGCACCCTTCGACGGGCTCAGGGTGAACGGAAGGTCGGCACCCTTCGACGGGCTCAGCGTGAACGGAAGGTCGGCACCCCTCGACTTCGCTCAGGGTGAACGGCGAGCGGCTCACGCCTTCTGCTCCGGGTGCCGAAGCGCCTTGTCGCCCTTGGCCGTGAAGACGTGCAGCGCGTCGCCCACCGGCTGCGCCGACACCGCGTCGCCGACGGCGATCGACGCCGAGCCCTCGAACCGGGCCGCGAGCGGACCCGCCGCGGTCTTCAAGAACGCGTACCCGTCGAAGCCCAGCCGCTCGATGGCCTCCACGGTGCCGCTGAACGGCCCGCTCGGCGCCACCCGCAGGTCCTGCGGCCGCAGGCCCAACGTCAGCTCGCCCGCGCCCTCGAACCCCGCCGGCACCGGCAGCGAGAACCCCGCGCCCAAAAGCGCCGCGCCTTCGCGCTTCGCCGGGAACAGGTTCATCGACGGCGAGCCCAGGAAGGTGGCGACGAAGGTGTTCCCCGGCCGGTGGTACAGCTCGAGCGGCTTCCCCAGCTGCTGCAATACGCCCTTGTCGAAGAGCGCCACCCGGGTCGCCAGCGTCATCGCTTCGACCTGATCGTGGGTGACGTAGATCATCGTCACCCCGAGCTGGCGGTGCAGCCGGGCCAGCTCTCCGCGCATCTGCACGCGCAGCGCCGTGTCGAGGTTCGACAGCGGCTCGTCGAAGAGGAACAGGCTCGGCTGACGCACGATGACGCGCCCCATCGCCACGCGCTGCCGCTGCCCGCCGGAGAGCGCCTTGGGCTTGCGCTCGAGCAGGTGCGCGAGCTCGAGCATCTCCGCGGCCTTCTTCACCCGCCCGTCGATCTCCGCCTTGGGCAGCTTCCGCAGCTCGAGCCCGAAGGCCAGGTTCTCGCGCACCGTCATGTGCGGGTAGAGCGCGTAGCTCTGGAACACCATGCCCACGTCGCGGTCGCGGGGCGGCACGTCGGTCACGCGCTTGTCGCCGACGTACAGCTCGCCGGAGTCCACCTGCTCCAGCCCGGCGAGGATGCGCAGGAGCGTGGTCTTCCCACACCCCGACGGACCCACGAGCACCAGGAACTCGCCGGGCTCGACCTGAAGGTCCACGCCCTTCACGACGAGGTTGTCACCGTAGCTCTTGCGAATGGCCTCAAGCCGGACGCCGGACACGGGGCGACGCTACACCCGCTACCGCCCCGTCGCGGTGGAATTCGAGGGGTGGCGCCGATGGGCCGACTCTTGGTACGCACTCCCTCGCCGGCCGGCTGGGAGCCCCCATGCGTCGAAACACCATCGCCGTCGTCGCCCTCGCCCTGGCGGCGTGTCCTCCGTCGAACACCGCCAGGCTCTACGCCACCCAGTCCAAGGCGCCGTCGGTCGACGCCCAGGCCATCGAGAACCTCGACACCCTGGGGCCCACCCTCGTCGACAAGGGCATCAACTTCTCCGTGTACTCGGAGCACGCCGAGCGCATCGAGGTGCTGCTCTTCGACGACCCCGAGTCCAACCAGCCCACCAAGCAGTTCCCCCTCCAGCGCTTCGGCGACGTCTGGAACCTCTACGTCGAGGGCATCGGGGTGGGGCAGCACTACGGCTACGTCGCCTGGGGCCCCAACTGGAACTACGACCCCAAGTTCACCCCCGGCTCCATCACCGGCTTCCAGGCCGACGTCGACTCCGGCGGCAACCGCTTCGATCCCAACAAGCTCCTCTTCGATCCCTACTCCAAGGCCATCCACCGCGATCACGACTGGTCGAAGGGCAACCTCGCCACCGGCCCCGCGCGCACCGAGTGCACCTACGCCGCCGCCTCCAAGAGCGTGGTGGTGCAGAGCAAGTACCAGTGGAGCGAGAACGAGGCGACCTGGCGCGCCCTCCGCGAGGCCGGCGACGCGCCCGGCCACCGCTGGAACGATCTGATCGTCTACGAGCTGCACCCCAAGGGCTTCACCGCCTCCACCGCCTCGGGCGTGCAGCACCCTGGCACCTACCGCGGCCTGGGCGAGAAGGCCGACTACCTCAAGGATCTCGGCATCACCGCGGTGCACATCATGCCGCCCTTCGAGAAGCCCGGCGACGGCGGCTACTGGGGCTACGCGACGCTCTCCTTCTTCATGCCCGAGAACACCTACTCGTTCCGCAAGGAGCGCGAGGAGATCATCGACGAGTTCAAGTGGATGGTGGACCAGCTCCACCAGCGCTCGATCGAGGTGATGCTCGACGTCGTCTACAACCACACCGGCGAGGGCGGCTTCTGGCGCACCAAGGAGGAGTTCGACTTCAACCCCGCGCCCGGCTTCAGCACCCAGCTCGTCAACATCGACCCCAAGGAGGTCGTCGGCCTCTACTCGTACCGCGGCCTCGACAACGTCGCCTACTACGCCCTCTCGCAGGACAATCAGACCTACTGGAACAACACCGGCGTCGGCAACGAGACGCGGCCCAACCACAAGCCCTTCCGCCGGCTGATCGTCGACTCTTTGCGCTACTGGGTCGACGAGATGCACGTCGACGGCTTCCGCTTCGATCTGGCGCCGGTGCTGGGCGAGCGCGACCTGGACTACAACGCCTGGGAGGACCCGAAGAACACGGTGCTCCAGGACATCGCCGACGACGAGCACCTGCAGAAGTACCACGTGCGCCTCACCGCCGAGCCCTGGGCCGCCGGCGGCTACGATCTCGGCCGCAGCTGGAACGGCCCCAACCAGGGCGGCAACACCAACCCCTTCTCCAACGGCGGCGGCACCCGCATCGGGCTCTTCCCCGCGTCCTCCAAGGGCGGCGACGTCGCCTGGGGCGAGTGGAACGGCCGCTTCCGCGACTGGTGGCGCGCCTTCGTGAACTTCGACACCTTCAAGCTCAACAGCACCGAGGTGCGCGACGGCGGCTTCTTCCTCCTCGGGAGCACCGACTGGTTCCAGTGGAACGGCCGCAAGCCCTACCACTCGTACAACTTCGTCACCGTGCACGACGGCTTCCCCATGTACGATCTGTTCTCGTACAACCAGAAGCAGAACGGCTGCGGCCCGCTGAACCCCATCTGCTGCAGCGAACCGACCAGCGCCTGGTGCGAGAAGGTGAGCGGCGAGTCGAACAACCGCTCCCACGACTGGGGCCAGGGCGCGGAGGGCACCAAGCGCCAGCTCATGCGCGACCTCTTCACCGCGCTGATGGTGAGCCACGGCACGCCGCTGCTCCTCATGGGCGACGAGTGGATGCGCACCCAGCTCGGCAACAACAACGCCTACGGCACGCTGGCCGACAACTCCTACAACTGGATGGACTGGGGCACCTACCAGGCCAAGGACGAAGCCCACCGCATGCACGACTTCGTCAAGCAGGTGATTCGCCTGCGCAAGGATCACGCCTACGCCTTCGCGCCCGCCGACTACGCCAGCGCCGCGCCGGCGGCGTGGAAGAGCCCCGCCAACACCGACCAGGTCGACTGGGGCGGCAAGGCGGTGATGCGCCACTTCTACGACGCCTCCCGGGGCCCGGAGCTGGCGGTGCTGATCAACGGCGAGGCCGGCGACACCACCTTCACGCTGCCGGCGGGGCGCACCTGGAAGCGGCTCCTCGACACCCAGGAGTACTTCGATCTCAGCGCCACCATCGCGGCGGCGGGCAAGCCGGCGCGGGCGAGCAACAACGTCTGGCTCGACGCGCCCGACTCCGTCCCCGGCGGAACGTACACCGCCAAGGCGAGGACAATCGTGGTCTTGGAGGCCCGGTAGTCCGGGCGATTGTCCGCCCCTCCGAGGGGCGCCACGCTGGCCATGCAAGACATTCCCTTGGGGGGAATATGGCCCCGCTGACTCTCATCGCGAAGAAGACCGACACGCCTCGCAGGCACTCCCGCATTCCGGTCTCGCTCGAAGTTCAGGTGCGCGCCACCTACCGGCGCGAGACCGATCAGGTGCGCGACATCTCCGAAGGCGGCATCGGCGTCGACACCGTCTCTCCGCTCGAGCAGGACCTGCTGGTGTCCTTGCGCCTCGACCTCCCCACGCACCTCAAGCCCCTCGACGTGCTCGGGCGGGTGGTGTGGACCGACGACGGCTCGATGGGCATTCGCTTCGTTGATCCCGATCCAGAGCTGTACCGCGCGCTGGCGCGGCTGCGGCGCGAAGTCGAGCGCTGAACCCCGCTACAAATTGCGACGTAGGCCCTGGCTACTCTTTGCGAGAGCGGCGCTGGCGTCTGCCAATCATGCGAGCTTGTTCGCGCCGCCACCGGCATGAGGCGTGCTGCTCGCCCGGGGCATGGCCTCTCCCAGCAAGCCGCAGGTGACGCGCGATGAGGAAGCGGGGGTGTGGGTGCTGCGCCTCGAAGGCAAGGACGGGAAGGTGCAGGAGTTCCGGTGTGCGTCGGAGAAGCAGGCGCGGCAGCTCGCGCTGGTGCTGACGCAGGCCGAAGCGCGACCGGCCTGAGGGCCGTGATCGCCGCGCCACTCGGGGTGAGCTCGTCGAAGTCCAACTCCGGGGGGCCGTCGACAGGGGAAGGGTTTCGGCGAGCTCGGCGCCGGCGGCGCGTCATTCCCACCCTGGGCCGGGCCGCGTGCTATGAGCCGCGCCCGTGCGTCGCTTCGTCGTCGTCGCCAGTGCGCTCGTCTCGTTCGCCGCGTCGGCTCAGGCTCCCGACAGTCGCTTCAGCGCCGCCGGCTACTACCGCATCATGGCCCGGCCCGACTTCGAGGGCGGCGTCGGCCGGCTCGGCTACTGGAACCTGTATGGCCGCTTGATGAACGAAGGGCCGTGGGCCGCGCTGGAGATGAAGCTCGATCTCCTCCAGGCGCCGCCGGGCTCGTCGGAGACCTGGGCCAGCCTCCACGCGCGCCTGGAAGGCGGCAGCGTCAACACCGCCGACCCCGGCAACGGCAACTTCGTCAACTTCCGCCTCTCGCAGCTCTTCGCGCGCGTGGGCAACGTCCTGTTGCCCGACGTCACGTGGCAGCTCGGCACGCTCGTCTACTACTTCGGCGATCTCGGGCTCTACGACTTCCGGCCCGCGCAGATCCTCGACGACACCATCGGCGTGTCGGGCTGGTGGCGCGGCAAGAGCGTCGACGTCCTGCTCGCGGCGGGTGACTCGGGCTTCGCGGTGCGCGGGGCGCAGTACGTGCCCTTGCTCACGGTGGGCGGCGCGGTGCGGGCGCGGCTGGGCGAGCACCTCGAGCTCGGCGTGGGCGGCCAGTACGCCTACGAGCCCTTCATCGAGGGGAACAAGTACTCGTCGTACGTCACGCCGGGCGTCGCCTACGAGGACTACCTGCGGGGCGAGGTGCTCAAGTCCTTCCTCCAGGCGCACCCGAACGACTTCGCGCGCTTCCCGCTGCCGGAGCCCGCCAAGACGCCGAGCTCCTCGTGGCGCGGCGTGGGCTACCTGGGCTTCGGCAAGCTGGGGCCGGTGCGGTGGAACAACCTCTTCGCGCGCGTGCAGCGGTTCCACCCGCTCAACTTCACCACCGACTCGTACCAGGGCCAGTCGGTGAACGTGTACATCGCCGACCTCACCCGCGATCGCTACACGGTGCAGGTGGGCGACGAGGTGCAGCTGCGCCTGGTGCCCGATCGTCTCGATCTGGTGCTCGCCGGCGTCTGGGGCACCGACCGCGACTACGCCAACACCATCCAGGCCTCCGAGGCGAACCGCGAGTACATGTCGGTGGTGGGGCGCGCGCAGCTCTACCTGACGCGCACCGTGCACGTGCTCTTCGAGACCTCGGCGGCGCACGAGCGCTCGGTCAACGGCAACCTCTACCGCACCGCGTTCGACTCCATCTTCGCCAACACCCACGGCGTCGCCGACTCGCGGGGCCTGGAGATGGGCGACTCGGCGACCCGCGACACCGTGCAGGTGAAGGCCGGCCTGGTGCTGAACCCGACCGGCTTCGGGGTGTACGCGCGGCCCTCGATTCGCCTGCTCTACGGCGTGCAGTACTCGACCCAGCACGCGGCGTTCGGGAACGCGTTCGCGACCACGCTCGATCAGTTCGACGCGTTCAAGCCGAAGGGGACCATCACGTGGCACCACCTCGTCTCGCTCGAGTCGGAGGGCTGGTTCTGATGCGCGCGCGTCCGTTCACCCAGAGCCTGTCGAAGGGTGCCCTCGCGCTCTCGCTCTTGCTGCTCCTCGCCGGCTGCCTGCCGCGCGTGCCCAAGCACCGCCTCGCGACGCCGGAGCCGATGGCGGTGGCGATCGTCGTCGACGCCGATCGCGCGGGCCCCTCGACCGACGCGCCGGAAGGCCTGCGCTCGGCGGTGCGGCAGGAGCTCGCCGCGCACGGGCTCGAGGTGAAGGAGCTCCCGCTCGACGTCGCCGGCCGCCAGCGCCTGACCGAGGCGCGCCTCGCCGCCGTTCGCGCGGCCGCGGGGACCTCGTGGGTGTGCCTGGTGGAGCTGCGCGCCCGCTACTTCAACCAGCTCGAGGGCCGCTACCGCTGGGAGATCGCCGCCAAGCTGACGGTGGGCAAGGGGAGCGAGACCGTTCAAGACGCCTTCACCGTGCCGGCGATGATGCAGTTCGAGCACGAGCGCGAGGCCGAGGCGATCGCCCAGGCGGCCAACGACATCGCGGTGCGGCTGGGAGCGCTGATCGAGGGCTTCCTGGCGGGCAATCAGGTGGTGCCGAGCTCGGCGGGGGCGTCGAAGGCGCCGAAGGCGATCTACTTCGCGATGGTCGACCGCTTCGCGAACGGCGACCGCTCGAACGACGGCGACGCGAACCCGGCTGACCCGCAGGCCTTCCACGGCGGCGACGTGCGCGGGCTCATCGACCGCCTCGACTGGATTCAGGGCCAGGGCTTCGACACGGTGTGGATCTCGCCGGTGTTCTCCATGCGCACCGAGAAGTGGCACGGCTACGGCGCCTTCCACGGGTACTGGACCTGGCGGCTCGACGGCCTCGAGCCCAGGCTCTCCGACGAGAAGACGCTCCGCGAGCTGTCCGACGCGCTGCACGCGCGCGGCATGAAGCTGGTGCTCGACGTGGTGCTGAACCACGTGGGGCCCGACGCGCCGCTCCTCGCGCAGCACCCCGACTGGTTCCACCATCTGGGCGGCGTCACCGACTGGAACGACGCCCGGCAGCTCGTCGACGGCGATGTGCACGGCTTGTCGGACTTCGCGCAGGAGAACCCCGAGGTGGACGCGTACCTCGTGGCCTCGGCGCGGAGGTGGCTTCGAGACGATCCGGCCTGACGGCTTCCGCCTCGACGCGGTGAAACACGTGCCGCTTGCGTGGTGGGCGAGCTTCAACGCCCGCATGCACGAGGCCGGCGGGAAGGACTTCCTCCTCCTCGGCGAGCTGCTCGACGGCGACCCTTCCGTGGTGGCGCGCACCTGGAAGGACGGCGGCTTCGACGCGCTGTTCGACTTCCCGCTGGCCTTCGCGATCGCCGACGTGTTCTGCCGCGACCAGTCGCCGGCCAGGCTGGCGGCGGTGCTCACCAACGATCGGCGCTACCCCGACGCGTCGAAGCTGGTGACGCTGCTCGACAACCACGACCTGCCGCGCATCGCGTCGGTGTGCGGCAAAGACCTGAAGAGGGTCGGCGAGGCGCTGACGTTCCTGTTCGCCACGCGCGGCGTGCCGTCGATGATCTGGGGCACCGAGGCGGGCTTCCTCGGCGAGAAGGAGCCCGACAACCGCGCCTCGATGCGCTTCGACGAGACGGAGCTGAAGAGGCTCGTCACCGAGCGGCTCGCGGTGCGGAGGCGGAGCGCCGCGCTCTCAGAGGGCACCACGCGCATCGCCTACGCCGACCAGAAGAACGTGGCGCTCGTGCGCGAGGCGGGGCGGCAGGTGGCGGTGATCCTGGTGGGCCAGGACGGCTGGTCGCCGCCGGCGGCGCTGGAGCTGCCTCCGTGCCGGATCGTCGTGCCCCATGGCTTCGCGCGCATCGCGGTGTGCTCCGGCGAGCGAAAGGATGCGGCGCCGGCGCCGAACGGCACGCGCCAGGTGCGCTTCACCGGCCCGCCCGGGCTCTCCGTGGTCGGCTCCGGCCCCGAGCTCGGCGACTGGAACCCGGCCAAGGCCGTGCCGCTGCCCGCGACGTTCGAGCTCCCGGTGAGCGGCGTGTTCGTCTTCAAGGGCTATCGGCCGACGGCCCCGGAGACTGAGCGCTGGTCGCAGGGCGAAGACGAGGTGCTGTTCGTGGTGCCCGGAAGCGCATCGCTCGATGTCGCCGTGCCCTTCCGGCGCTGAGCCTCGGCTGGGGAGCTCCGACGCGTCCTCTCCCGGCTTCCACGCACGGACGCGCGTGATCGGTCGCCCGCAGGATCGCATTGTGGGCATCGTCTTCGTCGCCTGCGCCGAGTCCTCGGACGATGAATTCGAGGTCGAGGTCGCGTGAGCCCACTCGCTGAAGGGGCTCGAAGAAGCCGGACCTGCGCGACGAGCGACGCGTCACCCTCGGCCGACGGTGCGCGCTCAAGCGGAGGGCCACCGCCCCTCCACCAGGTCGTCCATCTCGATCAACCACACGCCATCGATCCGCCGCGGGCAGCCCTTCTCCACGCGCGGCACGAAGAGGACGCGCTCGACGCGCGACGGGGTGACGCCCGTCGGGAGCGGGCGCACCAGAAGCTCCTGCACCTCCTTCAGTGCGCGCTGCTTGCCGAGCGGCTTCTCGAGAGCTCGCGCCTCACCGACGAGGAGCGTGCCCGCGCCCTTCCTCGGCTCTGCCACGACGTCCCACTCCGGGCGGTTGCCATGCCACCACCGCTTCGCGACGCTCCACAGGGTCGGCCCGTCCATCTTCGGGAGGAGAGAGCGGCAGAGGTCCTCGAAGGACTCCGCGCGAAGCGCCGGCCAGGCACCTCGGAGGTGGGCGAGTCGTTCCTCCGAGCTCGCCATCACCAGGAAGCCGCGATTCGCGGCGACCAACCTGAACCACATCCGAGTGAAGGGATCGCACAGGCGGTACAGGGAGCGTTTCGACTCCCGCTCAGAAACTCCGAAGGGGACCTCACGCTCGACGAGCCCGAGTCCGATCAGTCGATCGAGGCCGCGCGACAGGGACGTGACCTGTCGCTCCAGGCGTGCGGCGATCTCCGATACGCGGTGCGCTCCGCCCCCGATCGCGTCGAGTAACGATCGCAGCGCGGTGGCCGGCGGCGATTCCTCTTGGAGCAGTCGAGTCACCTCCTCGTGAAGGATGCCTGACGGCTCCAAGACCAGGCGTTCGACGATGGGCAGCGTCTGGTCCTTCTCCAGCCCGGCGAGCGTCCAGTACCGGGGGATTCCACCCCACGCGGTCCAGGCGTCGAGCAGCTCCAGACCATCGAGCTCGCCGAGCGCCTCGCGAAGGTGGCGCGGGTGGAGAGGACGGAGCGCAAAGGCCTCGGTCGCCCGCCCGAACAGCGGCGCGTCGTGATTCAGGATCAGGCCCTGCATCATGCGCTGACTCGATCCGGCGAGAGCGACCACGAGCCCGGCCTCACTCGCGCCGTGATCAACCCACTGCTGCAGCACGCTGGGCAGCTCCGGCGAGGTCGCGACCAGGTATGGAAGCTCGTCGACGACGATCGGACCGCGGAAGCCCGCGTGCACAGCGTCCTGCGAGAGCCGGTCGAAGAGCCGTCGCCAATCGGAGTACTCGAGCTCCGCGAAGCGTGGGAGCCGGCGGGCAACGGCCTCCGCGAAGTACCGGCGCTGCACCGACGCGTCCGATGCATCGGCAATGAAGTACACACCGTTGGCCTTACGGCTCCACTCCGAAAGCAGGTGCGTCTTGCCGACGCGCCGCCGTCCCGAGATCACGGCGAGGGAACTGGAAGGGCGCCGCAGCAGGCGGTTCAGTCGCTCGAGCTCATCGATTCTGTCCCACAACATTATGCTTAAAAACATAATGTCTGCCGGCATAATGTTCCATCGAACGATCGTGAGGTGAGTGGGTTTCGACGCATCGCGTCGCAATTCGTTGACTTCGAAATCAAACCGGCGTTATGCCGCCCTCCGTCGACTCATTCCCTGGAGGTTTCATGGCGAAGAGTGCAGCGAACGGCCAGCGTCGCGTGGCCATCGTCGGCGGGCTCCGAACTCCCTTCGTGAAGGCAGGCACGCTCTTCGCGGAGATGACGGCGCTCGATCTCGGCCGCACCGTCGTGCAGGAGCTGGTGCAGCGCTACGACCTCGATCCCGAGGTCATCGATCAGGTGGTGTTCGGCCAGGTCATCCCCAACCTCACCGCCACCAGCATCGCGCGCGAGGTGGTGCTGACCTCGGGGCTCCCGCGGAAGATCGAGGCCCACACCGTGGCCCGCGCCTGCGCCACCAGCCTCCAGGCCGCCGTGGCCGCGGGCAACGCCATCATGCTCGGGCAGGCCGACGTGGCCATCGCCGGCGGCACCGAGTCGATGTCCGACCCGCCCATCTACACC
>JBBIOE010000051.1:0-37059 GCA_037443525.1 Archangiaceae bacterium | reverse complement strand
TACGAGTACGACGGGCCGACGTTGCCGGCGAACGCGCTGCGCCTCGGGGCGCCGTCGAGCGTGACGGCGGGCGGCCCCACCGGCGTGGCGCTCGCCGACGCGGGCGACCCGGCGACGGAGGCGGCCCAGGCGATGCTCCCCACCGAGGCCGAGCTGCCCCGCGCGCGCGCCGTGGACGTGGACAAGGCGTCGGCGTGGATCGACCGGCACGCCCAGCCGGAGTCGACGCACCAGTGCGCCACCTTCGTGCGCCGCGCCCTCGAGGCCGGCGGCTTCGACTCCTCCGGCCACCCGGCGGCCGCGAAGGACTACGGCCGCTTCCTGCTCGGGAAGGGCTTCACCGCCGTCGATCGGGCCCAGGCCGCCACGCCGCAAAAGGGCGACGTGGTGGTGCTGCAGCCGACCGCGCAGTCCGACCCGGCAGGCCACGTGGCGATGTTCGACGGCCGGCAGTGGGTCTCGGACTTCCGCCAGAAGGACTTCTGGGGCGTCCCGGCCTACCGCGGCGTGGCGTCCTACGACGTCTATCGTCCCTAGCTCTCCACCCGCGCAGTTGCGGCGTTCCGCCACGCGGTGAGAATGGCCCGAAGGTCATGGCCGCCGACGCTTCGCTTCACAGCCGCCGCGTGCTCGCCCTGGCCGCGCTCGGCTGGGCGGGCGCGAGCGCCCTCGAGCTTCTGGCGATGCTCCTGGTGCCGCAGTCGGCGCTCCGCCGCGCGTCGCTGCCGGTGGTCGACCGCCTCTCCCTGGCCGCCTTCGACCTGCTCGCGCTGGCGCTGGTGCTCACACCCTTCCTGGTGCTCCTCGGCCTCGCGCGCTGGCGGCTCGCCCGCGGGAAGACGCTGGCCACCACGCTCCTGGCGGTGCCGCTCTACGCCGGCGTCACCCTGGCGCTGACGAGCTGGGTGGGCCTCAAGCTCGAGAGCATGTTCGTCGACCTGGAGGGCCTCGCGGCCTGGCTCCCGCACCCGGAGCAGGTCTTCAAGTGGGTGAACCCCGCGGTGGTGCTCGCCTCGCCGCTCTGCGCGGTGCCGGTGACGCTGGCGCTCGTGGTGTGGCTCCCCCGCGCGCTGGAGAAGGGCTCGCCGGTGCGGCTGCTCTCGCTCTCGCTCGGCTGCCTGGTGGCGCTGTCGGGCCTGCAGGTGACCTTCCTCGCCTTCCGCCGCACCACCGACGACCCGGAGGAGCTGGTGGTGGACGAAGCGGAGGGCGCGGCCCGCTACTCGCGCGACGCCCGCTACGTCGAGGCCCAGCGCACCGCCGCCGGCGCCTTCGCCCACGCCCTGCTCGACGTCGGGGCGCTGCTCTTCCCGGGCAAGGACGAGCCGAGGCTGGAGGCCGGCCTGGCGGTGGAGCGCCCGCCGCTCTTGAGCCTGGACGACTACCTGCGCGCGGTGCCCGCCGGCGCGGCGAGGCTCAACGTGGTGGTGCTGGAGGTGGAGTCGTTGCGCGCCGATCGCCTCCAGGCCTTCGGCGCCGAGCGCGAGGTGATGCCGGCGGTCGACGCGTTCGCGCGAGGCGCGGTGCGCTTCAGTCGCGCGTGGACGGTGGCGCCACAGACCAACTACGCCGCGCCGTCGCCCTTGTCCTCGCAGTACCCGCTGCGCTCCTCGCGCCTCTACGTCTACCCGGCGGCGCTGCCCTTCCCCCGGGTGATGCTCTTCGACGTGCTCAAGGCGCGCGGCTACCGGGTGGGCGTCTTCTCCAGCCAGGACGAGCGCTGGGGCAACATGAAGAGCTACCTGGTGACGCCCTCGGTGGACGCCTTCTTCGAGGCCGGGGAGTACCTGGAGAGCGCCGAGGGGAAGGGCGAGCAGGAGCGCTTCTCTCGGGCGAAGACGCGGGCCCTGGAGGGCGGCTGCCTCGACGACGCCATCACCGTCGACCACGCGCTCACCTGGCTCGCCGAGAGCGACGGGCCCTTCTTCCTCTCGCTCAACCTCCAGGTGAGCCACTTCCCCTACACGCTGCCGCCCGGCGGCGTGCGCCGCTTCGGCCCCGAGGCGGTGGACTTCTCGATGGACTACGCGGCGTGGCCCAAGGCGAAGGCCTCAGAGGTGAAGGGGCTCTTCGACGACGCGCTCGGCTACGTCGACGGCCAGGTGCGGCGGGTGCTCGACGCGCTGGAGGCGAAGGGGCTCTCGGAGCAGACCATCGTGGTGCTCACCAGCGACCACGGCGAGGCGTTCCAGGAGCACGGCGAGTCGTGCCACGCCAACACGCTCTTCGAGGAGGCGGTGCGGGTGCCCTTGCTGGTCCGGGCGCCGGGGCTCGCGCCGAGGACGCTCGACGTGCCCGCGCAGCTCATCGACGTGGCGCCCACGGTGGCGGGGCTGTTGTCGCTGCCGCCTCACCCGGCGTGGCAGGGCGTGGACCTGCTCGGGCCGGTGCCCGTGGACCGCGACGTCTTCCTGGTGGTGCACACGCCCATCGGGCACCAGTACGGCGTGGTGCAGGGCACGGAGAAGCTCGTCCTCGACAGGGACTCGGGGCAGACGCGCCTCCATGATCTCGCCACCGACCCGGGCGAGACCGTGGACCTCGCGTCGAAGCGTCCGGAGCGGGTGAAGGCCCTGCGCGCGCGGCTCGACAGCTGGCGAGCGGCGCAGCTCGGCTACTACAAGGATCCGGTGCAGCAGTCGGTGTCCTACGCCCCCAGGCTCTCCCTGCCGGCGGCGCGCGACGGCGGACGCTGAGCCGGTCGTTCAGCGCGCGGCGCAAGGCTACAGTGCCGCGCCGCCATGCGTGGGAACGTCGCACCATCGCCGGGACGCCGCCTGAGCGCGCTCGCGTTCGCCGTCGCCGCCAGCCTGCTCGCGCTCGGCGCCTGCGGCCGCACGCCCTTCCCCGACGCGCAGGACGCGGGCAGGCGCGACGGTGGCGACTCCATCGACGGCGGCCCGCTCACCGGCGAGCGCATGCGCGCGCAGTGCAACGCGGCCTGCGACGGGTGCGGCGACGCTGCCCGCTGCCGGTACCAGTGCTTGAACACCTTCCTGGTCTCGTCGCCGTCGTGCCAGCTCGAGGCGCTGGCGGTGTACGACTGCGGCCGGGCCGACGGCGGCCGCTGCGCCGGCGACGTTGAGAAGGCCTGCCCGGCGCAGTACGCGGCGATGACCCGCTGCTGGAGCACCGTGGCGCGCTGCAACGGCTTCAGCGGCGGCGGCGGCACCTGCGACCGGGTGAGCACCTGCACCCCGCGCGCCTACGAGAGCCAGTGCACCCTCACCAACGCGGAGACGAGCTGCGAGTGCCTGGTGAACGGCCAGTCGCTGGGAAGCTGCACCGTGAGCGCCAGCTGCCCCACCTGCGTGGCGCTGAGCGATCGCTGCACCGAGGCGATGGTGAGCTGCTGCTTCGGCGTCTTCTACCCCTGAGCGTCGAGGGCGCGACGAGCGTTGACGCCGGTGGACGCCCGAGGCACCGTTCGCGCGTGCACTTCCCCAAATACTGGGCCGTGGGCAAGAGTGGCTCCTTCACCTGCTGGCGCTCGTCCGAGGTGAGCGTCGACGACGCGCTCGCGAAGGCGGTCGAGGGCGCGAAGGCCGTCGAGGCGCGGGTCAAAGGTGGCGACCGCAAGTGGCAGTACGGCTACCCCGGGCGCGAGGTGCGCGAGGAGGTGCTCTCGGAGGGGCGCGACGCCTCGGGCTCGCTCACCTGGGCCGTCACCCGCAACGCCTACGGCTGCGAGGTGCTGAACACCGCCGGCCTCGTCTTCGTCGACGTGGACCTCGGAGAGCGCGCGCCGCCGGCCGCCGCGACGCCGCACCTGGACAAGGCCCGGCGGTGGGTCGACGCGCATCCGGCCTGGGGCCTGCGCGTCTACCGGACCGCCGCCGGCCTTCGCCTGGTCGCCACCCACGCCGCCGTCTCGCCGACGGACGCGGTCGTCACCGACGATCTCTTCCCCGCGCTCGGCGCGGACCCGCTCTACCAGCGCCTCTGCAAGGTCCAGCGGTCGTACCGGGCGCGGCTGACGCCCAAGCCCTGGCGGTGCGGCCTCTCGGCGCCGAAGCAGAGGTGGCCCTGGGCCGACGCCTCGATGGAGAAGCGCTTCCGCGGGTGGCAGGCGCGCTACGACCTTGCGGCGAAGTCTTTCGCGACCTGTGAGCTCCTCGCCGAGCTGGGCGAGAAGACCGTCGCGCCCGAGCTCGCGCCGCTCATCGAGCGTCACGACCTCGCTGCCCGCGTCGGCTCGGGGCTGCCGCTGGCGTAGGCGCGCCGGCAACCGACGCTCTGGGCGCGTGACGCTGGTCGGTGAGCGCTCCCAAAGTTCGCTCAGCCGACCATCAGCACGACCTTCCCTCGGGTGCGGCCGCTCTCCACCGCCTCCACGGCCGCTTGCGCCTGCTCGAGCGGGAAGGTCTTCTCCACCAGGGCCTTGAGCTTCCCCGCCTCCACCAGCGCGGCGAGCTGCTCGAGCTGTTGCCCCGACGGGTCCATGAAGAGGTAGCGGTAGCGCACCTGGCGCGCCGCCGCGGCCGCGCCCACCTTCCGGGTGAGGAAGCGCAGGACGAGTCGCACCGGCAGCGCGATCCCCAGCTTCACCGCCGTGGGCTCGTCCGGCAGCCCGGCGATGGAGACCACCGCGCCGCCCTCCTTCACCATCGCGAGCGAGCGCATCAGGGTCTCGCCGCCCATCGTGTCCAGCACCGCGTCGCAGCCCTTCGCCACGTCCTCGAAGCGCGCGGCGGTGTAGTCGATGGGCACGTCGCAGCCGAGGTCCAGCAGGAGCGGGTGGTTCTTCGCGCTGGCCGTGGCCAGCACCGTCGCGCCGCGCGCCTTAGCGAGCTGAATGGCGGCGCTGCCCACGCCCCCGGCGCCGGCGTGCACGAGCAACCTCTGCCCGGCCTTCAGCTCCATCAGCTCCAGCGCCTGCCACGCGGTGAGCGCCACCAGCGGCACCGACGCCGCCTCCACGTGCGAGAGCGCCTTGGGCTTCTTCGCCACCACGCTCTCGTCGAGCGCGCAGCGCGCGGCCCAGGCGCCCATGCGGTTCTTCTCCACCCGCGCCCACACCTCGTCGCCGACCGCGACGCGGGTGACGGCGCTGCCCTTCGCCTTCACCACGCCGGACAGATCGTTCCCCATCACCAGCGGGAAGCGGAGGTCGACGATCTGCGCCAGCTTCCCGTCGCGAATCTTGAAGTCGACCGGGTTGACGCTCGCCGCCTTCACCTCGACCAGCACGTCGTTGGGGCCCACCGTGGGCTCGGGCAGGTCCCGCACGGTGAGCGGCTTCGGACCGTAGCGGTCGATGGCGATGGCTTTCATGAGCCGCGCAGCGTGCCAGAGACGAGGGCTGTGGTCAGGCTTCGCGCGCGACCGCGGCGCCTTGCCACCACTCGTACTCGCGGCGGAGCGGATCGCTCTCGGGGAAGAACGCCAGGTAGCCCATCGCGTCCCACGCCAGGAAGCCCGGCGAGCCTTTGTTCACGTGCCCGAGCTGGTGCACGGTCCGCCAGGTGCCGAGGTTGAAGTAGCAGGCCTTCTGCCCGTTCACGATACCCAGCGGCGTCATCGCGCCGAAGTGGGTGTGGCCGTTCACCACGTACTTGAGGCCCGCGTTCTCCTTCTCGAGCAACCGCTCGTAGGCGCCCTTGGCGAACTTCACGTCGAGCACGCGGAACATCAGGTCGTGGGTGGCGAGGAACTTGGGCTCGTACTGAATGCCCCGCTTGGCCGAGAGCGAGAGGAGCAGCTTCATCTTCGAGGCGAAGTCGAAGCGGAAGCGCTTGTGGTTGTCCTTGAACCAGGTCTTCACCTGGCCGTTGTCGAGGAACTCGGAGACCAGCTCGGCCCAGACGCGGTTGATGTCCTTTCCCTCGCCCTTCTTCGCGCTCTTGGCGAGGGTGTGTACCCAGGTCGGCACCGCCAGCACCGGCCGCACGTCGTCGATGTCGTCGAGGTGCGGGTGGTCGAAGCCGAGCCGCTCCCTCAGCGCGATGGGGAAGCGGACGATGAGCTCGGGGCAGAACAGGTCGGCGAACGAGGGGCCCTTGCCCTCATCGTGGGAGAGATCGTCGACGGTGTGGCCGTGGTAGGCGAGCACTCCGTACTCGGGGAAGCGCAGCTCGAGCGGGAACGGCGCGTCGCCGCCCTTCATGCCGAAGGCGTCGCGAATCTTCTCCCGCGCGCTGGGCGAGTGGTCGAGCAGCCGGTCGTGGTTGCCGACGACGTAGTGCACCTCGAGCTCGCCGGCCTTCACCTTGGCGTGGAGCGCGTCGAGGAAGGGCTTCTCGAGCTCGAGCGTCTTGGTGATGACCTCGTCGATGGCCCGGGCCAGCTCGGGCGTCGGCTCGGAGTAGGGCCTCAAGCTTCCCTGGAACCAGTCGGGCGTGCGCACCAGGTCGAAGAGGTCGCCGACGATGCACAGCTGGGCCACGCCGCCTCTGCGCGAGCCGTCGATGCGCTGCCAGAAGCGCTGGAACTGCGCCGACCGCGACAGGTTCAGGCGGCCGCCGGTGCGCAGGTGCAGGTCGCTGATGAAGATGAGCACGGAAGCGGGAGGCTCTCGCACCCGGCCCACCCGCGCAACACCCCGCGCTCACTCGCAGGGCGTGCCGACGGCGTTCGGCGCCACCAACCTGGCGTGCCCGGTCTTCAGGAAGGTGGAGAGGAAGCAGGCGTACTGGTGCTTCACCTCGGGCACCTGCGAGTAGAGCGCGTGGCCGTCGTAGCCGGTGGGGTCGACGAACTGCAGCACCACCCCGGTGTACGCCCGGCCCTCGATGTCGTCGGTGAGCTCGTCGGCGACCGGCGGCGAGAGGAGGCCGTCCTTCCCCTCGAGCGCGAGCCTGGCCTGGAGGCTCGGCCACACCGTGGGGCTCGCCTGCCGGTGGCCATAGGCGAGGGCCATCGCGTCGTAGGTCCGCTCGGAGAAGTAGGTGTCGCCGTGGCCCACCGGCTCGTAGACGGGGCGCGCGGGGTGGCCCGGCAGCGGGCGGCGTCCCAGGCGCGGGGCGTAGGCCAGCGGGTCCACCGGCTCCCAGGCAAGCTCGAGGAGCGCCAGCGTCGGGTGCTGCCAGCTCATGTGCGCGCCGGCGGAGAGGAGCAGCGGCACCAGGTCCTTCGGCACCTGCGGCGAGTCGAGCACGAAGCCCTGCCAGAAGCCGCCCGCGCCGGTGGGGATGGCGGCCAGAACGCGCGGCTCCACCGCGGAGACGAGGTTCGCGTACATGCCGCCCATCGACTGGCCCTGGGTGAAGAGGTGCGCCGCGTCGTACTTCAGCGCGCTCGCTCCAGCGGGGAGGGTGATGCCGCAAGCGGCGAGCTCGTCCGCGGTGAGCGTGACGGTGAGCGTCTTCAGCGCGTTCAAGAGCTGCCGCTGCTCGACGACGCCCTGGCGGAAGGTGTCGCGAAAGGCCGCCAGGTTCGAGAAGTTGAGGTAGGCGGTCTCCTTCGCGCCCGGGAGCCGCTCGGGGTTGAGGGGCAGCGCCGCGGCGGCGGTGGCGAAGCCGTAGGGCGCGAGCACCCAGGCCGGGCCTTCGCCGAGCGTGTTGCTCCACACGCCGCCGTCGAAGACCGCGGTGCCGCGATCGATGGCCGCGCGCGACACGCCGCCCGAGCCGTGGAAGTACTGCACCAGCGGGTAGCCGGCCGAAGGCATCGCGCCGGAGGGGAAGGTGAGGACCACCGGGACGTCGGCGTACGAGCCCTGCGGCGCGGGGAGGCCGTCGGCGCCGGTGGCGAAGGAGCCCTGGGTGTCGAAGGGCGGCGTGCCCTGCTGGTACTGGGCGTAGCTCACGGTCGCGTTCACCTCGCAGAAGCCCTGGTGGACGCCGCCGTCGGGGAAGCGGACGTCGCGCACGGTGACGGCGTCGCGCGCGACCAGCGCCTGGGAGAGCGAGGCGAGCTCGCCCACCACGTCTCCGGTGGTGAAGACGGTGGCGGCGGCGACGTCGGCGGGGGTGATGAGCGCAAAGGTGAGGGCGTCCCAGAGCGGCGCGTAGAGTTGCTGGGCGACGGCGCCGTTCGGTCCCGCGGGCGTCTGCTGGTGCGCGAGCGTCCACAGCGCCTCGGGGACGCCGAGCGGCTCGCCGTCCGCCGCGCCGAACGAGCGGCGCACCACCACTGCGTACTTGTGGTTGGGCTTGAGCACCACGCCGGGTGCGGGCGAGACGGCGACGAGGTTCTCGGGGACGTAGGCGTCCTTCTCGAGCAGGTCGACGACGACGGGGAGCGCGTGGGCGAACTCGTCGGGCCCCTGGCCCTGGGGCGTGCGCTCGACGTCGACGAGGAGCACGAGGTCGTCCTGCCGCGCGGCGTGCGGCCCGGCGTCGCTGGTGAGGGCGCTGGTGGAGAGCGGGCCGTCGAAGGCGAAGTACGCGGTGGGCGCGACCGGGAAGGCCTTGCGCTCGGCGGCGATGCGCATCAGGCCCTTCACCAGCGAGGAGCCGGAGGGGTTGGGGAAGACGCGGAGGTCGGGCGTGCCGGCGCCGGTGAGGCGCAGGTCGCTCGGCCAGGGAAAGGCGAAGAAGTCGGGCGGCGCGTTGGGGGCGCCCAAGTTGAAGCGCACGCGGGTGCCGGTCGGCGCGGGCGGGGTGGGCTCCGGCTTCGGCGGGCAGGCGCAGAGGAGAGCGGTGGCGAGCGCGGGGACGGCGAGGCTGAGGCGCATGGCGCGCATCCAAGCACCGCCGAAGGGCGTCGCACATCGAGGATGGGCTTCGACGAGCTCAGCCCGAGCGGTGGTGACGCGGATCGATCGAGGGCACCGCCATCACGCCCCTGATGCCACCGGGCTCCGCGGCCCCAGCGGCGTCCGCCCGCGCTTGAGCGTCACCAGCAGCTCGAACACCATCGCCACCGCCGTCAGCGCCAGCGTGCCGCCGAACGCCTTCCACACCCGCTCGTCGCCCGCCACCGTCGCCGCGACGCCGACCACCACCGACGCCGCGTGAATCACCACGCCCACCGTCACCTCGTGGTCGGTGAGCAGCTCCTTCGCCGAGCGCATCTTCCACTGCCCCACGCGCGGCGCGCACCAGTGCAGCCACACCAGGAAGGGCACGATGCGCGTGAGCATCGCGTGCGCCAGCATGCCCGCCCAGGCCCAGACCACCAAGAGGCCGTAGGTCACCGGCCAGTGGAAGGCGTCGAGCCAGGCCGAGGCGGCGGCGGCCAAAAGGCACAGCGGCGCCGCGCCCATCGCGAGCACCCAGCCGTAGAGCGTCGCGTCCTTCCGCTTGCGGCGCCGCTTGGAGAGCCCGACGAGCGCCCACGCCGGCTGCACCAGCCACACCGCCAGCGCCGCCGGCAGCGCCGCCCAGCGCACCGACCACGAGGGAAGGTCGAAGAGCGTCACCAGCGGCAACGCCACCAGCGACACCGCCACCCCCGCCGTCACGCCCCACGCCACGCGGCTCGGGGGACTCGAGACGAAGAAGAACATCGGCAGCACCTGCCACGACACCGCGGCGATGAGCCCTCCGGCCCAGCAGAGGAAGCCGACGTGCGCGTGCGCCCAGCGCAGGGTGAGCCACTCGCCGGTGAAGCCGCTGCCCGCGCGCACCGTCGCCAGCCGCAGGCCGAGCAGCCCCACCACGCCGAGCGCCACCAGCGCGAGCACCAGGCCCGCCGCGGTTGGCCCCTTCACCCGGCTCTTCACCGCCGCGTAGAGCGAAGGCCCGAGGAACAGGCCCAGCGCCGCGAGCATCGCCGAGCCCGCGACGATGAACGCCGTCGGGCTCCCGGTCGCCTGGCCCCACACCAGGAAGCCCGCGCCGAGCACCAAGAGGGCGTGCACCGCGTGGGCGAGGCGAATCGCCGGCACCACCGCGCCCGCCACCACCGGCAGCAGCTGGTACAGCGCGCCGAGCATGGTGAAGAGCAACAGCCCCACCACGCCCAGGTGAACCAGCGCCACGTTCGACGGCGCCCAGGCGGTGGCGATGCCGTCGTCGGCGCGCACCGCCACGAAGAGCCCCGCGGCGAAGAGGAAGAGCGGGCCGGTGAGGAAGAAGGTGACTGGCACCACCAGCGGCGGGCCCTGCTCCGGCCGCACCGCCACCATCGGCACCGCCGCGCTCACCGCCTCACCCACACCAGGGCGGTGCCGTCGGGCCGCTCGGCGACGGAGACCGCGAAGCCCCGCCCCTCGAGCTCGGGAAGCAACAGGCGCGGCACCCGCGGCACCAGCGCCAGGAGCACCGCGCCCGGAGCGAGCGCGACGGCCGCCTCCAGCGTGCGCTCCATCGGCTCCGGCGGCGAAAGCTCCGAGGAGTCGAGGAGCGCGGGCAGCGGCCGCTTCCCCACGCGCACCGCCCAGACGCCCTCCCGCTCCGACGACGCGACGGAAAAGCCCTGGGCCTCGAGCTTCCGCATCAGGGGCCTGGGCTCGAAGGGCGCGATGATCTCCAGGACGCCATCGTCGGCCAGCGCGGCGGCGGCGGCGAGCACCTCCTCCACCGGGTGGTCTCCCCGGGCGAGGGTGGGGCGCACGTCGAGCACGCGCAGCCGAATCGGGCTCTCATTTTCGGTGCTTCGAGGCGGCACGCGGAGCAATGTAGCAGCGAGCGAATTCGCAGGAGGATTCATGGCATCGGTCGACGCGGGCGCAGTGGAGTTCTTCTCTCAGGACCACCGGGAGTGCGACGACGCCTGGGCGGCGCTCGAGGAGAAGGCGGGCGCGGGCGACGCCGCGGGGACGAAGGCGGCCTTCAAGACCTTCCTCGCTCGCATGACGCGGCACCTCTCAATGGAGGAAGAGGTCCTCTTTCCCGCGTTCGAGGACGCCACCGGCATGCACGGCGCCGGGCCGACGATGGTGATGCGGCACGAGCACCAGCAGATGCGCGCGCTCCTCGACGACATGGCCGCGCGGCTCGACGCGGGCGAGCTGCAGGGGCTCCTCGACCTCGGCGACACGCTGCTGATGGTCATTCAGCAGCACAACGCCAAGGAGGAGGGCATGCTCTACCCGATGGCCGACGCCCAGCTCGCCGAGGCCTGGAGCAGCATCGCCGCGAAGCTGAAGGCGTACTGACGCTCCCCGCGCAGGCCACCGCGCCGCGCGGCAGCCAGCACCGGCAGGCGCCTACTTCCTCCGGGCCAGCTCGCAGCCCTTCTCGTCGCCCAGTCGACAGCCCTTCTCGACGAACTGGAGCCCCGTGCGCGCGTCCTGCGGCACCCCGTCGCCGGCGATGAGCATGATGCCCACCCAGGTGCAGCCCGGGCCGTTGCCCAGGGCGCAGGCCTGCTCGTAGCGGCGCTTCGCGAGGGGCCGGTCCCTCGCCACCGGGCCGTTGCCCCCCTGCAGCAGCGCGCCGGCGTTCGCGCAGCCCGACGCGTTGCCATTGCCGCAGGCGCGCTCGAAGAGCTCGTAGGCGCGCCGCTGGTCCACCGGGTACCCGTCGCCCCTGCTCAGCTTCACGCCGAAGCCATCGCAGCCGGAGCCCTCGCCGAGATCGCACGCTCGCAGGAACAGCCGCTCGGCCTTCGCCGCGTTCTTCGCGACGCCGGTGCCGTCGGCCAGCGCGTAGGCGAGGGCCGTGCAGGAGATTCCGTTGCCGAGCTCGCAGCCCTTCTCATGGGCGCGGAGGCCCTGCGCTCTGTCGACCGGACCCCCGAGCCCCTTCAGCTGCAGCGCGCCGAGGTTCCCGCACGACTTGCCATGGCCCGCCTGGCAGCCGCGAGCGTACGTCGCGCGCGCCTGGGGCAGGTCGATCGCCACGCTCCACCCCTTCTCGAGGGTGAGGCCGAGGTTGAAGCAGCCCATGCCGCTGCCGCCGTCGCAGGCTCTCTGCAGCAGGGGCACGGCGGCCGCGTCGGGTGAGAGCAGGCCGCCCGCGGTCGCGCAGGCCTCCACGTCCCCGGACGAGCAGGCGGTCCGACAGTCGTCGACGCGACCTGGTCCGCAGCGTGATTCCCGGGCTTGGAGCCCCGGCGCCGGGGCAGCCGGCGGCGTGGGCGGCGGCGAGCCTCCGCCCAGCTCGATGCGCACGAGCCGGTTCCGCTGGAAGATCAGGTGCGTTCTCCCGGAGCGCAGCCGTTCGCCGGCTGGATCGGGCACCACCTCCGACGCCATGTGGATCGCGCGCTGGGCCTGCGCGAGCGTCGTCTCGGCAGTGAAGACCTGTTCGCCCAGACAGAAGCGGTCCGCGGCCGTCACCGTCCAGGTTCCAGAACCGTCCGGGTAGACGGTGCAGCGATCGGTGGGCGCCTTGCTGTTCGCGTCGAGTCGCACCGAGAGGCCCTGCCCTCCCAGCACGAGGTGCACGCCCGCGCAGTGAATCGTGGAGGCGCCCTCCGCGGGTTCGATGGGGCCGCAGGTGCCGATCGCCTCGGCCACCGCCGTGCTCCGGTCGGTGACGTCGATCGTGACCTGACGCGCGCCGTCGGTGAACCGGAGCGCATCGCCAGTCGCGACGGTCCTCTGCAGCGCGGCGACCCGGCCGTCGGCGAGCCGTGCGCGGAGCGGCCCCTTGCGCATCCAGTCTCCGTCTTCGACCGTGAACCCGGCGAGCTCCCTCAGCGAGGCGCCGAGCGCGATGCCGTCGAGGCTGCCCCGGGGCCCGGCGACGACGGCCACGTTCTGTGCGGCGGCGACCGGGGCGAGCGAGACGACGAGAAGCATGAGTGCGTGCTGCATGGAACCCTCCGCGGCGCGACCAGACGGCGTCGAGCGCCTGGTATTCAATCATCGCCGAAGCCGCGCCCCAGAGAACGCGCTATCACGCGCGGGCACCGTGACTGGAGCGACCGTGACCGACGCAAGCACCGCCCCGCGCCTCCCCAAGCAGATCGGCTTCATCATCGGCAACGAGGCCGGCGAGCGCTTCTCGTACTACGGCATGAGGAACATCCTCACCCAGTTCCTCGCGTCGTCGGTCATCCTGGCGTCGGTCGAGGCCTCGCACCGCGACGCCATGGCGAAGGAGGTCTTCCACGTCTTCGTGATGGGCGTGTACTTCTTCCCAGTACTCGGCGGCCTGCTCTCGGATGTCTTCTTCGGCAAGTACCGCACCATCTTCTGGCTCTCGCTGGTGTACTCGGCCGGGAACGCGCTGCTCGCGCTCTTCCCCGACGACAAGGCCGGCTTCTACGCCGGGCTCTTCCTCATCAGCCTGGGCTCCGGCGGCATCAAGCCCTGCGTCTCGGCCTTCGTGGGCGAGCAGTTCGACGAGTCGAACAAGAAGCTCGCCAAGGTGGTGTTCGACGCCTTCTACTGGATCATCAACTTCGGCAGCTTCTTCGCCTCGCTGCTCATTCCCCTCGCGCTCGCGAGCTGGGGGCCGCGCTGGGCCTTCGGCATCCCCGGCATCCTCATGGGGGTCGCGACCTTCGTCCTCTGGCTCGGGCGCCACCGCTACGTCATCGAGCCGCCGCTGGCTGCAGACCCGCACTCCTTCTATGCGGTGTGCTGGTCGGCGCTCACCTCGAACGCGACGGGCCGCTTGCTCTTCTGGGCGGGCATCGCGTCCGCGGTGGCGAGCGTGGTGGCGGGCGCCGTCTGGGAGGCGCTGCCCCTGGTGGCCGGCATCTGCCTGGGCCTCGTGAACTTCCTGGTGCTCGCGGGCATCGGGGTGGCGCTGAACTTCGAGCACGCCAAGGCCAGGCATCCAGCGGCGGAGGTGGACGGCGCGCGCGCAGTGCTGCCGCTCCTCGTCCTCTTCGCCCTGGTGACGCCGTTCTGGTCGCTCTTCGATCAGAAGGCCTCGACCTGGGTGCTGCAGGCCGGCGCGATGACTTTGCCCGGGTGGAGCTGGCTCAAGAGCCCGTCGCAGATGCAGGCCATCAACCCCTTGCTGGTGATGCTCCTCATCCCCTTCAACAACCTGGTGCTCTACCCGCTGCTCGGCCGCTTCTTCACCGTCACGCCGCTGCGCAAGATGACCGCGGGCATCGCGCTCTCCGGCGTGGCGTGGCTCATCGTCGGCGCCTTCCAGCTCCACCTCGACGCCAAGGCGCCGCTCTCAATTCTCTGGCAGGTCGCGCCCTACGCGGTGCTGACGCTCGGCGAGGTGCTGGTCAGCGCCACCGGCCTCGAGTTCGCCTACAGCCAGGCGCCGGCGAAGATGAAGAGCGTGCTGATGGCCTTCTGGAGCCTCTCGGTCACGGTGGGGAACCTCTGGGTGCTGGTGGTGAACGGCTCGGTGAAGAGCCCGACCGTCACCGAGTGGGTGACCGCGCACACCGGCCTCTCGGTCACCGCCTTCCAGATGTACTTCTTCGCCCTCTTCGCCTTCGTGGCGGCCGTGGGCTTCGGCCTCGCCTCGCGGCGCTACACCATGGCCGAGCACTACCGGAAGGCGTGACGCTCAGGCGAAGCGCCGGAACCCCGCCACCGCGAAGTGCCGGTCGAGCGTGAAGGCCTGCTCCACGCGGTGCCGCTCCATCAGCGCGAAGCTCACGCAGTCGGTGAAGCTGACCTGCTGATCGGCCAGCTTCTGAAACAGCGACAGCGCCCGGTGCTCGTCGCGCTCGTCGGGCCTCAGCACCCTGAGCGCCTTGGAGGCGTAGAGGACGCGCCCGGTCTCCGCGGCGAAGCCGTAGCCCGCCCGGCGCCCGAGCAGCGTGAGCACCTCGTCGATGACGAAGTTGCTGGTGACCAGCGGCGGCTGCTTCTTGGTGAGCTTGTCCCAGAGCGTTCGGCACTCCTCGTGGAAGGAGTCCCGGCGGTTGTAGCGGGCCAGGAAGGGGCCGGTGTCGACGAAGATCACCGGCGCCTCCGGGGGCGCGTGGGGGCCGCGAACGCCGCCGGCCGCTCGCCCGCCTTCAAGAGCGGCACCGGCTCCTCGCCGTAGAGTTGGTCGTCGTGCGAGGCGGCCAGGTCGGCCGGGCCGGCGAAGGTGCGGGCGTCGAGGAAGAGCGGGTCGTCTCCCGCGGCCTCCGTCGTCTCGGCCTCGAGCAGCTTCCGAATCAGCTCGCCCAGCGACATGCCCCGCGCCGCCGCCCTCGCAGCGGCCCGCTCGTGCAGCGCGCGGGGCAGCATGATGGTGGTGCGGTGCATATGGAGCACCATAATAATTGCGCCATATCAGCGTCAACGGCGCTCAGGGGCAGTCGTCGTAGAAGATCTGCACCTGCCCGCCCGCCTCGGGGCAGGGCTCGATCTCGATGCTGCCGTGGGGGAACCGGTCGTCGGGCTTGTTCTCGACGTAGCTCGTGGGCTGGCCGTCGAGCGTGACGTGCACCGAGTGGTGACCGGTGAGCTCGCGCATCAGCCCGACCACGCACTGGGAGTTCACGATGCGGCCGGCGATGGTGCGCATCAGGTCCGAGTAGTCGCTGCGGCAGATGACGGTCTCCCCGTGGTCGCCGAAGGCCCGCGCGAAGGCCGCCAGCCGCCACCCGGAGATCAGCCCGGGGAAGCAGAGGAAGCTGCTGTCCAACCCGAGGATCGACACCGCGGTGATGGTGTTCGGATCCTTCAGCGTGTGGAGGTCCTTCACCAGGTCGTCGATGACCACCGTCGATTGATCGTCCTCGTCGCCGAAGAAGACCAGGGCGAGGTCGGCGTTCCTGCGCACGAAGCCCGCGTTCTCGCCGCTGAGCAAGGGGTCGTGCAGCGCCGCCGAGGCCGCGCCCAGGCCCTGCTCGATGGAGCTGCCGTCGCTGCCCACGTTCACCAGCGAGGTGAACGCGCTGGAGAGATCGGGCGTCGCGTTGGTGAGGAAGGTCGCCGCCGGGCTCGAATTCGGCACCGGCACCAGCTTCCCCATGCGGTTGGTCGCGTCCATGTCGGTGGTGACGACGCCGATGTGGAAGTCGACCTGCCGCGCGCGGAAGGGCCCGAAGAAGGCGTCGAAGTTGTCCGAGAGCCGCTGCTGGTCGTCGCCCATGCTGCAGGAGTCGTCGATGACGAACAGCACGTCGAGCGGGCGGCGCGGCATCGGCGGCAGGGTGTGGTCCTCCACCGAGCGCAGCGTGCAGCCCGGCGGCGCGTTCTCGTCGGGCGGCTGCGCCTGGCTGGGGTCGACGTACTCGTGCACCTCCTGGCCCTTGCCGGGCGGACCGTTGACCGGCTTCGTCCGCCCGCAGGCGGAGGCGACGACGAGGAGGAAGAGGAGCGACCAACGCATGGGAGCCCTGCCTAACGAACTGCGCGGCACACTACCCGGCGACTTCACCGCCACGGAAGGGGGCCGAGACAATCGCCCCCGCAGGCACGTACGGTCGGCCCCATGCTCCGCCGCCTCTCGCCCGCGCTGCTGCTCGGCCTCGCCTGCGGGCCTGCGCGCGTCGGCTCGCCCCCCGACGCCGGCGGCGCCGACGCGGGCTGCCCCGCGCTCACCGGGCTGACGATGGAGCACCACACCGACCTCACCACCGACGAGACGTGGAAGGGCGACGGAACGGTCCACCACGTCAGCCGCGACCTCACCATTCGCCCGGGCATGACGCTGACGCTCGAGGCCTGCGCTCGCGTGGAGCTCGACGCCCACGTCACCCTCACCGTCGACGGCGCCGCCGGCAAGCCAGGGAAGCTGGTGGCCCGCGGCGCGCCCGGCCGCCCGGTGCACCTCACCGCCACCGTCGCCGAGCAGCCGTGGACCGAGCTGCGCGCGCTGGTGCCCTTCGCCTCGATGGACTTCGAACAGACCACGCTCGAGCACGGCGGGCAGGGCGCGCTCCACGGCGCCTCGCTGCACCTCGAGGGCGCGGACGCCTACGGGGCGGCGCCGAGCCTCGGGGCCAAAGGGCTCACCATCGCCGCCTCGGCGGGCGCCGGCGTGCTGCTCGAGAACGGCGCGGGCTTCACCGCCGACTCCACCTCGCTCACCGTCCAAGGCTCGGGCGCCGGCACCAGCGAGGCCGCGGTGGTGATGACGCCGATGGCCGCGGGCACGCTGCCCCCCGTCTCTCTCGTGGGCAACGGCGCCGACGTGGTGCGCCTCGACGCGCCCTCGCTGCAGCTGCCCGACGACCTCACGCTCGAGAACCGCGGCGCGCCGTACCACTTCGCGGCCGGCCAGGTGCAGGTGGCGAGGCTCCTCACCGGCCCGCAGACCCTCCCCACCCTCACCGTGAAGCCCGGCGTGGAGCTGCGCTTCGACGAGGCGCTCCTCATCGGCTCCGACGACGGCGGAGTCCTCGCGCCGGCGAAGCTTCTGGCCCTGGGCACGGCCGAGGCGCCCATCACCTTCACCTCCGCGAAGGCCACCCCCGCCGCCGGCGACTGGGGCGGCCTCTGGCTCCACACCGGCACCGGCTCCAAGCTCGCGCACGTGCGCTTGCGCTACGGCGGCGGCTACACCGGCTTCAGCAGCGCCAACTGCAAGCCCATCGGCACCAGCGACCGCGCCGGGCTCGTCATCGGCCCCAACACCGTGCCCGCCGCGGCCGACTTCATCGACGTCGCCATCTCCGACAGCCTGGCCCACGGCATCGACGCCGCGTGGACGAGCGCCGACTTCGGCCCCGACCTCACCGCCGGCTTCTCTTTCACACGCGTCAGCGGCTGCAAGCAGACGAACAACGGGCGCTTCGCGGGGTGCGGCGTGGATTTCGGCTGTCTCGTGCCCTGATCAACGCTCCTCGCGTGGCGCTCCTGCTAGAACGCGTGTCGCGGTCGCGACGCTCACACTCGAACGGCGCTCAACGGGAGGGAACTCATGGCTGACATGACTGGAAAGGTCGTCCTCGTCACTGGCGCGGCGGGGGCCATCGGCAAACCGATGTGCATCGAGCTGGCCAAGCGTGGCGCCACGGTGGTGATGGCCGGGCGCGGCGCGAAGCTCGCCGAGGCCGCCACCGAGGTGAAGACCCTGTCGGGCAGCACGACCGTCGAGACGCTGGAGCTCGATCTCTCCTCGCTGGTCTCGGTGCGCGCGGCGGTGGACGACTTCAAGAAGCGCTTCCCCAAGCTCCACGTGCTGCTCAACAACGCCGCCATCTTCACCGCCGAGCGCAAGGCCACCAAGGACGGCTTCGAGCTCATCTTCGGCACCTGCCACCTGGGCCACTTCCTGCTCACCAACCTGCTCGTCGACACCCTCAAGGCGAGCGCGCCCTCGCGCATCGTCAACATGTCGATGGACTCCAAGGTGCCCATCGACTTCGACGATCTCCAGGCGACCAAGAAGTACAGCTCCCTCGACCGGCTGCAGATGACCAAGGGCGCCATCACCTGCTTCTCGGTGGAGCTGGCCAAGCGCCTCGAGGGCAGCGGCGTCACCGTGAACGTGGTGAACCCCGAGCTCACCAAGTCGAGCCTCCCGCGCGAGGCCCCGCTGCCGCTGCGGCTGGTGTTCGCGCTCTTCGGTCAGTCGCCCGACAAGTCGGCCCGCTTCGGCGTCGACGTCGCCGCGGACCCGAAGTTCGACCGCGTCTCGGGCAAGTACTACCGGAAGGGCATCGAGAAGCCGATCCCCGAGCTCTACACCGACGCCACCACCCGCACCCGGCTGTGGACGGAGAGCGCGAAGCTCACCGGCCTCGCCTGACCCCTCCACCTGAACGTTCTGCCGGGCTCGCTCGCACCTCCCACCACATCGGCGCCTTGCGGCCGTGCGCGCTCAATGCAGAATGCAGGTCGCCCTGCGGGGCGAAAGGAGGTGGTGCCTTGACCCATCACAGTCATCGGCCCATCTCCGCTGAGCTCGCCTGAGCGAGCCTTTGCGGAGCTGGGCAATCAACGAAGTGTCGAGCCGCCTCGCTCACCTGGGAGGCGGCTCGTTTCGTCATCGGGCTGGCCATTCCACGAGGGGCTCGGTGTAGAACGGGTGGCCTGATGCATAAGCCCCGGTTCTTCTCCGCTCTTCTGCTCCCGATCCTCCTCGCTGCCTGCGGCACCCACGGGCCCGGGGACACCTGCACCGTCAACGACCCGGCGCTCTGCGACAGCTCGACCGCGATGCTCCAGTGCATCCTGGGCCGCTACGTCTCGATTCCCTGCGCCGGCCCCAGCGGCTGCGTGGCCCAGGGCCAGACCGTCAACTGCGACACCTCGGTGTCGGTGGCGGGGACGGCGTGCCCGCCGGCGGCGACCGGCACCACCTGCCAGGCGAACCCCTCGGCCACGCTCGCCTGCCTCAACGGCCTCTGGCAGCAGCAGCAGGCGTGCACCTCCTGCTCGGTGCAGAACGGCCAGGCGGTCTGCGCGGGCGGTACCGGCGGCGGCGCGGGCGGTGGCGCGGGCGGTGGCGCGGCGGCGGACTGCACGCCGGACACGTGCCTCGACGGCTGCTGCGCCAGCGGGCAGTGCATCAAGGCCCCGCTCAACGGCAGCAACACCTTCTGCGGCGCGGCGGCGACTTACTGCGTGAACTGCTCGGCGACCAACAAGACCTGCGACCGCGCCACCTACTCCTGCGTCTCGCCGGCGACGGGCGGCGGTGCCGGCGGTGGCACCGGCGGCGGCACGGGAGGCACGGGCGGCACCGGAGGGACGGGCGGCTCGACCGTCTTCCCCGGCGCTCACTCGTCGTACCCGAGGGCGCTCTCCTATGGCGGTCCGGTGCTCTCGGCGCCCAGGTTCATCTCCGTCACCTTCTCCAACGACACGCAGACCTTCGTCTCCGCGGCCGACGGCTTCATCGCCGGCATCGGCAGCACGGCCTACTGGACGGCCATCGCCTCGGAGTACGGCGTGGGCGCGGGCACCGCGGCGGCGCCGATTCACCTCGCCGAGACGGCGCCGGCCAACATCGACGACTCGCAGATCAAGACCTGGCTCGCGGGGAAGATCAGCTCCAACGCCCCTGGCTTCGGCAACCCGACCGCCAACACCCTCTACGTCCTCTTCTACCCGGCGGGCACCAACATCACCCTGCAGGGCACCGCGAGCTGCAGCTACTTCGGCGGGTACCACAACTCGGTGCACGTGGGCGTGCGCGACGTGCCCTACGCGGTGATGCCCCGCTGCACCGTCCCGGGGAAGACCCAGGTGCAGGCCATGACCTCCACCGCGTCGCACGAGCTCATCGAGGCGGCGACCGACCCGTACCCGAACGTGAGCCCGGCCTTCGGCGCGGTCGATCTCGATCACCTCGCCTGGGAGATGTACCTGCTCGGCGAGGTGAGCGACCTCTGCGCCCAGGAGCCGTCGTCGTACTTCACGCCGGCGGGCTTCCCCTACATGGTGGCGCGGAGCTGGTCGAACGTGGCCGCCGCGTCCGGCTCCGACCCCTGCGTGCCCAAGGCTCCGGGCGAGATCTACTACGCCGCGGTGCCCGTCTTGAACGACACGGTCTCCTTCACCTTCCAGGGCCAGAGCGGCACCACCAAGGGCGTGAGGATTCCGCTCGGCACCAGCAAGACCATCGACGTGCAGCTCTTCAGCGAGGCGGCCACCGCGGGGTGGACGGTCGACGCCTACGACCTCGGCACCAACCGGCTCGCCTTCACCTGGAACAAGCAGAGCGGCAACAACGGCGACGTGCTGAAGCTCACCATCACCGCCAAGTCGAAGGACCCGCAGTACGGCGGCGAGCTCTTCGCGGTCATCGCCAACAAGGGCGCCGACTACCACGCCTACTATGGGTTCGTGGGCAACTGAGCGCGGCAGGTGCTAGAGGGAACGGTCGTGGCCGCGCCGAACGCCGAGTCGCTTCGCAGCATCCCCTTCTTCGCCGAGCTCGGCGACGAGGACCTGGCGGTGTTGGCCGGCACGCTGACCCAGCGCGAGCTCTCGCGCGGAGAGACGGTCTTCAACCAGGGCGACTCGGGCACCTCGATGTTCCTGGTGGAGCGCGGCCGGGTGCAGATCTCCCTCAAGGGCGACGGCGACAAGCGCATCACCCTCAAGGAGATCGGCCGCGGCGACGTCTTCGGCGAGCTGGCGGTCTTCGACGACAAGCCGCGCTCGGCCGACGCCAGGGCCACGGCGGCGACGGTGATCCTCGAGCTGTCGCGCGAGACGCTGGAGGCCTTCCTGGAGAAGCGCCCCAAGGCGGCCATCGCCATCGCCCGCACGCTGGCCGAGCGACTGCGCGAGACCAACACCATGCTCACGGCGCGGGCGGCCAAGAACGTCGACGCCGAGCTCGACAAGAGCGTGGGGTGGAAGGACCGGCTGGCCGATCGCGTGGCGGAGCTCAACGGGAGCTGGTCGTTCATCGGCATCTTGGTGGGCCTGACGGCGCTCTGGTGCGTCATCAACACCCGGCTCTTCTTCGACCCGCCGCTCGACCCGTACCCGTTCCAGTTCTTCAACCTGGCGCTCGCCATCCTGGTCGGCCTGCAAGGGCCGCTCATCGTGATGAGCCAGAACCGCCAGGCGCTGAAGGACCGGGCCCGCGCCGAGACGGGCTACATGGTGAACTTGAAGAACGAGGTGAACATCGAGGCCATCTTGCGCGAGCTCGAGGCGCTGCGCCTCGAGACCAGGCGCCTCTCCCAGAACCCGGCCACCGGCGCGGTCGAGCCCCGGCCGTCGGCGCCGACGAGCTGATGCCTTGAGCGGTGCGCGCGCGCTCGTGGTGGCGGTGGTGGTGGCGCTGTCCGGCTGCACGGCGCTGCGCGGCCCGCCCAAGGACGGCGAATGCCGCGGCAACCTGCGCACCGCGCTCGCCGTCGAGCTCGGCTTCTTCGACGAGCAGCACCGCTTCAGCGTGCACCCGGCGGAGGTGGGCTTCGCGCCCAGCGCGGGGAACCGCTACCTCTACCTCTTCGACGCGGAAGGGCCGGTGACCCGGCGCGACGGGCACACTGGGCCGAGCCCGAGTGAGTCCGTCGGCGTGGGGCCGGACACGAGGAGCCGCGGCGTCACCGCGGAGTTCCTGCTCGAGCGCTTCCCCAAGGAGCTCCGGGGCGACCTGGGCGTGCGCGGCGAGTGCCCGAGGTGCCGCCTCACCGTGGCCTGCGCGGCGAACCTCGACGACGACGAGACGCTCGACGTGTGGAGCATCTCCAGCGAGGACCGCCCCTTCGTCTCTCGCGGGACGCCGTTCCGGCACGTGGACGACCGGACGCAGTGAGCGCGTCGCCCATCGGCGGACGCAGCCAGGGCGGTGATCTCGTGCAAGTGACCCACCATCCACCCTGTGCGAAGGGTGCCGAACCAAGGCCCACACTTCGGCATCGTGCGGTCGGCAGGGTTCGACTTCGCTCTGAACGGGAGGGTCGCTCGATCGATGCAAGCGGCCACCTCCCCCACGCCGATCCCCGTTCGCGCTGAGCTCGTGGAATCGCTCCTGCCGGCTCTCAGCGTGACGCCGCGGTGTCCGCGGCCTTCTGCGCCGAGAGCTTCTTGGCCAGCCCGATGAGGAGCGGCGCGAAGCGCGAAGGCAGGTGCTCGAGGCGGAGCTTCACCTTGGGGTGCCTGGGGGCCCAGACGACGAAGAGCTCGTCGAGGAACTCCTCGCCCACGTCCTGCACGCCAGTGAAGTCCAGCGAGACCGCGCCGGCCTCGACGCCGTCGAGCAAGAGCCGCGCGGAGAGGCGGAAGAGGGAGCCGGCGCTCGCCACCTCGAGCTTGCGGCGCAGCGGGAGCACGCTGCCCTCCGTGCGCTGGTAGCGGCTGGCGCGCGCGCGGCCGCTCACGGTGAGCGCGCCCTCCTTCACCAGGCGGGAGAGCTGCTTGTGCGCCGCCTGGCGCGAGACGCCGGCCGCCTTGGCCAGCGCGGTGGAGGAGACGGGCGTGTCCGTCCCGAGCAGCTCCTCGATGACCCGACTCACGCGATGGCGCATGGGCGCGATGGTAGGGGAGGAGCGATCGCCCGCAAGTTCCCGGCCGAGCGGATCGTCAACCGGGGCGCGGGAATCGTCGTGGTCGGTGGCCTTGGCCGGTGCGCTCCTCGCCGGGTGGATCGCGTTCGTGAGGCTCGCGCCGCCGTGGCTCGTCTGGGGCGATGGGATCCACGCCGTGGAAGAGACCGCGGCGACGGTGGAGTCGTTCCTCCGGGCGCAGGGGCGTCTTCCGACCGAGGCAGAGGTCGGGCTCACTGAGGCGAGCTCGACCTTCTTCAACGTTGTCCCCGACGGAGGCTACGAGCTCGGGTTCTCCGTGGGCTTCGACGAGACGTACCGGTTCGACCCACGGACGCGACGGTGGTCGTTCGACGAGGCTCGTTGACGACTGCGCGTCGCGGACGGGCGGGCGTTGACGATTCGGGGCGAGCGGGAATCGTCAGCCGAACGGAGCGCTCCACTGGGTGATGGACAACCGCGGCGCCACTTCGTGGATCGGCAAGCGCGTCTCCGGTCCGGAGGCCGAATCGTCAACCGGCGTCGTGGAACGGCCTCGAGAGGGGCGGTGGGGGAAGGTGGACCAGCGCGGCCACCCCGACGGCCAGCCCCTCGACACTGCTGCGACGGACATCAAGGGTCCCGCTTCCGAATCGAGCGCCCGGGGGGCCGAGGGGGGGGGCCGGCGCATGACAAGCTACTTGTCGTTTCTGAAGGGTCGAAACCCGACAAGTAGCTTGTCATGTGCTGGGACCCCTCCCGGCCGGCGGCGGTACTCCGCTCCGCCTACACGTCGGTCGAGAGGTGCGGCGTCCCGAGCACCCGCGGCGCGCAGTCGAGGAGCTCCCCGTCGAAGCCCGTGCCTGAGTCACCCGCCAACCGCGCGGCCCTTGGAGCCTCACGGCGCCGGGAATCGTCGCCCCACGTCCGACTCGTCAACCTGGCGGCCGAGCGCCCATCGCACCCGCGGCGCGGAGTCGAGGGGCTCCTCGTTCGAAGCCCGTGCCTGAGTCACCCGCCAACCGCGCGGCCCTTGGAGCCTCACGGCGCCGGGAATCGTCGCCTCACGTCCGACTCGTCAACCTTGCGGGCCGAGCGCCCATCGCACCCGCGGCGCGGAGTCGAGGGGCTCCCCGTCGAAGCCCGCGCCTGAGTTACCCGCCAACCGCGCGGCCCTTGGAGCCTCACGGCGCCGGGAATCGTCGCCTCACGGCCGACTCGTCAACCTTGCGGGCCGAGCGCCCCATCGCACTCGCGGCCTTGGAGCCCATGGTGCCGGGAATCGTCTCTCCGCGCCCGAATCGTCAACCGCGCGGCCACGCCGGCACGCCGCCTCGGAGCGCGTATCGGAGACCGCGATGGACACGCGGCCTCAACGGGAGGAGATCGTCACCTTCGCGATGCGCGCGGTCATCTACCAGCACGAGACGCACGAAGACCTTGGGCTCCTCGGCCCGGCCCTCACCGCCGCCGGCTTCACCCTGGTGCGCCGCTTCCGCGCCGTCCACCACCAGGAAGATCTCGGCGCCGAGCTGGTCGTCGTCCTCGGCGGCTCGATGAGCGTCGCCGAGTCCGAGCGGCACCCCTTCCTCCGCGAGGAAGAGGCGGTGCTGCTCGAGCGCCTCGCCGCCGACAAGCCCTGCTTCGGCATCTGCCTCGGCGCCCAGCTCCTCGCCCACGCCGCCGGCGCCGACGTCTTCCGCGGCAAGAACGGAGAGGAGATCGGCGTCGCGCCGGTGCGCTGGACCAAGGCCGCGCAGAGCGACCCCGCGCTCACGCCCGTCCCCGCCCGCTCCACCGTCGCCCACTGGCACCGCGACACCTTCACCGCCGTGCCCGGCGCCACGCTGCTCGGCTCCACCGACCGTTACACGCAGCAGGCCTTTCGCGTCGGCGAGACGCTCGCGCTGCAGTTCCACCTCGAGCTCACCGCCGAGGCCTTCGGCCGCTGGCTCGACCTCGGCTCCGAGCAGCTCGAGACGGCCGCCGTCTCGCGCGCCGCCCTCGCCGCGCAGCTCCCCAAGCTCAAGGCCGCTGAAGCCGAGAACGCCGAGCTCCTCGCGCGCATCGCCTTCCACTTCGCCAAGACGAGCTGAGTCGCGTCCGACGGCCTTCGAAGTCGCCCGGAACGCCCGCGCCAATCGCACCACGCTCACTCAGTGGAGGGGCGAAATGCCTCAAAGGGGGGAGGTTCGTCCACATAAGTGTACACCATCGTATTGATTTGACAGGACAAACTAGCAAAATCTACTATTCCTGCTAATTCTATGAAGTCTCCCGAGGCCCGCTTCCTCACCAGCCGCGAAGTCGCCGCCCTGTGCCAGGCGAGCCCGTCGGCGGTCCTGCGGTGGATCGACCTGGGCCTGTTGGAGGCGCACCGCACGCCGGGGGGCCACCGGCGCATCAGCTCGCCCAAGCTGATCGAGTTCCTGGTGGCGCACCGCATGCCGGTGCCGCGAGAGCTGCAGCGCGGCCAGGTGCGGGTGCTGGTCATCGACGACGAGGCGCAGTACCTCAAGAGCCTGGGGCCGCTGCTGATGGCGACCGACCCGCGCCTCGACGTGCAGCTCGCCGAGAACGCCGTCGACGGCCTGCTCAAGGTCGGCCTCGCCCTGCCCGACGTCATCCTGCTCGACGCCTACATGCCGGGCATGGACGGCCTGGAGGCCTGCCGCCGCATCAAGGGCGCCGTCGCCACGCAGCACATCGTGGTCGTGGCCATCACCGGCATGCCCAGCGCACAGCTCGAGAAGGACTTCGCCAGCGCGGGCGCGCAGGGGTTCTTGCCCAAGCCGCTGTCGCCCGAGGGCGTGCTGCGGGAGCTCTGGCGGCTGGGCGTCGCGTCGCAGCCGCCCGCCGAGCGTCGAGGAGGAAGCGGAACATCACCGTCGTAGTCCACCTGGAGACCGCACCATGCTGCACCCCCGCACTGTGATGATCGTCCACCCGGACTCCGAGAAGCGTCGCGCGTTGTGCGCGCTGGTCCGCAACCAGCGCGTCGTCGAGGCCGAGTCGCGGCAGCAGGCCGTGGCGCTGTTGTCGGAGCTCAGGCCCTCGTCGGTGGTCTCGCACCACGACGACTTCAAGAAGCTGGTGCGCGATCTGGAGCGGCACGCGCCCGGCGCCTCCCGCGCGGTGCTCCTGCCCTCCAACGACGACGGCGCCCGCGAGTCGCTCATCGACGTGGCCGCGCTCGGCTACGACTTCCAGACCATCGACGAGCGCGAGGCGGAGGCGGTGCGCACCTTCCTCGATGGGCGCACCTCGACCCGTCTCGAGCCGCAGGTGCCCCTGACCGCCACCTTCACCGTCGACGACCGGCGCATGAGCTGTCCGGTCTCCGACGTGAGCAACGACGGGCTCGGGCTTCACCTGGGGCCGGGAGCACCGCTGGAGCGGCTGGTGCCCGGCGCGAAGTTGATCGACGCAGTCGTGGAGGGTCCTCACGGGGTAGCGATGCAGGCGCGGACGTGGGTCGTGCAGACTGTGGTGGCTTCGCTCACGGGGCGAGGCATTCACCTCGGGGTCAGCGTCGACGTCCCACGCCGGGATGCGAGCGCGCGCGTCGCCATCGACGATGAGGTCAGAATACGGGGGCTGATCCGGCGCGCGGTGGCTCGAGGCACTCGCTTCATGGCGAGCCTCGCCACCGGCGCCGAACCCCGGTCGTACGCCAGCCTCGCGGTCGAGCCCGCTGGGGGGTCGCTCGCCTTGCGCGGCGCCCGGATCGAATGGCCGGCGGTGGCCGGCGAGCTGGTGCTGGTCTCCTTCGAGCTGGCCGGTCACCAGACCGAGTTCCTCACCGTGGCGCACGAGGCCCGGGGGCGGGACCTGGTGCTCGCGTTCCCCCGGCGCATCGCCTGGCGCTCGCGCCGCGCGAGCCTCCGGGTGCCCCTCGACGAAGACGAGCGCGCCGTCTTGCAGGTGAGCTCACCGCTCCACCCCAAGACCGGCCTCAAGCGCCTCCTCGATCTGCACCCCTCGGGCGCAGCCTTCCTCTACGATGCCCAGCACGAGGCCTTCCCCCCCGGGCTGCTCTTGAAGGTGGTGCTCTCGGTCGGGGGCCGGGAGATCGCTGCCGACGCCGTGGTCCAGGGCAGCGCCGCGGTGGAGCGGGAGGGCGTCGAGGATGGCACCCAACGGCGCTGCGGGCTGAAGCTGGAGGGCCTCTCCGACGTCGATCGGCAGTTCCTCCTCGACCTCTTGGTCCGCTCGCTGGTGCCCGAGGTCGAGGACGCCTCCGGCCTGCCGTTCTCGGACATCTGGAAGCTCTTCGTCGAGCAGCAGGTGAAGTTCCCCGACTACCCGACCGGCGATCCGAAGACGCTCGAGACGCTCTCACGGAGCCACGAGCTGCTCGGCGACGGGCGCCATGGGCTCTCCAAGGCCTTCGTGCACCGGCACGAGGGCGAGTTGGTCGGCCACGTCTCCGGCCTGCGCATCTACTCCCGCACCTGGCTCTCTCAGCACCTGCTGGTGCGGTCGGGCTACCACCGCCAGACGCACGTCTCGCAGTCCCTGGTGAATCTTTCGTTTCACTACGGCGAGGCGTTGCCCGACCTCGAGTACCTTCGCGGGCTCTGGCGGGCCTCAAACCGTTGGTCGTCGCGCACGTTCGGCACGGTCATCGCCAAGCTCATGGTGCCAGGTCGCACGGCGCTCTGGACCTACTCCCCGATGCGGAGATTGGCGGCCGAAGCGCTTCCTCGTCCTGAGGTCGAAGCCCGCGCAGCCAGTCCGGAAGATGAAGTCGCGCTCCTCGCGCACCTCGCCGAGACCCGAGACCCCTTGCACCTGCGGGCATGCGACCTCGTCGCCGGGGAGATGCACCTCGAGTCCCTGGGCCGCCGCTACGCGGCTTCGGGCCTCGAGCGCTCGCGAACCATCGGAGTCGTTCATGGTCCCGGCGGCCCTCGCGGCTGGGTCGCGTGCGAAGACAGCACCGACGGTCTCTTCTGGGCCGAGATGTACAACGCTGCGCGGCTGTTCGTGCCCGAGCCCGATGCCCCTGATGCTCCCGACGTGTTCCTCGCGCTCGCGGCGTTCGCCCAGGCCGACGCGCTGAAGCGAAGGCGCCGCTGGGTGGAGCTTCTGGCCGACGAACCGTACGTCGCGCCGGTCCAGCGGTTCGGGTTCACGAATCTCGGGAGCGTGTTTCAGTTCGACCTGCACCGGGACATGGCACGGGAAGTCACGCTTCAAATGGGGGCCGCCTTCGAGCGGCTGAGCGAACGAGAAGGGCGCGCGGCCGCGCGGCAGGAAGAAGCCAAGTGACCTACTTGATGCAATCGGAAGCCGAAGCTGAGCGCCTCCGCGCCCAGGAGCGGGCGAACCCGAGCCGGGCCCGTCTCATCGACACCGGGCTCGCTGCCGGCGCGCGCGCGGTCGACGTCGGGTGCGGCTCGGGCGAGGTGCTGGCCTCGATGGCGGAGTTGGTCGGCGCGGCCGGCCACGTCACCGGCATCGAGCCGACGGAGGCGCTGCTCGGGCAGGCGGCGGCGAGGCTCAAGGAGACGGCGAACGTCACGCTCCGCGCCGGTGCGCTGCCTCAGACGGGCCTGTCCGGCCAGTCCTTCGACTACGTGTGGTGCCAGTACGTCTTCGAGTACCTCAAGGAGCCAGCGGCCGCGCTGACCGAGCTCGTACGCCTCGCGCGGCCTGGGGGAAAGGTGATCGTCACCGACCTCGATGGGCTGGGACTGGCCCACTGGCCCACCTCGAGCGTCGTCGAAGAGGGTATCCCGCTGTTTCAGAAGGCGCTGGCGCGTACCGGCTTCGATCTCTTCGTGGGCCGGAAGCTCTTCCACCTGTTCCGGCAGGCCGGGTTGCTCGACGTGAAGGTGCACGTGTACCCCTTCTACGTCGTGGCCGGCCGTGCCGATGATCGGCTGCTGGAAGACTGGCGGGTGCGGTTCAAGACGCTGGCGCCCGTCGCGATGCCCGAGTTCGGAGGCGAGACTCCATACCAGCGGTTCGTCGAGGCATATCTTCGGTTGTTCGAGGACGAAAACGCGCTGAAGTACGCCATCGTGCTGTGCACCGAAGGTACGCGTTCATGACCGACGCGGGAACTTCCACCCGCTGGACCACTCCCGAGCTGGGGGCGCGGGCGGTGAGCACGATGCTGCTCTACTTCCGAAAGCACTACGGTCGCGAGCGCCTGGAGCGTCTGTGGCTCGAAGAGCAACTGCCGCTCCCAATCGAGCACGTCGAGAACCTCTCGAACTACGTGTCGGTCGCCTTCGCGGAGCGACTGATGGACGCACTCGTCAAAGGCTCAGGCGACCCTCGCTTCCTCGAGCGCGCGTGGCAGCTCATCGCCACCCCCGAGGGTATCGGCTGGGTCTACTACCTCCTGCGCGGGCTGGGCACGCCGCTCTCCGTCTACAAGAAGACCATCGAGCTCTCGCCGACCTACAACCGGGTGGGCGAGTTCACGGTGGAGTCGAGCTCCGACACCGAGCTCACGCTCCGCTATCACAGCAAGATCCCCGAGCGAGACCGCTCGCTGTGCATCTCCCGCATGGCTCAGTTCGCCGCCTTCCCCACCATCTGGGACCTGCCCGAGGCGAAGATCGAAGAGCTGCAGTGCCAGGTGAAGGGCGCCGACTCCTGTCGCTACCACTTCAGTTGGCACAACCCCCCGCCGCTGGGCTGGCGTTGGCTCCTGGGCGCGGGCCTGGGCGTGGCGGCGGGGACCGGCGTGGCCCTCCTCGCGCTGCCGACCTGGCCGGCGATCGCCGGGCTCTCGGTCTGCGCCGGCTTCCTCGGCGGGGCGTGGCTCGATGCGCGGCGCCTCGCCGGGGTGAAGGACGACCAGCTCCGGGCGCAGGACCGAGGCCTGACGCGGTCGCTCAGCGAGCTCCAGAAGCGCGCCGACGAGATCTTCAAGGCCAACGTCGAGCTCGACCAGCGCGTCAACGATCGCACCCGCGATCTCCAGGCCGCGCTCGCCCGGCTCGAGCAGCTCGACCGGCTCAAGAGCGAGTTCTTCGCCAACGTCTCCCACGAGCTGCGCACGCCGCTCACGCTCATCTCCACGCCCATCGAGGCGCGGCTCGCCGAGCCGATGCCGGAGGTCGAGCGCGAGCTGCTCGAGGGCGTGCGCCGAAACGCCCACCGGCTGTTGCGCCTCATCGACGACCTGCTCGATCTCTCACGCATCGACGCCGGGCACCTGCGCCTGTCGGTCGTGCCGGTCGACCTGAGCGCGATGGCGCGGCAGCTCGAGACCGTCTACGCCTTGGGCGCCAAGGCCAAGGGCATCGCCCTCTTGGTCGCCGCCTCCGAGCCCACGCCCGAGGTCTACGGCGATCTGCATCGCCTCGACAGCGTGGTCTCGAACCTCCTCGGCAATGCGCTCAAGTACACGCCCGACGGCGGCGCCATCGCCGTCACCGTCACCCAGACCGAGCACGAGGCGCGGGTCGCCGTCGCCGACACGGGGCGCGGCATCGCCCCCGACGATCTTCCCCGCATCTTCGACCGCTACTACCAGGCCTCCGGCGCCCACTCGCGGCCCACCGGCGGCGTGGGCATCGGGCTCTCTCTGGCCAAGAACCTCGCCGAGCTGCACGGCGGCCGCATCGAGGTGAGCTCCTCGCTGGACAAGGGCTCCACCTTCACCCTGGTGCTCAAGAAGGGCCGCGAGCACTTCGCCCCCGAGGTGGTGGAACGCCGGCAGGTGCGGCAGAAGGTGGCGGCGACCCGCAGAGCCGGCGACCTCGCGTCCCCCGCCGACGCGCCCGCGACGCTCAAACCCGTGGTCCCGTCGGAGTTCCCCGACCTGGTGCTCGACGGCGGCCGGAAGGCGCGGGTGCTGGTGGTGGAGGACAACGACGAGGTGCGCGCGATGCTCAAGGACATCCTCGCGCCGCACTTCGTGGTCCTGCTCGCCAGGGACGGCCAGGAGGGCCTCGCCACCGCCAACCGCGAGCGCCCGGAGCTGGTGCTCACCGACGTGATGATGCCGAACATGACCGGCACCGAGCTGTGCGCGGCCATCAAGAAGAGCCCCACCCTCAAGTCGACGCCGGTGGTGATGCTCACCGCCCGCGGCGGCGCGGAGTCGGCGCTCGACGGCTTCGCCAGCGGGGCCGACGAGTTCGTGGAGAAGCCCTTCCACCCGAGGGTGCTGGTGGCGCGGGTGGCCGCGCAGCTGCGCTTGAAGGTGCTCACCCTGCAGCTCGCCACCCAGGCCCGGCTGGCGGCGGTGGGCTCCCTGGCGGCGGGCGTGGGCCACGAGGTGCGGAACCCCGTCAACGCGGTGCTCAACGGAGTGCGGGTGCTGATGCAGCAGGAGAACGTGGGAGAGGAGTCGCGGGCGCTGTTGGGCGTCATCGCCGACGGGGCCCAGCGCATCGAGCGCATCAGCGGCGCCCTGCTCGGGCACGCGCGGCCGGGCGACCAGGGCGGGGCCAAGCCCATCGACGTGCGCGAGGGCCTCGACGCCACCTTGAAGCTGCTCGACTTCCGCCTGGGCGGCGTGGAGGTGCAGAGGGACTACCGCACCAGCGCCAAGGTGGTCGCCTCGGCCGCCGAGCTGAACCAGGTCTTCCTGAACCTGCTCGACAACGGCCTGCGCGCGCCGGCGAAGAAGCTGTGGCTGCGGGTGGCCGAGGAGGGGGCGAACGTCCGGGTGGCGGTGGAGGACGACGGGCCCGGCATCGCCGTGGCCGACTCGGCGCGCATCTTCGACGCCTTCTACACCACCCGGCAGCCGGGTCAGGGCACGGGCCTCGGGCTCTATCTTTCGCGGGAGATCGTCCAGAAGTGGGGCGGGACGCTCACCTTCCACCCCCGTGACGGCGGCGGCGCGGCCTTCGTGGTCGAGCTGCCCAAGGAGGCGGTGTGAACGGGGCGGTCCTCTACGTCGACGACGAAACGTCGAACCTGCTCGTCTTCGAGGCGGCGCTGAAGAAGCACCTGCCGGTGCTGACGGCGAACAGCGGCGAGAAGGCGCTCGCGCTGTTGCGCTCCAACGAGATCGCCGTCCTGGTGGCGGACCAGCGCATGCCCGGCATGACCGGCGTGCAGCTCATCGAGGTGGTGCGCCAGGAGTTTCCCGACGTCCTGCGCATGCTGATGACGGCGTACAGCGACCTCGACGCCGCCATCGACGCCATCAACCTGGGCCAGGTGCAGCGCTACATTCAGAAGCCCTGGGAGCCGGTGGAGCTGTTGAGCGAGCTCACCCAGGCGCGCGACCTCTTCCTCTCCCGCCGCCGCCTCGGAGAGCTGGAGCAGCGCCTGGTCACCACCGAGCGGGTCTACGCGCTGGGCGTCATCGCCGCCGGCATCGCGCACGAGATTCGAAATCCCCTCTCCGCGCTCACCATGGACATCGACCTGGCGCAGATGCTCCTGTCGAACACGCCCGGGCCGGCGCAGATCGACCAGACGCAGAAGACGCTCGGCGACGCGCACCAGGCCGCGAGCTCGATCAAGGACATCACCGAGTCGGTGGAGCTGTCGACGCGCGAGCGGCAGGACGGGCCGGTGGACTTGCGCGAGGTCGTGGAGCTGGCGTGCCGCTCGGTGCGCGGCGAGATGCGGCGGCGCGGGCGCATCGAGCAGCGGCTCTCGACGGTGCCCAAGGTGCAGGGCTCGCCTACGCGGCTCGGGCAGGTGGTGTTGAACCTGCTCGTCAACGCGCTCGAGGCGATGGACCCGGAGAAGCGGCTCGCGAACGTCGCCACCGTCGAGCTCACCGAGAACGCCGGGCACGTGGTGCTGGCGGTGGCGGACAACGGGCCGGGCATCGCGCCCAGCGTGTTGCCGCGCGTCTTCGACCCCTTCTTCACCACCAAGAGCCAGGGCGGCACGGGCTTGGGTCTTGCCATCTCGAAGAAGATCGTCCACGAGCTGGGCGGCGCCCTCGAGGTGGAGAGCAGCCCGGGCAAGGGAACGCGGTTCTGGATGCGGCTGCCGGCGCTCGGCCGGACGGAGTGAGCAGTGGCACGGATTCTTCTCATCGACGACGACGGCCCGGTGCTTCGCATCATGCGGGAGGTGCTCTCACTCGACGGGCACACCGTGCTCGCGGCCGAGAACGGCTCTCGCGCGATGGCGCTGTGGAAGCCGGGGGAGGTCGACCTGGTCATCACCGACATCCTCATGCCCGAGCGCGACGGGCTGGAGACGATTCGGGCGCTGCGGAAGGCCGACCCCAAGGTGCCGATCATCGCCACCTCCGGCGGCGGCTTCGAGGGGCTGGACCTCTTGCACGTGGCGCGGGTGCTGGGCGCGACCAAGCAGCTGGCGAAGCCCTTCGGCGCCAGCGAGCTGTTGAAGGTGGTGCGCGAGGTGCTGGGGACGCCGCCCTCGAAGTGACGCTTAGTCAGCGATCGTCTCCCAGCTCGTCCCGGTGAGGCGGAGTCGCCTTCGGCCGCAGGCGGAAGACCAGCTCGCTCGAGAGCTCGCGGGCGAGCTCGTCAGGGGTGATGAGCCTCTCCTCGGCGAAGCGGCGGAGCATGAAGTCGCGGCGCCTGCGACCCTCCTCTGGCTGGCTCGGCCCGAAGCGGTCCGGCATTTGACGCACGCCCGCGAGGTAGGCGAGCTCGCCCGCCGAGAGCGCATCGACCGGCTTCCCGAAGTTGACGTCGGCCGCCGCATCGATGCCGACAGCTCCGCGACCGAAACAGGTGTGGACTGCCAGCCAGCGGACGAGCTCGTCGGCGGACCAGTGGCGCGAGAGCCACGTCGAGAGCGCGTGCTCGCGCACGATTCGCGCGAGCTTATCGGGAGGTCCGTGGCCCGCCAGCCATTGCCTGGCGACGTCGTGGACGATCGCCTGGCCCGCCGCCCACCGCCATCCTCGTCCGCCACGCTCGAGGTCGCGAGCGCTGCCGGGGAAGAGGCTCCGAAGCTCGATCGCCTCGACCTCGAACGTCGCGTGCTCCTCGCCCGCGCTCAGCCACAGTGCGCCGGCGACCAGCGGAGAGAACGCGCGCTCTGGCGGCGGCGCGGGAGGACCCTCCAGTCCCTCGACGCACCCGTTCCACAAGAAGAACAGCGCGATGTACGGCATCGCCACCGCGCACGCGGCAATCCCGACACACTTCCTCACGAGGGCGAACGACCGCGAGCGCGGCATCGGCGGGCCGACGCTGCACCTTGCAGGCCGAAAGGCCGTCCCGCTCGGCAGGTTCGAGGAGCTCGTGCCGTGGGCGCTTGCCAGGGAGGTCCCCGGGTCCACCTGCGTACAACGTGGGGCCCTTCACCGCGTCGTTGAGCCCGGCGTCATTCTCTGGTCTCTTCCGCCCGCGTTCACTTCCCGGGAGGTCGTCCATGGCGGCGAAGAAGTCGGCGGCGAAGAAGAAGACTGCGGCGAAGAAGCCGGTCTCCACGAAGGCTCCAACGGTGGCGGTCAAGATTCTGGGGCAGCTGCCCGCGCTCGACTCGAAGCTCCGCGCGGCCTTCAAGGCCAGCTTCGCCGATCCGCAGTGCGAGAGCTGGGGCCAGAAGACCCAGGCCGAGGCCGTGCAGAAGGACGCGGAGAAGTGGATCTCCTCCATGTTCGGCACCCTGTCCAAGGGCCCGGTGAGCGGCTACTCGGCGCGGCGCCTGGCCTTTCTGTGCGAGCTGGTGGTGGCGCTGGAGGACGAGCGGGCCCGGGGCCAGAAGAACGGCGACGGGGTCCACGGCGCGCGCACCTCGTCGATGGCGGTGGCCTCGCGCATCCGCAAGGACCTGGTCGCCCGGCTCACCCTGGTGGCCGGCGGCAACGACGCGCTCCACCAGATGCTCCACAGCCGCGCCGGCAAGGGCCAGACGCCGCAGCACGTGCGCGACTCCCTCACCGGTCTCATCGACCTCGCCAACCGCTGGCGGAAGGACGCGGTCCTGGCGCTCCTCGCCGACGACGCCGACCTCTCCGACCACCGCCTCTCCGCGGCCTACGACGCCTTGGAGAATCTGGCCCGGGCCGACCTGGCGAGCGAGGAGGAGGCGACCCCCGACGGCGTCGACTCCGCGGCGGTGAACCGCATCGAGGGGCGCGTGCTCCGCGAGATGCACCACGCCGCGACCGCCTTCCGCCTGGCCACGGAGAACGGCGAGCGCGCCCCGGTGCTGGCGCCCAGCGCCTCGCTCAAGGCCGCGCTCGGCGAGAGCGCCGCGAAGGCCTGACCGCGGCACTCACCACCGTTCACCCTGAGCGAAGTCGAAGGGTGCCGAGCTCAGCTCCTCACTTCGGGACCGTGCGGTCGGCAGGGTTCGACCCTTCGACCCCGCTCAGGACAGGCTTCGCTCACCCTGAACGGTCGATCCGCTCTGCGTGAGGGGCGTGCGAGGCGGCTCACCTCGCGCCGGCGTCCCGCACGCCCGCGTCCGGCGCGAGCTCTTTCCTCAGCGCCGAGGCGAAGGCCAACACGCCCTGAACGTAGGCGTCCTCGTGGTTGTAGTCCCACACCGCCCTCGGGGGGCTCTTGGCGAAGCCGTGCTCCTTCAGGTACCGGCCCACCGAGGCGATGGAGTCGTCCATGTCGAACAGGTCGATCTTCCCGTCGCCGTTGCCGTCCTCCGCCCACTGCAGCGACGCCGGCATGAACTGCGGGAAGCCGAGCGCGCCGGCCCACGAGCCCTTCACCTCCAGGGTGTCGATGCCGCGCGTCTTGCACTGCCGGGCCAGCGCGAGGAGGTTCCGCCGCGCCCGCTCGCGAATCGTCTCCACCCGGCGCTTCTGGGCGGCGGGGTCGAGCAGCTTCTTCTCCTCGAGCCGCGCCGCCGCCACCGCGTTCGCCTCCTCGACGAAGAAGGCCTGCGAGGTGAAGGCGTTGAAGGCCTTGAAGTCGCCGGTGATGGTGCCGAGCTTCGACTCCCACATCAGGATGCCGATGATGACGGTGCGGTCGACGCCCGTCTTGGCCTCGGTGGCCGAGAGCACCGCCTCCCGCGACCTGGCGAACGCGAGCCCAGCGGCCACCCGCTCGGGCTTCAGGAAGAGCGCCATCAAGTCGAGGTGGTCCTTCCGCTGCCTGGTGATCATCGAGGGCGCGACGATGGCCACCGTCTTGTCGCCGTAGACGAGCTCCGCGCGCGGATCGTCGAGGAGCGCGGTCGCCTCGGCCGGGCTGAGCGGCGTCTCTCCCACCCCGCCGTCGGAGGCGCGCGGCGCGCAGAGGTCCTTCACCAGCGCCTCGCGCAGGGCGCTGCCGGGCGCGAGCTTCTGCGACAGCCTCCAGCTCGCGGTGCCCGCGTCGGCACTCGCGCTCGGGGCGAGGCCGCCGTTGGCGGCGAAGGCAGGGAGGCAGGGAAGGACGATGCAGAGCGAGAAGGCGACGAAGCGAGGCACGGGCGCGACCGTAGGCGCAAGGTCTTGGACCGTCGAGATCGGCGCCCGCTCGCGGCCAGACCGTTCGGCGGAAAGTGACCACCTCGGCCCACGCGGCGCGACACCGAAATGCGGCCGGTTGGAAGCGTGGCCCGAGGCCACCTGTCGCGCTACGCTCGGCGCCCGATTCGACGCATGCCCACCCCGGGACTCAAGGCGACGGTGAAGCTCGAGTCCGGCTCCTCCGGGGCGAAGCTGGTCGACTCGGCCACCGGCCGCTCCCTCGCGCTCAGCGTCATGGAGGCGAAGGTGCTGGCCCTGTGGGACGGCACCAGCGACGTCGCCCAGCTCACCCAGGCCGCCAAGAGCACCGGCATGTCCATCGAGGTGCACCAGGTCTCGGTGCTGATGACCCGGCTCAACAAGGCCGGCTTCCTCGCCTCGGTGCCGCCGAGCGCCGCCAAGCCGCCGAAGGAGCAGGCGCCGCCGGAGCTCGAGCTGGAGACCGACGCCGACCTGGTGCCAAGGCTCCGCGACGACCTCGTCATCGAGCGCTCGCCCCAGTCGAAGGGCGTCTTGCAGGTGAAGGACCCGAAGAGCGAGCGCACCTTCACGCTCTACGACTTCGAGGTCTCCATCGCGCGCATGCTCGACGGCAAGCGCACCGCCGCGGGGGTGATGGAGGCCGCGGGGAAGATCGGCATCACCGTCACCCTCGACAGCTTGAAGAAGTTCATCAAGCAGATGCGCGCCTACCGCTTCGTCGACGAGCAGGCGCTGGCGGCAGGCGCGTCCACCACCTGGCCCAAGCGCGCCAAGTGGGATCCGCAGGTGCGCGAGCTCTTCCAGGGCGCGATTCGCCTCTCGCGGCACGGCAAGGCCGAGGAGGCGCTCACCTACCTCGACGCCCTCGAGGAGGTCGACCCGAAGAACGAAGAGGCCGCCGAGCTGCGGGCGCACGTCGAGGAGCAGCTCCAGGGCGGCGCGCCCTTCGAGATGGACTTCGACGAGCTGCACGGGGACGACGTCGACCCCCACGCCCTCGGCTCTCCGGCCGCCTCGCTCCTGAGCCCGCCGCCGCAGCCCTCGCCCTTCGCGTCGCCGCCGGGCCTGCCGGTGCCGTCCACCGGGAAGGGGCCGGTGGCCTCGCCGCCGAGCAAGGCACCGGTCGCCTCGCCACCGGTGAAGCCAGCCGCGGCCGGCGCGCCCCTCGCCGT
>JBBIOE010000050.1:0-37147 GCA_037443525.1 Archangiaceae bacterium | reverse complement strand
CGATGATGGTCATGCCGAGCGGGCGGCGCAATTCGGCGCCGGTCCCGGTGGCGATCAGGAGCGGCACCGAGAACGCATCGACCATCTTCAGGATATTGAAATTTGCAAAGTTTGCTCTTCCCGTGCCGGCGCCGCCACCAGTCGCGCCGCCAACACCGTCAATGCCAATGCCAGTGCCGCCGCCGACGCCTCGAATGCCGTCTGAAGATGTGCCGCCGCCGGTCGCCACGCCGCCGACGCCCTGATCGCCCCCGGTGCCGGAGTCCCCGCTGTCGACCACCGCGTTGTTGCAGCTACAGCCCGACAGCACGAAGAGCGCGAAGCCGGTGAGGAGGATGGTGCGCACGGGAAGGCTCCTGGGGAAGGCGGGGGGGCCTCGATGGAGACCACACTTTCGGGCGCCTGGTCACCGCCGCGTGGACACAACGCTCCGTGCCGGAATGGAACAGCGCGGCGCCTTCTGTCCCAGTCAGGCCTTCGCGGCGGGCGCCATCACCCCGAGTGTGCCCTCGCGCAGCGCAAAGAGCGCCAGCACCACGAAGTACGCCCCGAGCACGTCGATGGTGTAGTGCAGGTGCGAGAGGAAGACGCCCGCCACCGCGACGAGGTGCGCCACCAGCATCGGCCAGCGCAGCTTGGGGAAGCGCCAGACGTAGAGCAGCAAGAGGAACGTGGTGGCGGTGTGCCCGGAGAAGAAGAGGTCCTTGGTGAAGTAGGTCCGCGCGCCGCCGTCGCGAGCGTAGAAGCTCCAGGGCAGGGCGATGTCCAGGAAGGCCTGCCAGGAGACGAGGTCCTTGCCTCCGTGCACGTCGGGCCCGCGCACCGGCCCCAGGCCCGTCGCCGCGATGCAGACGCCGCGCACCAGCGCCACGAGCCCCGACGAGACCATGTAGCGAACGAAGCGCTCGCCGTCGGTCCAGAACAGGGCCAGCGCCACCGGGACGTAGGAGAAGAGCCAGAGGAGGTAGTTGTTCCGGTCGAGCCACTCGACGTACGGCAGGTGGTCGATGACGAGGTCGGGCAGGTGCGGCGCCGGGCGCCCCTCGGCCCACAGCACCATCACCACCATCACGCTGTAGCAGGCAGCGCGAAAGGCGAAGGACAGGCCCGCCCGAAAGACGAGGCGGCGGGGGAACCGCTCCGAGAGGGTCACGAGGGCGGGACTGTCGCACGGCGAGGTGCCCCGCCCAAGCACGACGCGTGACCGGAACCCGGCGGTGATGGAAGAGTGGCGCGCGATGTCCGACCACTCCCCCGATCGAACCTTCCGCGACGACCCCTTGCGCAAGAGCGTGGTGAAGCTCTTCACCGTCACCCGCAAGCGCGACTACTACCAGCCCTGGAGCTTCGGCTACGAGCGGCAGTCCGGCGGCTCAGGCTGCATCGTGGAGGGCAACCGCATCCTCACCAACGCCCACGTCGTCACCAACGCCGTCTACATCCAGGCGCTGAAGGCCGGCGACGTGAAGAAGTACACCGCGCGGGTGGAGTACGTGAGCCACGACGAGGAGCTGGCGCTGTTGACCGTCGACGAGCCCGGCTTCTTCGAGGGCACCCTGCCGGTGCGCTTCGGCGCGCTCCCCTTCCGCCAGGACACGGTGCGCGTCTACGGCTTCCCCATCGGCGGCAACGAGCTGTGCGTCACCGAGGGCGTCATCTCCCGCATCGAGCTGGTGCGCTACACCCACTCCGCCCGCGAGCTGCTCGCCTTGCAGACCGACGCCGCCATCAACCCCGGCAACAGCGGCGGGCCGGTCTTCATGGACGGGAAGCTGGTGGGGGTGGCCTTCCAGTCGCACAACGGCGCCACCGCGCAGAGCACCGGCTACGTCGTGCCCATGCCGGTGGTGGAGCACTTCCGCCGCGAGGTCGCCGCCAAGGCCTGCCTCGGGGTGCCGGCCCTGGGCGCCTTCTGGCAGCGCATCGAGAGCGAGGCCTTGCGCGAGTACGTGAAGCTCGGAGCCGGGCAGACCGGCGTGCTCCTCACCCGCATCGTCCACGGCGGCTCGTCGGCGGGCACCTTGCGCGAGGGCGACGTGCTGATGGCGGTCGACGGCCACCGGGTGGAGAACGACGGCTCGGTGCACCTGCGCGGGGACGATCGCGTCGGCTTCTCGCACTTCGTCTCCCAGCACCGGGTGGGCGAGCCGGTGGAGCTCTTGCTCTTGCGCCAAGGAGAGCCGGTGCGCGCGACGGTGACGCTCAAGGCCCCCGCGCCGCTGGTGTCTCCGCCGCACCCCGAGCGGGTGCCGAGCTACTTCCTCTTCGCCGGGCTGATGTTCGTGCCGCTCACCGCCGAGTACGTCGCCACCTGGGACTGGAAGGACGTGGACGCGCGCTTCAAGCACCTGATGCGCAACGAGCTGCCCTCGGCCGAGCGGAAGGAGATCGTCCTGCTCTCCCACGTGCTCGCCCACGGCGCCAACGCCGGCTACCACCAGCTCCGCGGGGCGGTGGTGCAGCGGGTGAACGGCGTCCCCATTCGCGAGCTTCTGGACCTGGTGCGCGCGACCCAGGCGCCGCTGGGCGCCTTCCACGTCATCGAGATCGACAACCACGCCGGCGACAGCGCGGCGAGCGACTTCCACTCCGCCTTCGGCACCCACGTGGTCATCCGCGCGGCGGACGTGGAAGGCGCGAACGCGGAGATCCTCAAGACCTACGGCGTCAGCCGCGACCGGTCGGACGACCTGGAGTGAGGGCTACAGCGTCTCCAGCGCCACCGCGGCGGCGTGAATCGTCGACGCGATGCGCACCGCGTCGTGCACGTGGTCGGCGCTGAGCCCGCCCTCGAGCACCACCGCCTCGTGCGAGCGCAGGCGACAGCCCTACTCGGCCTTCCCCCCTTGTTCCGGGTCGTCGATACCGTCCCTCGCGTCGTCGCTGAGCGCCGGCTGGAGCGCCTCCGCGCAACGGGCGGCGGGCACCTCGATTTCGGACCCGAGCGTCGTGAGGTGACCAGTGAACGAGCCCTTGCCCTTGCCGGGGGTGAGCGTGAACGTTCCAGTTTCGGCGACGCTGCGCTGGAGGCCGTTGCGGCGATCGATGATGAGCTCCCCGTGCGTCGGCACCTCGGCTGCGACGTTGCCGGGCAGGAGGTGGTTCACCTGGAGCATCTCGTACGAGAAGGACCAGGTTTCCTCGGTGACGCCCGTGACCTTCGCGGTCGTCTTGCCAACGGAGGATTCGGGGTCCGAGGCCTCCTGGCGCAGCGCCTCGGCCAACTGGGGCATCTCCATTCCAACGTGAAGCTCCTGGCCCTCGAGGGCAGTCCGCACCTTGGCCTCGAACAGGTCCGAGAACCCCTTGTCGAGCTGAGTGGCCTCGTCGCGCGTCGCGGCGATCTCGGCGTCGGAGAGGAGTTGGCTGCCCTCGCACCCACGCCGCGAGCACCGCAACCGCCATGTCCTCCCCTGGAGGGCGCCGCGCTCGATGGACACTCCGTCCCTCACGGTCTCGTCGCTCAACCCGATGATGAGTACCTGGGCGCGGTGCCCGGTCTCGACGACTTCGATCGACTCGAAATAGTGGGTCTCGGACTTCACTTCGTGCCCAACCCCGCCGACCACCAGATTGCCCAGTGAGGTCACGTGGTGCTCGATGCACTGACCGGCGAAATAGGGCGAGAAGCGGTTCTTTCCCACGGCGGTCGCTGCGGCCGGCCCTCGGGGCTGGTTGAGCTTCTTCCACGTGTCCCGGGCCGTCGCGAGCGTGGCCCCGGGCGGGAGCGCCGCCTGCAGTCGCTCCTCGCCCTCTGGGGTCCGCAAGAATCGCCCCGTCGTGCTCGACACAAACTGCACGAGGACCAGGAACCGCGTTCCGGCGGGAGTGGCATACGCCACCAGGACGTCGCGCCGGCCGTCCCGGTCAGACTCGGGGAAGGCGACACCCAGGATGGCCGTCGCCCCGGGCGGCTTCGCATGGAGCGCCGGGCGACCGGGAGACAAGAGCGCGACCTCAAACCCCTCGGCCTGCGAAGTCGGCACGAACGCCCATCGCTCCCGGACGCCGGCGAAGTCGAAGCACTGCGACGCGATGATGGTGCCCTTCACCTCGGCGCGGTGCACCGCCTCGCAGCGTGGCGACGGGGCCACCGCCGGAGGAGCAGCCAGGATCAGCGGGATGAGGGCGAGAACCATGATTGCCTCCGAGGCGCGCCATGGACGCCGCCGCCGCGGGGTAATTCAAACCGAGTCGCGTGGCAAGGCGCCGCGCCCTCAGAACGGGCCGCGAGCTACAGCGTCTCCAGCGCCACCGCGGCGGCGTGAATCGTCGAGGCGATGCGCACCGCGTCGTGCACGTGGTCGTCGCTGAGCCCGCCCTCGAGCACCACCGCCTCGTGCGAGCGCAGGCACGACTCGCAGCCGTTGATGGCCGAGACCGCCAGGCAGAAGAGCTCGAAGTCCACCTTGTTGGTCGCCACCTGCTGAATGCGCAGCATGCGCAGGCGCGCCGGCTTCTCGGAATACACCTCGCGGCCGATGAGGTGGCGGAAGCGGTAGTAGACGTTGTTCATGCCCATCAAGATGGCGGCGGCCTTCGCGTCCTCCACCAGCGCGTCGGAGGCGCCCGCGGCCTTGGCGTCGGCGAGCACGGCCTTGGTGAGCGCCTCGTTGCGCGCCGCCCAGGAGCACGACAGCGCCACGCCCCACACCTGATCGACGTTCAGGGTTCCAGCCTGGAGCACGTTCTGCAGGTTGATTCGAATGTCGCGCGCGGCGTCGGGCATCGACTCGCGCAAGGCGTTGATCTTCTCCATGGGGGTGTCCTTTCGAAGAAACGCCCTCTCCCCGGTACACGAGGAGAGGGCTTGGGCGCTTCACGAACGGCGGAAGGCGTTCAGCTCGCCTTCTTCATCTTGTGGGTCAGGGTCTCTTCGCCCTTCTTCCAGTTGCAGGGGCAGAGCTCCTGGGTCTGGAGCCCGTCGAGGACGCGGAGGACCTCGTCGACGTTGCGGCCGACCGAGAGGTCGTTCGCGGTGGCCCAGCGCACGGTGCCCTCGGGGTCCACGATCATGGTGGCGCGGAGCGCGACGCCGGCGGCCGGGTGCAGGAAGCCGGCCTCGGTCGCGAAGCTGGGCGCCCAGTGCATCAGCGGGTGCTTGATGCCCTTGAGGTCGGCGTGGTCCTTGCGCCAGGCGAGGTGCGAGAACTCGTTGTCCGTCGAGCCGCCGAGCACCACCGCGCCGCGGTCCTCGAAGTCCTTCACCTTCTTGTCGAACTCCACGATCTCCGTCGGACAGACGAAGGTGAAGTCCTTCGGGTAGCTGTAGAGGACCAGCCACTTGCCGGGGAAGTCCTTCGAGGAGATGTCCTTGAACTCCTTGCCCTTCTCGATGGAGACGCAGGCCTTGAGCTTGAAGTCGGGGAGCTTGTTGCCAGGAACGAGCATTGTGGTTTCTCCGTGGGTGCTGCGGGTGGTGAAGCGGTGAGGGGTGGGCTCAGCGGGGACGCGTCTTCCCGGTCACTCGACCGGGCTTGCGGGGACCGCCGAGCTTCCGCCCCCGCATGACGACCATGGTGTCTCGAATGTCGTAGCCCTCGAGGCCCGCGACGCCGCTCACCTTCAGCGCGCCCCAGGGAATGTCCTCGATGACGCCGGTCGACTCGTCGATGAAGTGGTGGTGCGGCTCGAGCCTCGGGTCGAAGACCACCCGGCCCTCCGCCAGGACGAGCTGCTTGAGCAGGCCCTTGGCCACGAACAGGTTGAGCGTGTTGTAGACCGTGGCCCGCGACAGCATCGGCACCCGGGCGTGCACGCGCTCCAGCACCTTCTCCGCCGAGGGGTGCTCCTCGGTGGTGAGCACGTAGTCCGCCACCGCGAGGCGCTGGGCCGAGGGCTGGATGCCGTTCTCCCGCAGGCGCTGGACGAGGTCGAGATTCATTCCGGGTCTAGACATAATCTAAAAGTCGACGGCGTCAACGAGAATCGACGGCGGGGCGGTTTTCCGCAACGGCCGCGGCGACTCGCCGAGCGCGTACGGGTCACCCGGCGCACCCCTGCCCGATCGGACCGCCGTGGCCGGGGAGGAGCGCACTCCAAGCGCGGCTCCGAAGACTCGCTGGGGAATCGCCGGGGGACGGCGTCACCGTGCTCGCGACGGGCGCGACTCCAAGGCCGCTTCCGCCGTTGGGTGAGCACGACGGGTCTGCGCCAGCGTGGCGTGGAGTTGCCGAATCAGGTGCTCCGGCTGGTCGCGCACCGAGGCCCAGGTCCACGGCACCACCAGGAAGCCACGGCTGGCGAGCGCCCGATGCCGATCGCGCTGGCGCTCGAAGGTGTCGAAGCCGGAGTGATACGCATAGCCGTCGGCCTCGATGACCACTGGCGTCCCGGGGAGACGGAAGTCCATACGCCGGACGACACCACCGACCCGCACCACCTGCTGTTTGACCGGCCGGGGAAAGCCGGCGGTCTCGAGGAGCTCGGCGACGCGCGCCTCGAGCTCGCTCTCCGCGGGTGCGTCGCCACCGACGAGCTGGGTCACGATGGCGCGAAGCGCGGCCACGCCGGGGCGATGGGCGGCCCGGGAAAGGGCGACCTGTAATCTATCGAGGGTGGTCCAACGACGCCGCAGCGCCTCGTCGACGGTCGCGCGCAACGTCGGGGCGTCCTCGGTCGCGCTGAGATCGACCAGGGTCCGCGTCGCGGAGGTCACGGTCAGACCCTCGAGCCAGACCAGCTCACGCCAGGGGAGAATGCCGAGTCGGTGCACCACGGCCGGCGCCGGCATTCGGAGGTTCCGACACACCGAAAGCTCGATCGGCCCGGCGCGAAAGCGGGCAAAGCCATGCAGGGCCCCGGCAGCGCGATGCGACACCGCGGCTCCACGTCCGGCCCAGAGCAGCGCGGCTGCCAGCCGTTGTTGCCACGTCCGCGGCGAGCCCTCGACCCGATAGACCGAGGGATACAACGGTTCCCACAGACCGCTCTCGATCCGGCGCGAGATGGCTCGGTTCGACAGACCTCGCTGACGCGCCTGCGCCCGGGTCACGACCCCGCGCTGCCGCGCTGCGAGCCGCAAACACTCCACATCCGCAGTCTCCATCCCGCCGCCCTCCTCGCCCGCCACGAAGAGACCACCGGGGTCTGACATCGCTTGGTCGAAGAGGGACTCCTGCCGTCCCGATTTCGCCAACAGATTCGCAGATTCGGGTCACGGCGCCGGCAGCGGGTCGCCAGGGTCCTTCGCGGTGCCCTCGAAGTACGCCTGGTAGCGAGGCCAGCTCCAGGTGGCGATGGAGCGCCCGAGGGCGAGGCCGGCCAGGTTGTCGGCCTGAATGTGGTACCCGCCCATGATGCGGGACTGGCCGGCCATCTCCGCCACCGAGGAGAAGGTCGGCAGCCGCAGGGTGATGGCGGTGCCGCCAGCCTTCTTCTCCGGCACGCCGTCGCGGGCCTGCATCGCGCTCGCGTCGCAGCCCACCTCGGTGAGCTCGCCGGCGGTGCGCAGGGCCACCGCGTCGAAGCGATCGCTGCCGGTGAAGAGCTCGAGCATCTTCGAGCCGGCGCCGCTGGCGGTGCTGTGCCCCGACGGGTAGCCGGGGAACGGCGGGGTCACGAAGGTGGGCGGCGAGTAGGGGTGCCACTGCTCGGCGGGCAGCCTGGCGAAGCCCTGGCAGCTGCCGGCGTAGGCGTCGATGGTCTTCCCCGCGCGCAGGTGCCGCACCAAGAGCCACGGGCGCGAGCTGTCGTAGATGGCCTTGGCTTCCCAGCAGGCGATGAAGGCGTCGAAGGTGACGTTGCCCACGGCGAAGAAGAGCTTCACGTCGCGGCCCAGGTCGCCCGGGTCTCGGCGCGCCACGTCCTGGGCGAAGCGCAGCCAGTGGCCCGACTGACCGGTGGAGCGCGGGCCGTCGCGCATGAACTCCACGATGGCCTTCTGCTCCAGCGAGAGGTGGCCGTTGAGGGCGATGACCTCGTCGAGGTCCCGCTCCATCTGCTCGGAGCCGACCTTGGGCGGCGGCGGTGGGCGGAACTGATCGGGGCGCTCCAGAGCGAAGGGCTTCACCGTGCCCCAGTGCGGCGTGAGGAAGCCCGGGTACTTCACCCCGCCCTTCCCGTCGGCGAAGGGAATGGGCTGCCAGCGGTCGGGGTCCACCACGCGGTCTACGGGGTTCTTCGGCGCGTAGTGGGTAGTGTCGGCGTAGGGCCCCTCGGCGCCGGGCTCATCGCCGAACTGGTTCGAGCCGTCGTGGCGCCGGTACGTGAGCAGGGCCGCCGCGGCCAGGTTGCCGACGCCGCTCGGCGACGATGGATCCAAGCGGCGATCGGACGGGTCGAGGCCCCGCGCGCGCATCGCCTCGTCGAGCCAGGCGCGATCGTCGGGGTAGAGCGACTCGAGCACCCGGTGCACGGCGAAGGCGATGGCCCTCTCGCGGTTCGGGTCGGTGCGCTCGGCCTCGGGGCGGCGGAGGCGCGCGCCCAGGCGGGTGCCGGCGGCCTTGGCGTCGTAGGCCGCCCAGGCGTCGTACATCGCCGTGACGTACATCGAGACCTCGCGCGCGATGATGGGCGGGCGGGCGCCCTGGCGGTCGACGTCGCGAGCGGTGGCCTCGAGCGCGAGCTCCAGCGCGACGTAGGCGGCGGAGGGCGACGGGTTCGGCGCCTGGTGCACCAGGGCGACCGGCGCGGCGCCGCGGGTGCAGCCCAGGGAGAGGACGGCGAGCGCGGCGAGAAGGACGGCGGACGACTTCATCGTCGGGCGGGGCGGGGGCATGTCGGGCGAGCGTACGACGGCGCGCGCGGGGTGGTCTCCTCCGAATCGGGTCATGACGGTGACGGTCTTCGTCGACCGCTCGCTCACGCCGACCCAGACACCGTTCAGCCCGAGCGGAGAAGGCCGGCTGGGCTCCGGAGTCCGATCGGTTCAACCGGGGTCCGCGACGTCGCTCGGAGGGTTGATCAGAACAAGGAGTCCTGTCCCGGTCAGTCCGAGCGGAGTCGAGGACCCCAACGGAACCGGTCGGATTCGCTTGAGCTGTTGGCCCTCGACGTCGCTCGGGCTGAACGGATTCGCTCTTCCGAACAACCCCCTCGGACGGAACGGTGGCAGGTGCCGAAATTCGGCCAACCCTCGAAGCGACGTCGAGGGCCCGCCGGAGCCTCCGCGTCGAGGTACGGCCGGCAGACTTCGACCCTTCGTCTCCGCTCAGCCTGGCCCGACCGCCTCGAACAACCCGAGCAGGTCGTCCTTGGTGAGCGCCGTCTGCACGCCGCCCTCGCCCAGCGCCGCCTCAAAGAGCGCGCGCTTCTTCTCCTGCAGGGTGAGGATGCGCTCCTCCACCGTGCCCTGCGACACCAGGCGGTAGACCATCACCGGCTTGTCCTGGCCGATGCGGTGCGCGCGATCGGCGGCCTGGGCCTCCACCGCCGGGTTCCACCAGGGGTCCACCAGGAAGACGTGGTCGGCGGCGGTGAGGGTCAAGCCGGTGCCGCCGGCCTTGAGCGAGAGCAGCATCACCGGCGGGCCGTCCTTCGCCTGGAAGCGCTCGGTCACCGCGCCGCGATCGGGCGTGGAGCCGTCGAGGCGCACGAACCCCAGGTCCGCGCTCTTCAGCGAGGGCTCGATGAGGTCGAGCAGCGAGGTCCACTGCGAGAAGACCAGCGCCTTGTGACCCTCCGCCGCGACGGTGGCGAGCGACTCGAGCAGCACCTCGAGCTTCGACGAGCGCTTCGCCGTCTGCCCGGGGACCAGCGCCGAGTGGCAGGCCGCCTGGCGGAGCCTGAGCAACGCCTCCAGGGCCTTCATCACCCCGCCGCCGCTCTCCAGCACCTGCACCACCTCGGCGCGGGTGGCCGCGAACACCGCGTCGTACACGGCCCGCTCGGCCTCGGAGAGCGTGACGTACCGCACCGCCTCGGAGCGGGGCGGGAGATCCGGCGCCACGTCCTTCTTCAGGCGGCGCAGCACGAAGGGCCGAATGCGGCGGCGCAGCTCGCTCGAGGCGCCGGCCTGGCCTTCGGCGATGGGCCGGGCGAGCGTCTCCTCGAAGTCCCGGCGGCCGCCGAGGAGGCCGGGGTTGGCGAAGTGCATCACGCTCCACAGCTCCTCGAGGCGGTTCTCCACCGGCGTGCCGGTGAGCGCCAGGCGGAAGCCGGCCTCGAGCCCGTAGGCCGCCCGCGCCACCTGGCTGTCGGGGTTCTTCATCGCCTGCGCTTCGTCGAGCACCAGCGTGTCCCAGCGCTTCGCGCCCAGGAGCGCCGCGTCGAGGCGCAAGAGCGCCCAGCTCGTCACCGTCACGTCGGCCGAGTCGTCGAGGCGCCGCGACGGGCCGTGGAAGGCGTGGACCTTGAGGCTCGGCCGGAAGCGCGCCAGCTCGCGGAGCCAGTTGGGGAGCACGCTGGTGGGGCAAACGACGAGGGAGCGATGGGGCGAAGCGGAGGCGGGCACGCTTCGACTCCGCTCAGCGTGAACGGGAGGGCCGAGCACGCAGGCCGCCTGCAGCGTCTTGCCGAGGCCCATGTCGTCGGCGAGCAGGCCGCCGAGGCCCGCGCGGGCGAGGAACTGGAGCCAGGCCACGCCCTGCCGCTGGTAGGGCCGCAAGGTGGCGGTGAGATCGGTAGGGAGCTCGGGCTCGGGCAGGGTGTCGAAGCCCTCGACCAGCGGCTTGAGCTTCTCCAGGCCCGGCGGCTTGGGCGCTTCCAGCGCCTCGCACATCGCGTCGAGCTGGAGGAGCGCGTGGTTGGCGAGCTTCCCGTCGGCCTGCCGCGCCGCGAGCAGCGCCGCCACCCGCTCGCCGTGCTTCTCGAGGAACTCCCTGGGCAACGGCGCCCAGCCGCCGCCCTCGATGGGCACCACGTCGAGCCCGTCCTTCCAGGCGCGCAAGACCGCCGCCGCGTCGACCGACCGGGGGCCGCCCGCCTCCGCGCCCTCGAGCGTGAAGTCGAGCGCGAAGCCCACCGAAGGCACCTGGGCGCCGGGCGTGGAGTCGAGCCGCATCGAAGGGACGAGGCGCGTCTTCTTCAGCGTGCGCGCGCCGTCGCCGGTCAGCCCGCCGCTCCACTTGGAGAGCGAGTTGGCGAGCCGCGCCGCGTCCGGGCCGGTGACGTTGGTGCGGCGCCCGGGCACGAGGTTCAGCTCGTCGCGCAGCCGGTGAAGGAGCCGCTGCTCCACCGCCTCGTCGCGCTGGGGCACCGCGCCCTTCAGGTGCACCATGCGACCGTTGTCGATGCGCACGTGCGGGGGCGCGCCGTACACCAGCGTGGGGAGCACCGAGAGCCCGCCCTCGACGTGGTTCACCTCGAGGAGCATGCGGGGCTTCAGCTCGCGATCCACCCGGGGAATGCGCGGGCTCTGCACCTCCACCGGGAAGCGGCGCTCGAGGTCGGGCAGCACCTTGCCGGTCAGCTCGCCGAGCTGCGCCCCAGAGAAGGTGCGCGTCCACGGCAAGCGCTCCAGCCAGGCGCCGGTGAAGCCGGTCTCGCCCAGGCGGCAGAGCGTGTCCTCGGTGAGCCCGACGCCGGCGCTCACCACGTCCACGAGCCGCGGGTCGCGGGTCACCGAGACCTTGAAGCCCCCGCCATCGTCCTCCACCACCGCGCGCGGCAGCACCACCTCCTGCGAGACCGCCACCGGCCGGCCCTCGAAGAGCACGGTGGTCGCCGGGCCGAGCACGGTGAGCAACGCCTCGAGCCGCTCCGGAGGCAGCGCGCGGGCGGTGCGGCGCTCGAGCAGCCGGTCGGCGAGGAGATCGAACTGCTCGACCTGCAGCGCGCGCGCCTCGGCGGGGTCTTGGAGCAGCGCGGACAGCGTGCCCGGAAGCTCCACCTCGGTGCCGTCGGGCCGGGCGATGGTGCGGTGGAGCTGCAGCCCGGCGTCGACGCGGACGAAGCGGTAGGTGACCCGGCGGAAGCGGGCTTCGGCCGCGGCGACGGTCGAGCCCTGCGCGAGGGCCTCCTTGAGCGCGATGGCCGCGGCCACCGAGTGCTCGCAGGGGTCGAACTTGCTCGGGCAGTTGCACTCCCAGGCCAGGTCCTTCGGGTAGAGAACCACCGTCCACGGCACCGGCCGCGCCGAGACCTTCACCCGGAGGACGATCTCGTTCGCGTCTTCGCTCTCGCGCACGACCGCGCCGGCGCGCGCAAGGTTCACGCCCAGGGACCAGAGCCCGGGCTTGGCTTCTTCACGAACGGCGTCCAGCAGCTCGGCCGGGGAGGACATGGGCCCCGCTTAACGTGACCGCCGGCGTCAGTCGATCGCGCCTCGCGGCCCCCTCCAAAGGTCAGCTCACAGCCGCAGCTCGGTGGGAGCCGGCGGCTGCGGCGGCAGCATCGGGGGCGGCGGCAGCGAGCGCACGAAGGCCGCCACCTGCGACTGGATGCGCCCGTTGACCGCGTCCGCGTGGAGCACGTCCAGCGTGGCGACCGGCTCGTGGCCGACCAGGTTGGTCATGTCGCGGAAGACGGCCGCGTGGTCCTTCACCCCGTCGGTGGCGAAGAAGGCCACCTTCTTCAGCCGGGGGGCGAAGGTCTTCAAGAAGCTCCGCACCGGCGACGCCACCGCGGCGCCCCAGTCGGGACTGCCGATGATGACCAGGTCGTACTCGACGGGATCCACCTTGAGCGGAGCCAGCGTCGAGCCGCGGCGCCGCGCGGCGTCGTAGAGCGAGCGCAGGTAGCCGATCGGCCCTCGCCGATCGACGGTGTCCGCCAGCGCCTCGATGTCGGCGCCAGTCGCCTGCGCGATCGCCTCCGCCACCTTCGCCGTGGCGCCGGTGCGGGAGTAGTAGATGACCAAAGTGTTGGAGTGACTCATGGCGTCTCCTTCGCGGTAGCTCTGGGTCGAGCAGCAAGCGATGGACCACGCACGTGAGCGCCAGAGTGTGCCGGAGCGAGCGCAGGGCGTGCGCGGGGAGGCGAACCGGAAGCTCCTCCGTTCAGGCTGAGCCCGTCGAAGGCTGCTGACCCTCCGAGGACTGAATTCGGCACCCTTCTTCGGGGTGAACGGGGGGCAGCTCGGGGTGAAACGGGAGGCGCCTCAGGGTGAGGGACGAAGGCCCGGCAGCTCGAGCAGGTGGCCCAAGCGCTCGATGCGCGCGTCGCCATCGAGCCCGAGGCCGACGAAGCGCACTCCCGCCGCGCGCGCGGCCTCCCGGTCGTAGCGCGAGTCGCCCACCAGCCACGCCTCACCGGGCGCGGCGTGCAGCTCGGCGAGCGCCAGGCGCACCAGGTCCGGCGCGGGCTTGGCGTTCACCACGCGATCGGCGGTGGCCAGCACCGGCAAGAGCTCGACGAGCGCGGCGCGCGCCATCACCTTCTGAGTGAGCGGCCCCACGGTGTTGGTCACCAGGGCCCGGGCCACGCCCCGCGCGCGCAGGGCCTCCAAGACCGGCGCCGCCTCGGGGTTCACCCACACCTGGTCGACGTGCCGCAGGAAGCACTCGACGTAGTGCGCGTCGAGCTGGGCCACGGTGCAGGAGAGCCCGAAGACGCCGAGGTCCGCGCGCGTCCCCTGGCCGAAGGTGGGCGCGAACTCCTCGCGGGTGATGGGGCGGCCGCGGAAGCGCACCCCCGCCTCCTCGACGCAGCGAAACCACGCCTCCCAGCTCTTCACCAGGACGCCGTCCATGTCGAACAGCACCGCGCGCGGCGCGGGGACCACCGGCGTCAGACCTCGTTCTTCTTCTTGAAGAACATCTGCTGGTAGTACGCGAGCTCGCCGATGGAGTCCTTCAGGTCGGAGAGCACCGTGTGCGCGGTCTCGACCTTGGAGCGGCCGGGCGCGTTCGGGTACCAGGCGCGGGTGATGACCTTGAGGCTCGACACGTCGACCATGCGGTAGTGCACGGCGCGATCGAAGCCCGGCATGTACTTGTGGATGAAGGCGCGATCGGTGTGGATGGAGTTACCCGACAAGATGCCCTCGGCGTAGTCGGTGTGCTGGAGCACCAGCGCGGTGGCCTCCTTCTCGGCGGTGCGCAGCGAGATGTCGCTCTTGCGCACGCGCTCCAAGAGCCCGTTCTTGGTGTGCATGTCCTTGACGTAGGGCTCCATGCGGTTGAGCACGTCCTCGGGCTGCCAGATGGCGCGCTCGAACTCCGCGATGGGCTTCAGGTCCGGACCGGTGATGATGAGCCCCATCTCGATGATGGCGCAGGTGTTGACGTCGAGGCCGGTCATCTCGAGATCGCACCAGACGAAGCGGGTTTCCATGGCCGACCTCTCTACCCCAATCGAGGCCCGGCGCTGTGCTTTTCACCCGGCGTGCTAGAGACGACGCCCGTGGACGCGGCCTCGTTGCTGGTGAAGCTGAAGGATTCCTCTTTGGGCGGCCCGCTGGACGGGCTGGCCCAGCTCTCGCTCGACGCGCTCTTGGCGAAGCCGGTGCGGGAGGTGGTGACGCCACGGCTCGCCGCGACGGTGATGAAGGACGCCCTCGGCGCGTGGCTCGCCTCGGACGCTGCGATGCCGGCGCTCACCCGCCGGATCGACGAGGTGGTGAACGCGCTGTCCCAGGACGCGCGGCCGCTCCAGGACGCTCTGCCCAAGGAGCTCCGCACCGCGCTGCGCGAGGTGCTCGGCCGGCCCTGGTCGCCGGACAAGCGGGTGGTGCTGACGGTGGTGGACCGCGAGCCGATGCGCGACCTGGTGCGCAGCATCCTCCTCACCACGGTCATCGAGTTCGGGCACCGGGTGTCGGCGCCGGTGGCGGGGGTGGCGAAGGGCCTGGGCACGCTGGCGCGCTTCGCGACCGAGCAGGTGAAGTCGCGCAGCGGTGGGCTGGGGCACCTGGTGGGCGCGGTGGGCGAGGAAGTGGAGCGGCAGCTCGAGAAGCGCGCGGCGGAGTTCGTCGACTCGGCGCTGGGGGGCGTGTTCTCCCAGTTCGCCGACGCGCTGTCCGATCCCCGCCGGGCGCACGAGGCGGCGGAGCTGCGGAGCGAGCTGTTCGACGGCGCGATGGCGCTGACCCTCACCCAGCTCGGGCGCGAGCTCGCCAACGCCGACGTGCCCGGCGGCGCGGAGAGCTTGAGGAAGGCGCTCGCTCAGTGGCTTTCCACTGACGCGGCGGCGGCCACCCTGGAGAAGACCGCCGAGCGCGTGCTCGCCGCCGACGCGGGGCGCCCGCTCTCCGAGCTGCTCGCGGAGCTCGGCCTGCTCGACTTCGCGAAGACCACGGGCAGGGAGCTGTTGCGCGCGCGCCTCGCCGACGTGACCACGACGCCGGCGTTCGCGGCCTGGCTCGAGTCGCTGTGACGCGCGGGCGCTGACTACTGAACGTACAAGCGGCCCGGCGCGCCGTTCTTCCCCGGCGCCGAGTGGCACGCGTTGCACGAGCCCGACGACGGCGGCGCGCTCATCTCCAGGTGCTTGCCGTTGAAGTCGATGGCCGCCTTCTTCAGCGGCCCCGCAAGGTTGACCTGGGCGAAGAAGTTTCCGGCGGAGTTGGTCTTGAAGAAGTGCTGCGTGCCCTGGGCGTCGGTGATGGTCACCGTCGCGCCCGAGAGGCCCGAGCTCTCCGCGGCGTCCGGCGCGCCGAACACCGTGCCGGCCGCGGAGAAGGTCCCCTCCTGGGCCGAGCCGCCCAGCGAGTGGCAGCTCATGCAGTCCTGACCGGGCGACATCGTCGCCGAGCCCTCACTTCCGCCTCCGCCACACGCAGCGACCAACACCAGCGCGAACAACGCTCCACTCCGCGAAATCATGTGTACCTCGAGTCCCTTCGGCCCCCCGAATGACTCATCTACTCTGCCAGAGGTCACTCAGCGCGATACTGGCAAGAACGGCAGTGCTGCCATCACAGCATTCCCCCCCGAAGGGAGGGGTACGGAGAAACCCGGCTGCAGGAAATCGCGGTGGAGGTAGCCGAGCGCCACGTACTGCCCCGCTCGAGGCGACTGCACCACCGAGGTGAGCCAGCCCACCTTGCGTTCGCCGACTCGGAGCTCGGTGCCCGCCTCGGGGCTCGCGTCTGCGAGCAGGAAGCCCACCAGCCGCTTGTTCATCGAGCCGCGCGCGCTGGCCCGGGCGATGACCTCCTGGCCGATGTAGCACCCCTTGGAGAAGTGAATGGCGCGCTCCAGGTTGGCCTCGAGGGGAATGGTGGTCTCGAGCAGCTCGGCGCCCCACTTGGGCACGCCGGCCTCGACGCGCAAGACGTCCCAGGTCGGCTCCGAGACCCGCGGCAGCTCGGCCAGCGCGGCGAACACCTGGGCCAATTCGGCGCGGGGCACCAGCACGTCCCGGCCCTCCTGCAAGAGCCCCGGCGCCAAAGCGAGCTGGAGCGCGGCGGGCAGCTTGGCCAGCCACTCGTCGGCCTTGGGGCCCAGAAGCCCCACCACCGCCACGTCGCCGGCGGCCTGGACCTCGGCGTCCTCGCTGATGAGGAACTTCTCGAGGAAGGCCTTCACCGTCGCGCCCGCGCCCTGGGGCACGTCGAGGAGCAGCTCTTGCTCGCGCGCGTGGACCCGCAGGAACGCCACCATCGCGCCCTTGGGTGTCAGCGCCGTCGCCTCGCAGGATTGGCCGGGGCGGAGCTTCTCCACCTCGTTGGAGACCATGCCCTGCAAGAAGCTCTGGCGCTCCGGACCCACCAGCCGCACCACCTCGCGCGCCGACAGGTCCACCAGCGCGGCGGCCTCGCGCGCCGCCCGGTACTCCTCCGGTCGTGGGGCCAGGACGGGCATGACGCCCCTCTATACCGGTGAGGCGAGGCCTGCGCCATCGAGGTGGCGGGCCCACCGAACGCACAGCCTCGACCCCAGGGACGCTCCGTTATAAGCCGCGCCCGTGTCCTCGCCTTCGAGTCCTCAGGCGGCTTCCGCGAAGTCGCTCCTTGCGATCGCCAGCTCCGCCGCCGCCGTCGCCGGCCTCGCCGTGTACCAGTGGTTCGAGCTCCTCGAGGCCCGGAAGGGTCACCTGCCGGGCTGCGCGGTGAGCGAGACCGTCAACTGCGTCACCGTCTGGAACTCGCCCTTCGCCAGCCGCATCCACGAGCTCACCGGCATTCCCGTCGCGGGCCTGGGGCTCGCCTGGAGCCTCTCGGCGCTGGTGCTCGCCTTCCTCGCCTGGCGGGCGGGGAAGACCGGCCACCACGTGGCGTCCTCGCTCGGCGCGGTGAAGCTGTGGGCCGCCATCGGCGCGTTCGCCGTCGTCACCTTCGTCACCGCCAGCGTGCAATTGAAGGTCGCCTGCCCCCTGTGCCTCGGCACCGACGTGCTGGTGGCGCTGCACGTGGCCGCCGCCTTCGTGATGTTGCCCGGCCCGCCCTTCCCTTCCCAAGACCTGGCGATGCCGTCGGTCGCGCGCGCGGCCGTCGCCGGCACCGTGGGCATGGCGCTGATGCTCTACCCGGGCTCCCAGACGCCGCACGCCCTCAAGGAGACGCTGGAGGCGAAGGCGGGCTTCGACGCCAAGGGGTGGTTCGAGGCGCTGCCCGATGACCAGGCGAAGTTCGCTTCTTATGCGCGGGAGCTGTGGCGCACCTCGAAGACGCCCGACGTCTCTGGCCGCATGCGCGGGCTGGTGGAGGGGTCGCCCGACGCCCGGGTGAAGATCGTCGACTTCACCGACGTGCTCTGCCCGCACTGCGCGATGTTCGAGCAGAACATGGCCGAGTTCGAGAAGGTGGTACCCCAGGGCAGCTACTCGCTCGAGCCGCGCTACTTCCCGCTCGACGGCGCCTGCAACCGGACGGTGAAGCAGACCATGCCCGACCCGGTGCGCTGCGTGGGCCCGAAGGTGCAGATCTGCCTGGAGAAGAACCCCGAGCAGTACGCCCGCGTGCGGCGGGAGATGTTCGCCCGGCAGCAGGAGCTCACCAGCGCCCTGGTCTACGAAATCGCCGTGGGCGCCGGCGCGGACCGCAAGGTGCTCGAGGCCTGCGTCGCCTCTGACGCCACCCAGGCGCGGCTGGACGACGACATCGCCTACGCCCTGGCCTACGAGCTGGAAGGGACGCCGCTGGTGCTGGTCAACGGCCGCAAGACCGAGCCCTCGCCGGCCTTCCTCCTCGGCATGGTGCTCTCCGGCGGAGACCCCAACGCGTCGTACTTCGCCAGGCTCCCGCCGCCGCCTTTGCCATGAGCGACGAGAAGAAGCCGTTTCACAACCCCTTCGGCGCGCTGGCCGGGCTGAAGGACGCCCTGCCCAAGGGCCCGGACGCGCCGCCCGCGAAGGCCAAGGGTCCGCCACCGCCGGCGAAGGCCGTGGTGCGGCTGGAGCGCGCCGGGCGCCGGGGCAAGGAAGTGACGGTGGTGGAGCAGCTCGAGCTGCCGGTGGCCAAGCGCGACGAGTGGCTCACCGCGCTGAAGTCCCAGCTCGGCTGCGGCGGCGCGGTGGAGGGCGACGCGCTGGTCCTGCAGGGCGATCATCGCGAGCGCGCGGCGGCCCTGCTCACCAAGCGCGGCGTGAAGAAGGTCGTGGTCGGGAACTAGCGGGCGTCCTGGTAGTCGACCCGGAAGGCGCCGGTAGCGCCGGCGGGCGCGTCGTCGAGCGGCGCGAAGCCCACGCCCGGCACCTCGCCGAGCTTCTCCTTGAAGGCGGCGGTGACGAGGATCTCCTTGGCCCCAGCGATGTCCTCGCCGAGCTTGCTGGCGGCGTTGACCTCCGCGCCGTAGACGTCGGCGTCGCCGATGCGCAACACGCGCCCCGCGCCGAGGCCCACGCAGAGCAGCACCTTCTCCTCGTCGGCGTGGTGCTGGTTGTAGCGCTCGAGGGTGCGCTGCATCGCGATCGCGGCCTGCAGGGCCTTGGAGGCGTTGCGGAAGATGACCAGCATCGAGTCGCCCTCGACCTTGAGGAGGATGCCGTCGTGGTCCTCCAGCACCGGCACGAGGATGCGCTCCGACTCCTGGATGGTCTGGAGGAAGTGGATGATGCCGAACTCGGCCACCCGCCGGGAGAAGCCCGACAGGTCGGTGAACATCACGCACCACTCCTCGCCGAAGAGGTCCCAGATGCGCGCGTCGATCTTCGCCTTGTCGGCCCCGGGCTCGAGGCGGGCGCGGATCAGGCTCGAGAGCCGCTCCTCGCTCGCCCCGGTGCTGATGTCGTGACGGCGGGCCATCGCGGCGCCCCGCTCACTTCACGAAGGCGACCAATTGGCCGTTTTCCACCCGGGAGCCGGTCGTCACCGCGCAGTCGGCGGCGCAGCAGGCGTAGCGGTAGCTCGCGGTGGTCGAGGCGGAGTCGAGGTACTCGAGCGAGAAGCGGCAGGCCGAGGGGCTGGAGCCCATCATGGTGTCGGCCTGGTACCAGTTGTGCTGGCCGAAGAGCCGCAGGCCGCCATAGGCCGGGGTGAAGCTGGCCGCCGCGGCCTGCACCGCCGCGTAGCTCTCCTTGTTCACCATCGTCCCGATGAGCGTCACCGCGGTGGCGTTCGCGCTGGAGAGCACCCCGGTGTACTTGGTGAACAGCTTCTGGGCGGTGCCGGCCTGCGTGTAGAAGATCTTCTCCGTGGCCAGGGTGTTGATGACCGCGTCGGAGAGCTTGCCGCAGCCGGCCCCGAAGCGCGGGTCGCCCGAGGCGCCGGTGCCCAACACGCAGCCGTAGGCCGGCGCGCTCACCGCGAAGGCCCGCGTCCAGCCGCCGCCCTCGGTGGTCATGTCGCAATACGCCTGGAAGGCCGTGCCGGCGGGGTTGATCCAGTAGATGCCGTCGCCGCCGGTGAAGGCAGTGTTCGCGCGCAGCGTCTTGCAGGAGGTCGACGCGGTAGCCGACGAGCACCCGGGGTTGGTGGCGGTGGCGCAGAACTCGGCCGGCGGGGCGCAGGCGCTCCAGGCGCTGCCGTCGAAGGTCTGCACGCCGCCGGAGCAGGCGCGGGTGACGCCGGTGAACTGGCTGAGGAGGGTAGCGTGGGTGTGGTCGCTGCGGGCGGCGGTGGTGGCGGTGCCGCTGCCTCCGAAGGTGACCGCGAGCGGGTTCGTGCTGGTGCCGTCGCCGCTGAGGCCGGCGTTGGTGACGAGGACCAGCGCGGGGCCGGCGGGGCCCGTGGCGCCGGCGGGGCCCGTCGGGCCGGTGGGACCCGAGGGGCCTTCAGGTCCGGACGGACCGGCGACGCCGTCGGCGCCCTTCGCGCCCACCGCACCTTGAGGGCCGGCGGGACCTTGGGCACCAGCGGGACCGGCGGAGCCGGTGCAGGCGGCGAGGATGAGGACGAGCGCTCCAACGAGGCTTCGCGACATGGCGGGGCTCCGGGTCGGGGGAGCCCGAGACCATAGCGCGCCCTCACCGGGAGGGAACCGCGGCGTGGCCTTCGTCGCGGGTGCGTTCCCAAGGGAGTCCCTCCCGTCGCCGCGCACCCACCTTCTCTCTTTCACCAGAGTCCTGACTCCACTAAGACGCCCTCCCACTCGACGCTCGACGCGTCCCAGCTCGGGGAGTCTTCAGTTGCGAAATTGGGTTGCTGTGGCAGCGCTCGCGGCGATGGTGGCGGCCTGGGGGTGCGGCACGACCGGCGGAGGCAGCGACGGCGGCACGGGCGGGGGCACGGGCGGAAGCGCGGCCGGAGGAGGAGCCGGAGGAGGAGGGAGCAGCGTCACCCGCGACCAGGCCTGCGCGGACCTCGCGACGAAGCTCTGCGCGAAGCTGTACGAGTGCTTTCCGTCGACCATGAGCAGGGCCTACGGCGACGACCAGGCCCTCTGCGTCGCGTACGGGAAGGCGAATTGCCTCGCGACCTACGGCGCTGCCAGCGTGGGGGTGCCCGTCGAGCAGCTCACGGCCTGCAGCACCACCGCGTCGACGGCGACCTGCGACACCAACATCTTCGGAAGCATCGGCCCCACGGCCTGTGACCTGCGCGGCCCGAAGGCCGACGGCCTGGCCTGCTCGAGCGACTTCGAGTGCAGCTCGGGCGCCTGCGTGGTGTCGTCAGGAGTGTGCGGGGTCTGCACTCCGCGCGTCGCCATCAACGCTGCCTGCACCACCAGCCAACAGTGCCCCACGGGCGCCTCCTGCGCCAGCGGCTCCATGACCTGCAAGCCGATCGTCCTCGGCGGCGCTGGAGCCCCCTGCACCACCCGGCTGGACTGCAAGTACGGCTTCGCGTGCTCCCCCTCGAGCACCTGCACCCCGGAGCTCACCACCGTCGGCGCGGCGTGCTCGCCCGCGGCGGACCTGTGCGATTTCTCGCACGGGCTGATGTGCTCTACGACGACGTCGAAGTGCGCCGCCATCGGCGTGTCCAACGTCGGGGGCCAGTGTGGCTTCGATCAGGACGGGGGCATCTCCACCCTGTGCAAGGCCTCCGACTGCGCGGGCGGCTCCGTCGGCACCTGCGTCGCCGGCGCCCGCGTGGGCGAGGCGTGCGACGAGAGCGCGAACCTCTACTGCATGAGTGGGCTGAGCTGCCTCAACAAGGTGTGCGGCTTCTCTCCGTTCCCCACCTGCAACTGACGGCGCCGCCAGCTCGTCACGAGGCGTCCACTTCGTCTCCCGGAGCGCCGCCGCCGAAGCCCTCGATGATGCCCCGGTTCTGCGGGACGGTGCAGGGGCAGACGTCGTAGGGACACGGCGCCGGCGCGCCCCGCAAGGACAGGGTGCCGTCGAAGACGTTGCCGAGGTGGCCGTCGCCGAAGCGCTTCCCCGGGTAGCAGGTGAAGGCGTCGCCGCGCGGGTGGACGATGAAGTACTTCGAGCCGGCGTGGCAGAGGCGCCCGGTCAGGGCGAAGCCGCGGTTCATGGCCTTGGGGCCCTCGAGGTCGTCGAAGGCCTCGGCGATGCGGGCCTCGTCCGCATCCGAGTAGGCGACGTTCTTCCCGTCACGGCGCATGAGCTGTGGGTAGAACTTGAGCCCCTGGGCCTCGAAGCGCGCGCGCGCTTGGGCGACCGCGTCCACGGTGCCCGGCACCACCACGCTGTTCACCACGAAGGTCGCCTTGGGGAACGCCTCGAGCCGGCGCTTCACCTCGAGCGCCTTCGTGAGGAAGTCGGCCTCGGCGATCTCCTCGCGGTGTAGCGAGCAGGAGAAGGTGCGGAGCTTGGGACCGGCGGCGTCGACGAAGTCGAAGAGCACGCGCAGGGGCGCCGAGAGGTTGGTGAGCACCGAGACCGTGTGTCCGGCCGCGGCGAGCCGGCCCGCCACCTCCGGCAGGCGCTTGAGCAGGAAGGGCTCGCCGCCGGAGAGCTTGAGCTCCCAGGTACCGGGCAGCGCCGAGAGGGTGGCGAGCGCGCGATCGAGCTCCGTGTCGGAGGGCAGGCCCAAGCCCTCCGGGTGCTTCTGCACGCAGTAGGAGCAGCGGTAGTTGCAGCCGCCGACGATGTTCCAGGAGACGGTGGGGCGAAGCTTCGGCGCGCTCATTTCGCCTCCTCCGCGAGGAGGAGCTCCAGGTCCGCGTTCGCCTGGAAGTTCATGTCGTGCTTCCCGCAGCGCGCGCAGGCCGGGTACGCGTCTCCCGCCTGGAGCCGGGCGCGCACCGCGTCGTAGCCTTCGCTCCGCCACACCGCGGAGAAGGAGCCGTGGTCGAGGTGCCCGGCGGCGATGGGCGCGCAGCAGAAGAAGACGCGGCCGTCCACGCCGATGCGCGAGTAGAGGTAGCCGGCGAAGCAGGGCACCTTCGCCTGCGGGTCGCCTCTGAGCGCGGCCTCGTAGGCGCCGAGGTTGTGCTTCACCGAGAGGGCCTTGGCCCGCGCCCTGGCCTGAGGGATGTGCTCCTCGAGGACCTGCTTCTTCTGGGCCGAGGAGAGCGCGTACCGCTCGGTGCCCTGGGGCAGGTCGCCCACCTTGAAGGAGCACCGCGCGCCGACCTGGGCCGCGACCTCCACCATGGCGACGAGCTCGTGGGCGTTCACCGCGTTGATGACCTGCACCAGGTTGACCGCGGTGACGCCGCGCAGGGTGCGGGCGCCCTCGAGGAGCCGGTGGAACGTCTCCTCGGGCTGGTTCGGGTGGTAGGCGGCGTAGGTGGCCGGCGTGGCCGAGGCGAGGTTCAAGAGCACCTGGTCGACGCCGAGGGCCCGGAGCGCGCCGAAGTCGGTGAGCGTGCCGTTGGTGATGAGGGTGAGGCGCAGGCCTTTGGACTTCACCGCCTGGAGGAGCTCGAGCAGGCGCGGGTGGGTGAAGGGCTCCCCTCCCCCGCTGACGATGACCCGCTCCACCCGGGCCTCGACGAGCTCGTCGAGCACGCGCAAGAAGACCTCGGGCTCGACGCGCTGCCGGCGCCAGGCCGCGTCCTTGGGGCTCGCGAGCCCGGGCGCGTAGCTCCAGCAGGTGATGCAGTCGAGGTTGCAGCCGTTGGTGACGTCGAGGTGGACGGTCTCCGGGCCGAGCCGGGGCTTTCGCTCGAGGTAACCCTTCAGGCGCTCGCGGGTGGAGGCGGGAATCACCTGAGCTCCAGCAGCACCCGAGCCGCCGCCTCGGCGCCGTTCCTCGCCACCAGGGCTCTCGCGTTCTTCGCCAGCTCCTTCTTCCGCGCGGGCGAGAGGACCTCGCGCAGGCCCCTCTCCAGGCCGTCCCTGGTCAGCGGCACCACCGCCACGCCGGCGCCAGCGGCGTGAATGGCCTGGGCCCGCTGCTCCTGATCGTCGAGCACCCTTGGGAAGGGCACGAAGACCGACGGGACGCCGGCGAAGAGCAGCTCGTGCACCGCGTTGTAGCCGGCGGCGGTCACCGCGGCGTCGAAGGCGGGGAGGAAGTCGAGCGCCGGGTAGCGCCCGGTGAGCACCGTCGCGCCAGGCAGCACGGGCGGCGCGGCCTGGGTGAGCGGCCCCGCGCCCACCACCAACCGGTGCCCGGGAAGCGTCGACACCACCTCGTGGGTCAGCGCGAGCGCCCGCGCGCCGTCGGGATCTCCGCCGCCGCCGAAGGACGCGTAGACCAGCACTTCATCCGTGGGCAGCCCCAGGCACTTCCGCGCCGCCGCCGCGCTCGGCAGCTCGCTCCGCTCCCGAATGAGGATGGGCCCCACGGCCTTCAGCTTCCACGGCTCGGGCACCGGGCCCACCGCCTGGGCGTCGTCGTGGGGGACGATGACCGCGTCGTACAGCGGCAGGGTCGCCTGGAGGAGCGCGGCGCCGGCCGCCTCCGCGCGCTGCTCGCGAAACACGAAGACGTTCTTCTGCCGCCAGCGCAAGACGGGAATGAGCTCCTCGAAGCTGCCGGTCGGGTACGTGTCCACCACCAGCACGTCGGGGTCGAAGGCCGACAGCGCGTTCCACGTCACCGTCTGCACCAGCTTCAAGTACCGCGTCTTCGTGAGGCCCACCTGCTCGCGGATGGTCTTCGACGGCAGCTTCACCGCGGCGAAGCCCTCCCGGTACACGACGCCGTCGGCCTCCGAGGAGGTGAGGAAGAGCACCTCGACGTCCTTCTCGAGGCGGCGCAGCGCCCGGGCGATGGAGAGGAGCCGGGTCACGTGCCCCAGCCCCAACCCGTTCACGGCGTAGAAGGCGACGCGCATCGGTGAACCTCAGCTGTTGTCGCGCCAGTCGTGGCTCTTCTTCTTCTCGCGGGCGCTGAACGCCGCCGCCTGGGCCGCGATGCTGGAGACGCTGCTCGCCTTTGCGGCGTCGAGATCGAGCAGCAGCGCGCCAGCCAGCGCCGCGCCCCCCGCGAGCCCGGCGAAGGCCTCGAGGCCGGAGAGCTTCCACGGCGGCGTCTCCTCGGCGTTCGGGTACGGCGCGTGGGCGTGGACGTAGGGATCGAAGTCCGGCACTTGGGACCAGTGGCGGCCGCCGACGGTGAGGGCCTTCGGAGACTGGCCGGCCTGCACGTTGCGAGCGCACACCGCGCACGCCAAGGCGGGCGTCGTCTGGCCCCCGAGGCGCAACGTCACCGGCTTCCGGGACTCCGGCGTCGGCAGTGGGCGAGCGCAGAAGAAGCAACCCACGCGCTCGCCCCTCGCTCCTTCCGCCGCGGCGCCGCGCAGGGCCTTTAGCCGGGCCTCGGCGGCGGCGAGCGACTCGGCACCCCGGGCGAGCGCGGCCTCCACCTCGCTCACCTGCCCCCGCTCGTCCCTCAGCCGCTTGATGCCCGCGCGCGCGGCCTTGAGGTTCAGCGCGGCGCGGTCGACGTGGGCGCGCAGGTCCGGGTCCTCGCCCAGCGAGAGGCCGTGCTCGAGCCGGGTCAGCCGCCGCGCGTGCTCCGCGGCCTGGACGCCGACGCGCTTCAACGCCTCGGCCTGGACGGCTTGCTCGGCCTCGCTCAGGGCGATCCGCCGGTCCAGGTCCTCGGAGTGCTTCTGCATCGCCGCGTCGTGGCCGCGGAAGAACCAGAAGGCGAGCCCGAGGATGCTGCCCACCAAGAGGACGATGCCGCCGAAGAGAAGGCCGAAGAAGAGCCCGAAGTGCTCGTCGATCCACCCGCGCTCCTCGGCGCCGGGCGGCCCCGCCCCGGTAGACGGGCTCGAGGCCGACGGCAGCTCGGAGAGCTTCTGGTCGATTTCTTTCCGCTTGTAGTCGGGGTCCAGGGCCCGGGCGGACAGGAGCGCCTCGCGGGCCTCGTCGGCACGGCCCAGCTTCTTCAGGGCGAGCCCCCGGTTGTACGGCCACCGGGCGTTCTGGGGCTCGAGCCGCGCGCACTCGTCGAACTTCGCCAGCGCGCCGGTGAAGTCCTTGGCGTCGTAGAGCGCCTTCCCCTCGTCGTAGACCTTCAGCGTCTGAGGCGAGGCCTCGGTGCCGGCGAAGGCGACCAGCGCCACGGCCAGCAGCATCGCGACGACTGTCCACTTCATCGGCACCCCTCCACGGCTCTCGAGCCGACTCACCACGAAAACGCCGCCCCGGCACCCGAATTCGGGCCGGACCTCCTCGGCTCGATCAGGGCGCCGGGCGGCGAGTTGTGCCACCATCGCGCCGCTCCCGTGACCGCCGCCCCCGTCCCTCCCCCCGAAGGTCTCCGCAACACCGACCGCGTCGTCGACCTGGCCGGGCCGTCCTACGCGCGGGCCATCGAGGCGGGGCTGATGCAGCAGTCGCTCCGCTCGCGCGACGGCAAGCGGGTGGTGCTCGCCGACGGAAAGCGGGTGACGGAGTTCATCAGCTGCTCCTACCTGGGCTTGGACCTGCGCGAGGACGTCGTCGCCCGGGGCCAGGCGCTGCTCTCCGAGTGGGGCGTGCACCTGTGCTGTGCCCGCTCGCGCTTCTCCATCGGGCCCCTCACCGAGCTGGAGGAGAAGCTGTCTTCACTCTGGGGCGGGCGGGCCATCACCTTCCCCTCGGTCACCACCGCGCACCTGTCGACGATGCCGCTCCTCGCCACCGAGGCCTTCGGCGCGGGCCACTCGAAGACCGCCTTCCTCTTCGACCGCTTCGCCCACGCGTCGATGCAGTACCTGAGGCCGGTCTTGGCGGCGGAGCACCGGGTCGAGATGCTGCCGCACAACGACGTCGGCGCGCTGGAGCGGGCCGCCACCCTTGCCCAGGCGAAGGGCGAGCACGTCGTCTACGTCGCCGACGGCGTCTACTCGATGGGCGGGCGGTGCCCCGTCGACGAGGTGCTCGAGCTCTCGCGGCGGCTCGGCTTCTTCCTCTACCTCGACGACGCGCACGGCACGTCCATCTTCGGCGAGCGCGGCGAGGGCTCGGTGCTCTCGGCGCTGAAGGGAAAGGTGCCGCCGAACCTCGCCGTGGCCTTCAGCCTGAGCAAGGGCTACGGCTGCAACGGCGGCGGCGTGCTGCTCCCGACGCCCGAGGCGGAGCACCAGGTGCGCACCTTCGGCCAGACCTACGCCTTCTCCGCGCCGCTCGACTTCTCGGTGGTGGGCTCGGCGCTGGAGGTGCTGCGCCTGCACCAGGACGGCACGGTGGCGAAGCTCCAGAAGACCCTGCGCGAGCGCGTGGCGCTCTTCGACGAGCTCACCGGCCGCACCGAGCCCTTCAGCCCCATTCGCATGGTGCCGGTGGGCGACGACGCGCGGTCCATCGAGCTGGGCGCGGCCCTGCGCGAGCGCGGCTGGTTCGTCAGCGCCAGCTTCTTCCCCATCGTGCCGCGCGGCGAGGCGCAGCTGCGCATCTGCCTCACCGTCGACCACTCCGAGGCCGACGTGCGCGGGCTGGTCGAGGCGCTGCGCGCGGTGAAGGCGCTCCCCTCGTGAAGAGCGAGGCGCTCGCGCCCATCCCCGCGGCGGTGCAGGCGGTGGGGGCGCTGACTGCGCACGGCGTCTTCGGGCCCCTGCGCCCCTTCGCCTCGCCCTGGCGCTTCGAGGGCCCGACGGGCGGCGTGGCCAAGGAGCTCGGGGTCATCGCGTGGGCGATGGAGCAGCTCTTGCGCCGCTGGGCCCAGGGGACGCTGGGCCCCCTCGCCCCTCACCTCCACCCGGCCGTCGAGGAGGCCGCTCGCTTGGACGTCGAGCGCGGCCGGCTGCTCGCCTTCACCCGCTTCGACGTGGTGTGCCCGAAGGACGACCCGGCCGCGTTCTCGCTGCTCGAGGTGCAGGCGGGCGACCCTTCCGCGATGGGCTGGCACGACGGCCTCGCGCTGGCCTTTCACCCGCACCGCGCCGCGGGCACGCCGGGGCTCTTGATGGCCTCGCACCTGGCCACGTTCACCCGCCGCACCGACGCGCGGGACATCGCCTTCCTGGTGGCGAAGGGCTCCATCGTGGAGTCGGACCACGCGCTCCTCGCCCGCGTCTACTCGAGCGCCGGGTGGGCCGCGCGGACGGTCGACCCCCGCGAGCTCGTGCTCGAGGGAGATCGGCTCCTCGCCGGCGACCGGCCGGTGGGCGCCGTCTTCCGCGACGCGCTGGACGAGCTGGTGGAGGGTCCATTCCTCGAGGGCGGGAAGGCGCTCCTCGAGGCGCACCGCAAGGGGCTGGTGGCGGTCCTCAACCCCTTCGCCGCGGCCCTCGCCGACGACAAGGGCCTGCTCGAGCTGCTCTCGACCGAGGAGGGCTGGGAGCCGAGCGTCTGGCGGGTCCTCCACGCGCGGGTGCCGTGGACCCGCCGCCTCGCGGAACGCCGCGTGGACTTCGAGGGCAAGAGCGCCGACCTCTTGCCGCTCTTGCGCGCGCGAAAGGACGACTTCGTGCTCAAGCCCTGCGACGGCTACGGCGGCTTCGGGGTGACGGTGGGGCGCGCCCAGACGCAGGCCGAGTGGGAGCAGGCGCTCGACGCCGCGCTGTCAGGCCCTCGCCCCTTCGTGGTGCAGCGCCACGTGCCGCTCCCGGTGCAGACGGTGTACGAGCTCGAAGGCGGTGAGGCGACCCCCGCCGAGCGCCACGTGGTGCACAGCCTGTGGTGGCACGGCGACCGCTTCGCCGGAGCGTTCATGCGCGGCTCGTCGAACCCGGTGGTGAACGTGCATCAAGGCGGCGGGCTCGCGCCGGTGTTCTTTTCGGAAGCGCTGCTGTAGGGTTTTTCACCTCGTTCGGGAGTCACCATGCCGAGAATCGGACCTCGCCCGCCGTCCACCAGCCGCACGCCGAAGACGAAGACGCCCGCCAAGTCGGAGAAGACCAAGCCGGGGAAGCCGGCCAAGCCGACGAAGCCGGCCGGCCACGGCAAGACGGACACCTGGACGCCGAAGAACAAGCCCGGCCGCCCGCTGGAGTGAGCGCGGAGCGAGCGCCGCGACGTCTCTCGAAGCGCCTTCTCCAGAACGAGGTGCTCGTAGGGGAGTTCGATGCGGCGCTGAAGAAGAACGTCTCCGAGGTGCGCGACTACACCGCGCGCTTCCACCGCCGCATGGAGAGGCGCGGCATCGCCACCATGCGCGGCACCGGGTGGGCGGTGCGGCCGTTTCTGCTCCCCGCCGCGCAGCTCGACTTCGTCGCCTCGTCGCTGCACGCCGGGCTCACCGAGCTGAAGAACGTGCTGCGCGCGTGGCTGGCGAGGCCCGGGGCGCTGACGCGGGCCCTGCCCTTCCACCCGGACTTCGAGCGCTGCGTCGACGTGGTGGACGGCGTGTGGAGCGCGGCCTTCCTCTCGCACCTGCGGCCCGACGGGTTCTTCTTCGAGGACCGCTACGTCCTCTCGGAGATCAACTACGGCAACGGCCTCATCGTGAGCTGCGGCTACACCGAGGCGGTGCACGAGTACTGGAGCGGCCACCCGGTGCTGAAGAGGCTGGGGTGGGACGTGGCGCGGCTCCACCGCCGACCGTTTCCCTTCCTGGTGAGCGTCTTGAAGCGCTTCGTGCGTCCGGCGAAGCGGCCCACCGTCGCGCTGGTGGCGCACAGCGCGGAGTGGAAGGTGCTCGAGAGCTACCCCAAGCGCGTGCTCGATCAGGTGCGCTTCGCGCGGGACGAGCTGGTGCGCTCGGGGCTGGGCGCGCGGCTGGTCACCGAGGAAGGGCTCGAGGTGGGTCGCGACGGCAACCCGCGCTTCCGCTCCGACGGGCGGGCCGTCGACCTGGTGATGTTCATCACGGTGAGCTCGTCGTTCCTCGATGAGCCGAGGCTGATGCTGCCGGGCGGGCCGCTGGCTCCGTTCGGCACCGCGCGCATCGGCGACGTGTGGGTGCTCAAGCCGCTCGCGGGCCTGGTGGTGGACAAGGCGGCGCTGACGGTGCTCGGAACCCTGCGCGAGCGCTTCCCGGCGGCGTCGCACGACGGCTACCGCGTGGAGGTGGCGCCCACGGAGTTTCCCTATCGGAAGGCCCCCGAGCGCTACACCCGCGCCAAGGACGAGTGGGTCATCAAGCGCGGCTTCGACGGGAAGGACACGCACATCGGCATCGCGCGCTCGCCCGAGGCGTGGCGGAGCGTGGTGCGCGAGGTGGTGAAGGACAAGGAGTACGTCGCCCAGCGCTACGTCTCGCTGCCGCGCTGCGAGATTCCGGTCTTCGTGGACGAGAAGCACCTGGAGTGGGTGCCGAGCCGGGTGGAGCTCTCGAGCTTCCTCTTCGACGGGCTCTTCGGCGGCGCGGCGGGCCGTCACGCGCCGGACGCGGAGGGGCTGGTGATGAGCGACGCTCCGCCGGACTACGGCTTCTCGACGGTCTTCTCGGTCTGACCGATGGCGCGGCGGAGGAGGCCCAAGCTCGGCGGCGGGTGGACGCTGTGGCCGCACGCCTTGGTGCGCGGCGCGGGCTTCCCGTTCGCGAGGCTGGACGAGGTGTTCCGGGCGAACGACGTGTCGGCGGCGCTGCGCGAGGTGGCGAGGGAGCCGCGCTTCCGCGAGGCGGTGCTGTGGCAGAACCGCGCGGCCGTGGTGGACGGGCTCGACTCGCTGTTGAGAAAGCCCGTGGGCGCGAGCGACTCGCGGACGCGGAAGAAGGAGCTGGTGGTCGCGCGCTACCTGCAGCGCTACTGCGCGAAGAACGACACCATCGGCTTCTTCGGGCCGGTGGGCTGGGCGACGGTGGGAGCGGTGGGCGAGTTTGGCGCCGGGCCTGAGCTGCTCTCGGCGCGGGCGACGTTCTTCGAGCCGTGGGCGGTGAGGGCCCTGGCGGAGGCGGTGGTGCAGGCTCCTCCGTTCACCCCGAGCCCGTCGAAGGGTGCCGAAGACGCGGGGATCGCACGGGCCGCTCCGGGTCCAATTGAAACCACCGTTCGCCCTGAGCTCGTCGAAGGGCTCCGTCAAACCCGATGGAGGGCTTCGACGGGCTCAGCCCGAGCGGACTTGGCTCGGGGATCACTCCAAGTGACGACCGCCATGACTTCGGCCCCCGACCGCGCTCAGGGTGAACGGTGGCTCGAGGCGGGTGAGCACCGCCATGACTCCTCGTCCCCCGGTGGCGCGCCGGCCCTCCGCCGCTGGGCGCCGCTCTCCCTCCCGGCCGAGCTGCGGCTCGAGCGCACGAAGCTCGTCGCGCCGACGAGCGAGTACCCGCTCTCTGGGGACGAAGCCCGCCTCCTCGCGGCCTGCGAGGGGGCGACGCCCGCCGAGCTCGTCATCCGCCGCCTCGCGGACGGCCGCCGGGACTCGGAGCGCTGGTGGAGCCTCCTCGAGAAGCTCGAGCGCGACGGCGCGGTGCGATGGGAATTCCCCGTCGCCATCGCGCACGATCCCGCTGCTCCGTGGCGCGCCGCCCTCGGGCGCGTCCGAGACGCCGCCGCCCGCGCGGCCCTCACCGAACCGCTCCAGGAGCTCGACCGCGCCAAGGCCGCCGTCGCCGAGTCGGCCGGTGAGCCGGAGCGGCTCGAGCCCGCGCTCCGCTCCCTCGAGGAGACCTTCGAGCGCCTCACCGGCGCGGCGGCGAAACGCCACGAGGGCCGCACCTACGGCGGCCGAGGCCTGGTCTACGAGGAGTGCCGCCGCGACGTGACGCTCACGCTCGGCCCCGAGGCCATCGCGCGAGTGGCGCCGGCGCTCCACACGCTCTTGCCGGTGGCGCGCTGGTACAGCTTCGAGATCGCCCGGCGCCTGGCGCGGCGGCTCCGCCAGGTCTTCGAGCGCACGCGGGGCCCGCGCCGCCGCGTGCCGCTCCCCGAGTTCTGGCGCGCGACGTCCTCGCTCTTCGAGCACGAGACGCCCCCCGTGATCGCGCAGGCGGCGAAGGCGCTGCGCACGCGCTGGAACCGCGTCTGGGCGGACGCCGAGGCGCGCGAGGACGGCGTGCACCTCGAGCTCGACGTCGCCGCGGCGCGAGTGGCGAAGCTCTTCGAAGCGCCCTGCCCCGGCTGGCCAGGCGCCCGCCACCACGCGCCGGATCTGATGTGGGACGCTTCCTATCGGGCTCACCAGCGGCGCGGGGAAGGGACGCCCATCCTCGCCGAGCTGCACCCCGGGGTGACGCCGTTCACCACGCTCTCCACCCTCGCCCACTGCCCGGTGCGGCGCGAGCTGGAGGCCGAGTGGAGGGCCGACTTCCCCGCGCCGCTGGTGAGCCCGATTCCCTGGGAGGACTTCGCGCGCTCGAGCCAGGACGCGCGGCTGGCGAAGGCGCACTGGCACCTCGACGTCGGCGGTCCCTTCGCGTCGGAGCGGCCGGCCCGCCAGGTGCTCCGGGCGGCGGACTTCGACGTCCAGGCGAAGGGGGCACGGCTGGTCGCGCGCCATCGCGACGGCGGACCGGAGCTTGACTTGCTCGAGGTGTTCGAGCGGCGCATCAAGCTGCGCGCGGCGGTGGCCTTCTCGCTGGGCGACGGGGCGGCGCGAGGCTCGAGGCGCTGGCTCGGGCCACTCGTGGTGCAGCGCGCTCATTGGCGCTTCGAGGCCGAGGAGCTCGCGTTTCTCCAGGAGCAGGCCGCACGCCAGGAGCGCGTCACCGCCTGGAGAGCGCGGAACGGCCTGCCCGAGCGCCTCTTCGTGCGCTCGCCCGACGAGGTGAAGCCGCTCTACCTCGACTGCGCGTCGCCGCTCTCGGTGGAGCTCTTGGCGCGGCTCGCCCGCTCGTCGCCGTGGCTGGCCTTCTCCGAGATGCTGCCGGGGCCGAGTGGGCTCTGGCTCGCCGACGCGGAAGGACGGCGCTACGTCAGCGAGCTGCGTACGATCGCGGTCGATCCCCAGCCGTTCGACGCCGAGGCGATCTGGGGAACGTGACGAGATGGCGGGCCCGAGGTTCGGTACCCTTCGACGGGCTCAGGGTGAACGGGTGGCTGAGCGGCCGAGGATCTTCCGAATCCGCGCGCGGACGGTCTCCGAGGTCCACGACGGCACGATGGCGTCGAGCAGCGCCTGATCGCCCGGCCTCGCGGCGGCGGTGTCCTTGTGGAGCGCGCGCTTGGTGGCGGCGTAGGCCTCCCGCGGGTGCTCGGCCAGCGTGGCGAGCCGGGCCCTGGCGACCGAATGCCCGTCCGCGGCGAGCTCGTCGATGAGGCCGACCCGCAAGGCGTCCTGCTGCTGGAACAGCTCCGCCCCGAGGACGATCTCGTGCAGCGCGTGCGGTGAGATGCGGCTCTCCACGAGGCGCAAGGTCCGCGGCGGGAAGCGCACGCCCAGGTTTGCCTCGTTGAGGCCGATGCGGCCGGTGCCCGCGTGCGCGACGCGGAAGTCGCAGCACAGCGCCAGCACGCAGCCGCCGGCGATGGCATGGCCGTCGATGAGCGCGACGGTGGGCGCGGGGTGATCGAAGAGCCGCTCCACCATCACGTCCAGCCGCGCGAGGAAGCTCCTCATCGCCGCCAGGTCGAAGGTGAGCACCTCCTTCAAGTCCAGCCCCGGAGAGAAGCAGCCGCCCGCACCCGTGAGCAGCACCGGCTCGCCCTTCGCGTGGTCGAGCTCGGTGATCAGGAACTCGATCATCTTGGAGCCGAGCGCGTTGCGCCCGGGGCCGCTCATCACGATCTCGCGCATGGCGGCGAATGGTAGCCCAGGGTCAGCCAGCCGTGACGGGCCTCGGCTTCCAGCGCGCCTCGAGCGCCACGCACCCGTCGCGCACCGGCTTGGGCGTGAGCTTCCCCTCGGTCTTGGTCAGGTCGAACAGCACGCCCAGGCCTTCGCAGAAGCCGAGGAGGAACACCCGCGAGAGCAGCGGCGCCGGCGCCTCGAAGAGCATCCGCCCCTCGTGCTCCGCGGGTCCCGGCTGGTAGGAGATGCTCCCCGCGTCGCGCGCGCCCATGGCCCACAGCACGCCCATCGCGCGCATCACCGCCGGTGGGCTCAAGCCGAACGCCGACTGAAAGCCCTTGATGACCGACGCGAACGCGCCGTCGAGGTAGCGGCGGCCCATCTGCCCCCAGACCTTCACGTAGGCCTCCTCGCCCAGCACCAGGTGGGAGGCGTCGACGATGCCGGTGAAGTCCTCGACCGGAACCCAGCCGAGGCGGCGCATCTTCGAGAGCCGGTCCCAGCTGCCCGGCCCGCGGAGGTCGTCGACGGCCGCGGCGACCTTGCCCAACTGCTCCGGCGTGAGCTGCGCGGTGAGCCCTTCGACCGCCGTCAACACCACGATGCCCTGCATCTGCCCGTTGGTGGCCATGGACCTGAGCTCCCGGCGCGGCGCGTGCGCCCCTTGGTGAACGAGGTCCCCGGGCTAGCACGGGCGCCGGGCGGGCGGCGACACCGGCTCCGGACGCGGCCTAATCGAAAGCAGGAGCGCCTCACCCCACCGCGGTCAGCGCCCCGCCGCGTCGCGGCCCAGCCTCCGCCTCGGAAGGGCCGCACCAGCGCGCGAGCTGCTGCGCGAGCATCTCGAGCTGCACGGGCTTGGTGAGGTAGTCGTCCATGCCCGCCTCGAGCGCGCGCTCCTTGTCCCGCTCCATGGCGTGCGCGGTGAGCGCCACGATGGGCACCTGAGGGTCGAGCACGCCCGCCTCGCCGGCGCGCACCGCGCGGGTCGCCTCGTAGCCATCGAGCTCCGGCATCTGGCAGTCCATCAGCACCACCGAGTAGCGGGTGCGCGCCAGGGCCTCGAGGGCGAGACGGCCGTTCGCGGCCAGCTCGGCGCGGTAGCCGAGCTTCTCCACCAGCCGCAGCACCAGGCGCTGGTTCACCAGGTTGTCCTCGACGATGAGCACCTTCGACCAGGGAGCGGGGGCTGGCCGCGGGGGCCTGGCCTTCTGGCGTTCGGCGTCGGCGCCCAGCCCGAGCGCGCCGGCGAGGCCGCGCGAGAGCTTCGACTCGGTCGCCTGCCCGTGCAGCGTCACCGGGCCGCGCCCCGCCTCCCGCGCCTCGCGCTGGAGCCCCCGGCGCAGCACCACCAGTGGCAGCGCGAGGAAGGCGGGGTCGGCGAGGAGCGCTTCGGCGCCGCTGGCCCTTCGGGCGTCGCCGCCCGGGACCGCCACGATGGTCGCGTCGGGAGCGAGCCCCCGATCGATCAGCTCGAGGAGCCTCTCGCGAGCGCGCGCCGTGTCGGTGCAGGAAGGGAACGCGCCGAGCCGCTCCATCGACAGCTCGAGGGAGCGCCGCAGGAGCGGGTGGTCGGCCACCACCAGCACCCGTCGCCCGCGCAGCGCCACCGCCTGCCCAACGATCTCAGGCCGGGCCCTGGCCTCGGCGAGGGGCAAGGTGAACCAGAAGCGCGAGCCGCGGCCGAACCGGCTCTCCACGCCGATAGCGCCGCCCATGAGCTCCACCAGCCGGCGGCAAATGGACAGGCCGAGGCCAGTGCCGCCGTAGCGCCGGGTCATCGAGGCGTCGCCCTGGGTGAAGGGGGTGAAGAGCGTGTCCTGGAGCTCGTCGGGGACGCCGATGCCCGTGTCTTCGACCTCGAAGCACAAGAGCGGGGGGCGGCCCTCGGCGCGCTCGACGGCGACCCTCAGCACCACGTTGCCCTCGGCGGTGAACTTGATCGCGTTGCCGACCAGGTTGGTGAGCACCTGGCGAAGCCGCCCCGGGTCTCCCCGCAGCGATCGTGGCACCTCGGGCTCGATGAGACATACCAGCTCGAGGCCCTTCTCCCGCGCCGGCTCCTCCATCAGCTCCACCATGCCGTCGAGCACCGCGGGCAGGTCGAAGTCGAGGTGCTCGAGCGGCATGCGGCCCGCCTCGACCTTGGAGAAGTCGAGGATGTCGTTGATGACGGTGAGCAGCGAGCTCGCGCTGGAGGAGACCAGCGTCGCGTACTCCCGCTGCTCGGAGCTCAGCGGCGTGTCGAGGAGCAGCCCGGTGAGCCCGAGGACGCCGTTCATCGGCGTGCGGATCTCGTGGCTCATGTTGGCGAGGAAGAGCGACTTCGCCTCGTTCGCCGCCTCGGCCTGCAGCTTGGCGGCGGTGAGGGCGGCGTTGCTATTGAGGAGCTCGGCGGTGCGCTCCATGACGGTGCGCTCGAGCTCGCTGGCGTGCGCCTCGATGCGGCGAACCATGGTGGCGAAGGCCTCGGACAGCTCGGCCACCTCGCGGGGGGCGTGCCGTGGCGCCTCGGGTACGCGCGCGAAGACGCCGGCGCCCACCTCGCTGGCCGCCGCCGCCAACCGCGAGATGGGCCCCGCCAGGAGGCGGGCGAGGAGGCTCGCGAAAACCAGCGCCACCACCAGGGTGCCCAGCGCGACGCCGAGCATCGCCTTGCGCGCGGCCTGCCCGTGGCGCTCCACGTCGGCGAGCGGGCGATTGGCCACCACCGTCCAGCCGAGGTGGTGGCGCCCCACGGCGTGTACGGCCGCCAGCACCGGGACACCGCCAGGGCCGGTGCCGCGCCGGAGGTCCTCGTCGCCCTCTCGCACCGGGGCGTAGAGCGGGTCCTGGGAGAGGTCCTCCACCGCTTGCAGGCCGCGACCGTCGCCCCGCGCCAGGACCCGCCCGGTGCGGTCGGTGACGGTGACATCGATGCCCTGGGGTTGCTCGCCGAGCACGCGCGCGGCTCGGGTGAGCGCGGCGAGGTCCAGCGAGCCGACGAGGAGCGCCACCAGCGCGCCGCCTCGGCGAATGGGCACCGCGAGGTGCACGTTGGGGACGCCGGTGCGCTTGCCGACCTGCACCCGCGAGGCCGTGGACCGGCCGGTGCGCAGCACCTCCTGGAAGTAGTCGCGGTCGGAGTAGTCGGCGCCGGCGACGGGCGACCCCTGGGCGGTGCGCGGCGGCCAGGCGACGACGGAGACGCCGCTCAGGTTCGCGACGTAGAGCACCATCAGGTCCGGCGCGGTCTCGTGGGCGGCGGCGAGACGCTCCAGCGTTTCTTGGGCCGCGAGGTCCTCGGCGCTGGCGAGCTGTCCGGCGAGCGTCTCCAGCACCGCGAAGCGCGCGTCGACGAGCGCGCCGAGCTGCTCGGCCACGGTGTGGGCCACCAAGAGCTGCGCCTCCTCGGCCTGGCGCTGCTCCACGCCCTCCCACTTCCGGGTCTGCCACACGCCGAGCACCAGGGTGGGGATGAGCGCCACGACCACCATCGCGGCCGTCAGCGTGCTGGAGAAGCCAAGGCGAAGAGAACGGAGCACGAGAGCGGGGCGAGCGTTCCTGCGGGATGGATGAGACGTAACGCCGATCGCCGAGCCCGGCCCCGGCGAGCGCCGAAGCCCGAGAGAGGTCGGTGCGGACTCAGCCGCCGGCGGCGCGCGCTAAAGCGAACTCGCGGGAATCCCGAGGAGGCGGGGGCGGCTCGGTGCCGGCTCGAGCGTCGGAAATCTGACGCCCGGCCGCCGCGGTGACTCGAATGACCCACCCTGGCGAGGCGAATGGCCGACGGTTCCAAGGAGGTCCTCGACGTCGCTCGGACTGAACGGTGCCAGGTTCGCTCCAGCGGCCACCTCTGACTTCGGCGCACCGACATCTCGCCTCGATCACGCCGGCAGCGGTCGCGAGCACGCGGAAGCGGCGATCGGCGTGACGCCCCCGATCACCGCGCCCGGCGAGAGGCCCGAGCCGCGCGCCTCGACCGAAGCGCCATCACCACCACCCCGAGCGCGCTCACCGACGACTCCGCGGCGCCGCAGCCGCACGGAGGCGACGGGCTCGGCCCCGGACCTCCGCCCGCTCCGCCACCGGCCGCGCCGCCAAAGCCGCCGCCGCT
>JBBIOE010000049.1:0-37917 GCA_037443525.1 Archangiaceae bacterium | reverse complement strand
CCTCACCCACAAGCCCACCGGCATCGTGGTGAAGTGCCAGCAGGAGAAGAGCCAGACCAAGAACCGCGCGATGGCGATGAAGATGCTGCGCGCGAAGCTGTACGAGATGGAGCAGGAGAAGCTGCGCCGCGAGCGCGAGTCGATGCGCCGCGACCAGGTCGGCACCGGCGATCGCAGCGAGAAGATTCGCACCTACAACTTCCCGCAGGACCGGCTCTCCGATCACCGCATCGGCTACACCCGCCACAACCTGCCGGCGGTGATGAACGGCGAGATCGAAGACGTGCTCGGCGCGCTGAGGACCTACTTCCAGGCCGAGGCGCTCAAGGCCCAGGAGCGCGGCCCGGCATGAGCGAGCCCGAGCAGTGGACCGTTCGCCGGGTCCTCGACTGGACGCGGCAGCACTTCGAGAAGCAGAACGTCGACTCGGCGCGGCTCACCGCGGAGCTGCTCCTCACCCACGTCCTCAAGCTCAAGCGCGTCGCGCTCTACATGGATCTCGACCGCCCGCTCATGAAGGACGAGCTCGCGACCTACAAGGCCCTCATTCAGCGGCGCCTGGCCGGCGAGCCGACGCAGTACCTGGTGGGCACCTGGGAGTTCTACGGCCGGCCCTTCGCCGTCGACCCCCGCGTGCTGATCCCCCGCCCGGAGACCGAGCTGCTCGTCGAGGCGGTGCTGCGCGCGATCCCGAAGGACGCTCCCTCGCGCGTCCTCGACCTCTGCGCGGGCAGCGGCTGCATCGCCGCGACCATCGCGGCCGAGCGGCCACAAGCCTCGGTGTGGGCCACCGACATCAGCCCCGACGCGCTCGCGGTGGCGAAGCTCAACACCGAGAAGCTCGGCGTCGACGGCCGGGTGACCTTCTTCGAGGGCGATCTCTTCGCTCCCCTCCCCCCGGGCGCCCGCTTCGACGTCGTCGTCTCCAACCCGCCCTACGTCAAGACGGGCGAGCTGGCCGGCCTGCAGCGCGAGGTGCAGAAGGAGCCTCGGCTCGCGCTCGACGGCGGCCCTGACGGGCTCGCGGTGATCCGCCGCCTGATCGGCGAGGCGCAAAGACACCTGGTCCCTGGTGGACTCCTTGCACTGGAGCTCGGCGAGGACCAGGGCGCCGCGCTGAAGGAGCTGCTGGCGCGGGCGAATTTCCACGACGTTCGAGTCGAGCCCGATCTCGAGCGTCACGATCGAATGGCCTTCGGCCGCGCGCCGAAGCCCACCCAGGAGTGACATGGATTCCATCGTCGTCCACGGCAACGGCCCCCTGAACGGCGAGACCCACGCGTCGGGGGCGAAAAACGCGGCGCTGCCGATCCTCGCCAGCGCCCTGCTCGCGCCGGGGGTGAACACCTTCCGCAACGTCCCCGGCCTCGCCGACGTGAAGACCATGCTCGCGGTGCTCGACACCATGGGCTGCAGCTCGAAGCGGCTCGACGGCAAGAAGAAGGACCTGGTCACCATCGCCGTCCCGGAGAAGGTGAACCCGGAGGCGCCGTACGAGCTGGTGAAGACGATGCGCGCGTCGGTGCTGGTCTTGGGGCCGCTCCTCGCCCGCTACGGCCGCGCCCGCGTGTCGATGCCCGGCGGCTGCGCCATCGGCGCGCGCCCCATCGATCAGCACCTCAAGGGGCTGGCGGCGCTGGGCGCGGAGATCGATCTCCAGGAGGGCTACGTCGAGGCGCGCGCCAAGCGGCTCAAGGGCGGCCGGGTCAGCTTCGATCTCATCACCGTCACCGGCACCGAGAACGTGCTCATGGCGGCGGTGCTGGCGAAGGGTCGCACGCTCATCGAGAACGCCGCGCGGGAGCCGGAGATCGAGGAGCTGGCCCGGGTGCTCAACAAGATGGGCGCGCGCATCAGCGGCGCGGGCAGCGACGTCATCACCGTCGACGGCGTGGACGATCTCAAGCCCGTCGATCACGCGATCATCGCCGACCGCATCGAGGCGGGGACGCTCTTGGTGGCGGCGGCCATCTCCGGCGGCGACGTCTTGGTGAAGGGCGCGGTGCCCGAGCACCTCGAGGCGGTGATTCAGAAGCTGCGGGAGGCGGGCTGCGCCATCACCACCGAGGCCGAGGGCATTCGGCTCGCCGCGCCCCCGCGCGTGAAGCCCGTGGACATCAAGACCCAGGAGCACCCCGGCTTCCCCACCGACATGCAGGCGCAGCTCATGGCGCTGATGGCGACCGCCGACGGCACCTCGGTCATCACCGAGACGATCTTCGAGAATCGCTTCATGCACGTGGCGGAGCTGCGGCGCATGGGCGCGGACATCACCGTCGACGGCCACACCGCGGTGGTGCGCGGCCAGAAGCGGCTCTCCGGCGCGCCGGTGATGGCGACCGACCTGCGGGCCTCGGCCTCCCTGGTGCTCGCCGGCCTGCACGCCGAGGGGACGACGACGGTCGGCCGCGTCTACCACCTCGATCGCGGCTACGAGAACCTGGAGAAGAAGCTGCGTGGGCTGGGCGCGGACATTCGTCGAGTCAAGGAGCGTTGAGTCGGGGGTGTGCGCCACATACGCACCCAGACTGAAGTGCGTCGTTGCCTCCCCCCATGTCCCACCGCTACGCTGAATCTCATTCACCCCAACAGGAGCTGACTCAGACAATGGATTGCCCCGGCTGCGGCGTCGAGATGATCGATCTCGCTGGAGACGATCAGACGCTTCGCAAGTGCGGCGAGTGTGGAGGACTGTGGGTCGACGTCTCTGACCTCAACCGCACCCTCCTCCACTCCAATCTCCCGGGCCTCGAGAGCCTCGGGGGGAAAGTGAACACCGAAACGCTCTCGGGCCAATGTCCAGATTGCCAGGTCGATCTGGTGCTGGTCGAGGGCGGCGCCAAGAACGATCCGCAGACGTACCAGACCTGCGAATCGTGCGGAGGCGTGTTCCTCGAGGCCGAGTTCCAGGACGTGAAGGACTACGCGTCCGCAGTGAAGGGCATCGTCGACTTCTTCCTGGCCTTCAGCGGCAAGAAGAAGAAGGCGGCCGGGTGAAGCTCCACGTGAGTTGAAGCCGAGGTCGAGCGCTGACTCCGTTCGGGCCGAGCCCGACGGAGCCCGTCTGCCTACGGCACCGATCGGAACGTCTGCTTCAGCGCCTCGGGGACGTCGCCGTCGAAGGTGAGCTGAAGACCCTTCTTGCCGGGGTCCTTGGCCCACTTCGTCGCGCGGCGCTTGCCGCCGATGGTGAAGGTCAGCCGCGACGAGGTGACGTCGTAGGTGCCTTCGATGGTCTCGGGCTTCGCGCGCGTCGCGTCGTACGGCTCGAACGTGTAGCGGAAGGTGCCGTCGAAGTTGAAGGCGAGGAACCTGTCGGGCGTGTTGTCGTAGCCCGCGAACCACACGCCCAGCACCTGGGAGATGTTCTTGTCGTACTTGAGCTTCTGGGTGAGCCACGGCCCGTTGAGCACGTGCCCCTCGGAGGAGAAGACGATGTCGGTGATGCAGACCGAGGCGTCGGAGTCTTCGGCCGGGTACTGGTCGAGGATCTCGATGGTGAAGCGCGCCCCGGAGATCGGCGGCGAGATGGTGATGGACTGCGGCCCCTTCTTGTCCTCGAGGGTGATGATGCGCTTCTGCTTGCCGGAGACGAGCTGCAGCTTCTTGGCGCGGGCGAAGCCGTCGAAGGTGCTCTGATCGAAGGCGTTGCCGGTCGAGATCTTGAGCTCGTCGATCTTCACCACGCCGTTGAAGCCGAAGGAGAGGAGCTCGTTGAGCGGATCGCTGTTCGGGCTGCACCAGGCGGTGGCGTCGCGGGCGTCGAGCAGGTTGAGCGGCTGGTACAAGGTCGGACGCGTGTCGTGCTTGAAGTAGCCGGTCGCCTGCGCGTACCCGACGGTGGCGTCGGCGGCGAGGGCCTGGGCCGCGACCAGCGAGACGAGGGACAAGACCGAGGGGCTCAGGCTCCAAACGCGCATGAAGGCACTCTCGCGCATCTGTGCCCGCGTCGGAAGATTTCCGAGTTTCCAAGAGTTCAGTCCGCGTGGCATGACGCCTCGCATGCGCGCTCCTCTCCCCGCTCTGCTCCGTTTGGTGCCGCTGGCCGCGGCCGCGCTCGCCGCCGGGTGCGACGACAAGACCCAGGGCCTCGACGCCGGGCCAACCGACGCGGGCCCGCCGGTGCTCTCGGAGAAGGAGCCGAACGACGGGCCCGAGAAGGCGCTGGTCATCGATCGCACCAGCCTGGTGGAGGCGAACCTCTCCGCCGATCCGGCCAGGCCCGACGAGGACTGGTACGTCTTCAAGTCCGGCATTCCCAAGACGGTGGAGCTCGAGGTGTCCTGCCCTCCCGGCGCCGACGTCGGCCTCGACCTGGTGGACGAGACCAGGACCGTGCTCGCCTCCATCAACGCGGGGGGCGTGGGCCAGCCGGAGAAGCTGCCCAACCTCGACGTCTCAGGCCGGGTCTTCGTGCGGGTGGTGGCCGTGAAGAAGGGCACCGGCGGCGCCTACACCCTGTCGGCGAAGTTCCGCGAGCGGGTGCCCGGCTTCGAGCTCGAGCCGAACGATCGCCGCGTCGACGCCACGCCCGTGCCGATGGGGCAGGCGGTGTCCGGCTTCGTCGCCCACGGCGCCGATCAGGACTGGTTCCGCTACGAGCTGCCCACGGCGGTCACCGAGCCCGACGCCGGGAGCCAGGCGCTCGACGACGCGGGCGCCCTGGACTCGGGCGCGGCGGCGATCGACGCGGGCCCGCCCTCCGCCGACGCCGGGGCCACCCGCGACGCCGGCCCCGCGCCCGAGCCGCGCATGGCCTTGCGGGTGGACATCTCCGGCGTGGAGGGCGTCGCCCTCGACGTGCAGGTGCTCACCGAGGCCGAGGCGGTGCTCTTCTCCGCGCGCTCCCGGGAGGGCCAGGGACTGTCTCTGCGCAACGTCGGCGCCCGGGCGTCCGACCGGGTGCTCTACGTCGTGGTGCGCTCGCTCCCCACCGGCGCCGGCAAGGAGCTCAAGAAGGGCGCCAACACCCAGACCTACTACACGCTCACCGTGGCGCCGGAGGAGAAGGCCGAGAGCGCGGAGCTGGAGCCGAACGACGACGCGTCGAAGGCCACCGAGCTGCGCGGGAGCGGCTGGCGCGAGGGCTTCATCTCGCCGCGCGGCGACGTCGACTACTACCGGCTGGTCACGGACGGACCTTCGCTGGCCAAGGTCCAGGTGAGCGGCGTGGAGAAGGTCGATCTGATGCTCTCGGTGGTGAGGCCCGTGGAGGGGAAGCCCGAGGAGGTGGTCTTGCGGGCCAACGAGGGCGGCGTGAAGGAGCCGGAGCTGCTCAACGACGTCTCCTGCGACGGGAGCTGCCTCATTCGGGTGGAGGCCGCGCCGCGGAAGATCGACGGCAAGTGGGTGAAGGACGACGAGAACGGCGATCAGCCCTACCGGCTCTCGGTGGCGGTGGTGCCCGACGACGGCAGCGAGGAGCGGGAGCCCAACAACTCGGCCCAGACCGCCACCCCGGTCGCCTTCGGCAGGCCCATTCGCGGCACCGTGTACCCCAAGCGCGACGTCGACTACTTCCAGCTCGACCTGCGCACCCGGCCGGTGAAGACCGCGCTGGTGGCGACCCTGCTCGGAGTGCTCAAGGTCGACGTGGGGCTCTACCTGCACCGGGTGGAGGCCGACGGGAAGCTGACCCTGGTGGCCACCAGCGACGGCGCCAAGGGCGAGAAGGCGGAGGTGATTCGCTTCGCGGCCGAGCCGGGGCTCTACGTCCTCGAGGTGCGCGACACCAAGAACCGCGAGGCCAACTTCCAGGACAGCTACCAGCTCACCGTCGAAGAGAGCTCGGACTGACCGCGGCGGACTGGTTAAGCTCAGGCGCATGGACTTCGAGCGCGAGATCGGCCGGCTCAAGCGCGAGCTCAACGCGGTGATCCTGGCCCACTACTACCAGGAGGGTGAGGTGCAGGACGTCGCCGACTTCGTGGGCGACTCCCTGGCGCTGGCCCAGCAGGCGGAGAAGACCACCGCCGACACCATCGTCTTCTGCGGCGTGCACTTCATGGCCGAGACCGCGAAGATCCTGAACCCCGACAAGCTGGTGCTCCTGCCCGATCTCGCGGCCGGTTGCTCGCTGTCCGATCGCTGCCCGCCCGACCGCTTCAAGGCCTTCGTGGAGAAGCACCCCGGCGCCTTCGTGATCACCTACGTCAACTCCTCGGCGGCGGTGAAGGCCATGAGCGACGTGATCGTCACCAGCTCGAACGCGGTGAAGATCGTGGCCAAGGCCCCGAAAGACCGGGAGCTCATCTTCGCGCCCGATCAGCACCTCGGCCGCTACGTCGAGAAGCAGACGGGCCGGAAGATGACCCTCTGGCCGGGCAGCTGCCAGGTGCACGAGCTGTTCAGCGAGAAGAAGCTCACCCAGCTCAAGGTCGAGCACCCGGACGCGCTGGTGATCGCGCACCCGGAGTGCGAGGCCCCGGTGCTGGCGCTGGCCGACTACATCGGGTCCACCAAGCAGCTCCTCGACTACGCCATCGCCAGCCCGAAGGAGAAGTTCATCGTGGTCACCGAGGTGGGCATCATCCACCAGATGCAGGCGAAGGCGCCGGGCAAGACCTTCATCCCCGCGCCGCCGGACAACGCCTGCGCCTGCAACGAGTGCCCCTACATGAAGCTCAACACGATGGAGAAGCTGTACGCGTGCATGCGCGACCGGTCGCCGCGGCTGGAGCTGCCGAAGGCGCTCGAGCAGGCCGCGCTCGCGCCGCTCAAGCGCATGCTGGAGTGGAGCTGACGCCCAGATGCACCGCTCCACCCTCGAGCTGTTGCGCTGCCCGCGATGCCGGGCCGGGAGCCTCGTCCCCGACCAGCCGGTCGCCGAGCCGCACATGATCTTCGGCCCCGCCCGCTGCCTGGGCTGCGGCTCGCGCTTCCCGGTGCACGAGGGGATGATCGATCTCGTCGCCGACCGCGCCAAGCCCTCGCCCCTTCAGCAGGCGATGGAGCTGCCCTGGGTCGCGCGCTCGTGGGACCGCACGGTGCGGCCCGCGATGTCGGCGCTCCTCACCCGCGGCGCGCTGGATCGCGAGAGCGAGTACACGGTGCTGCACTCCATGGCCGGGCGGCCGCCGGGACCGGTGATCGACCTGGGCTGCGGCAGCGGCGGCATCACCCTCAAGCTGGCCAAGGACTTCGCCGAGCGCTCGGTGGTGGGCGTCGACGTGTCGCGGCCGATGCTCGAGGAGGCCATGGCGCAGGTGCGCGAGCACGCGCTCGTCGCCGACTTCGTGCGCGCCGAGCTGCCGCCCCTGCCCTTCGGCGATCACTCGGTGGGCGCGGTGGTCTCCTCGGGCTTCTTGCACCTGCTCGGCGATCTCGACGGGCTGATGGCCGAGGTGGCGCGGGTGCTCAAGCCGTCGGGTCGCTTCGTGGCCTCGACCTTCGACGCCTCTGCGCCGCTGCGTCCCCTGCACCACGGCGCCGGCGCCTTCCCCCGCGGGGAGGCGGAGCTGCGGGCGGCGAGCGAGAAAGCCGGCCTCGTGCGCCTGGAGCGCATGCGGGTTGGGCCGGTGCTGGTGTGGAAGGCCGAGCTGCCCTGATCAGATCAGGACGCCCGCGCGGGCCTCTTCGAGGCGCGCGGTGTCGGGCAGCCGCGTGCTCTCCTGCGCGCCCTTGAGCGAGTCGAAGACCTTCGCCTTCGACCCACAGTTCTTGCACTTGCACTTGCCCTTGGGGCAGGTGCATTCCGCGGCGTTCTTGCAGTTGCAGGTCTCGTTCGCCTGCGCGCCGAAGAGGTGCGCGTCGACGTTGGCGGCGAAGACCTGCGAGGCGAGCAGCGACGCGCTGACGGCAACGGCCTTCATGACGGTGTCGATGTGCATTAGCGCTCCTTGCCCTGTGGCACGGTGTCCTACACCGGTGAACGAGGCTTGCCAAGGGCCCCCTGCCCCTTCATGGTCCGCGCCGCGTGAGAGGGGTTCCGGCGAATTCACAGGGGTTTTCGGTCCGGCCCGAGCTGGTGGCGTGGGGAATCGCGCTGGTGTGCGGGGTGGCGCCGTTGTGGAACGGCGGCGCCTTGCCGCTGGTGGATCTGCCCCAGCACCTGCACCTCATCTCGGTGCTGCACCGGCTCGACGACGCCTCGACGCTCTACCCCGAGATCTTCGCGCGCCGACCCCAGCTCACCCCCTACCTCGGCTACTACTACCTGGTCTCGGGCCTGAACTGGCTGTTGCCGCTGGAGCTCGCGAACCGGGTCTTCCTCTCGGCCTACGTCGCCGGGCTGCCGCTCTCTCTGGCCTTCCTGCTCAGGAGCCTCAAGCGCCCGAGCTGGCCAGCCCTGCTCGCCCTGCCCTTCGCCTACGGCGACAGCTTCGCCTGGGGCTTCATCAACTACGTCGCGGCGCTCCCGCTGGCCTTCCTCACCTGCGGCTTCTTCGTGCGCGCCATCGAGGACGCGGCGCGCCGGAAGCGCTGGGCGATCTGGCTCGGGGTGATGCTGGTCTTGGTGCTGCTCTTCCACGTGCAGGTCTTCGCGTGGCTGGGCGTGGCGCTGCCGCTCTTGCTCCTCACCACGCCCGCGCCGGAGGGGAGGTCGTGGCGGGCGCGCGTGCCGGCGCTCTTGGGCGTCTTGCCCGGGGTGGTGCTCTTCATCCTCTGGGTGGGCCTGCGGGTCGGGCAGCCGCAGGAGATCGCGCCCGGCCAGCCGTGGAAGTCGTGGGGGCCGATGCTCTCGGCGCAGAACCTGGCCTGGAAGAGCTTCGACCAGAACAAGGAGGAGCTCGTACCGACCTTGGGAAACCTCGCCTCGGACGGGAGCGATCGCCAGGCGGTGCTGGTGGCCTTCGCGCTCGCCGCCGTGGCGGTGCTGCTGTCGCTGGTCGCCGGGCGTGACACGAAGGAAGGGCCCGTCGCCCGCTGGCGCATCGTGGGCCTCACCGCGCTGGCCTTCGTCCTCTACTTCGCGCTGCCCTTCGATATCCGCGGGTACATGTACTACCTGAACACCCGCTACGCGCACCTGGCGGCGGCGCTGCTGGTCTGCGCGATGCCGCCGCTCAAGCCCGAGTGGACGAGGCGCGCGGTGTGGGTCGCATCGGCGGCGGCGCTCTTCATGGCGGTGCCCCTGGTGCGGACCTTCCGGGCCTTCGCCGAAGAGGCGCACGCCCTCGACCCGCTCGTCGAGGCCACCGCGCCCAAGCCCCGGGTGATGGGGCTCATCTTCGACCCGCGCTCGCGCGTGGTGTCGCACCCGGTCTTCCTGCACGCCTCGACGGTGCTCGCCCGGGAGCGAGGGGGCCTGACCAACTTCAGCTTCGCGCTGACGCCCCACTCGCCGGTGATGTACCAGCACGAGCCGCCGCCCACCTTCCCCAGCGAGTGGAACCCGAGCCAGATGAACTGGCAGACGCAAGGGCGCTTCTACGATCACTTCCTGGTGCGGGGCGTTCACCCGGCGCGGCTCTTCGGTTCCCTGATGGACACGGAGCTGGTGCTGGCGGGGCAATCGGGTGAATTCTTCCTGGTGCGCAAGCGCTGAAGGCGAAGGGCAAGGTCCAGTCATGAGCGATCCGATGACGATGAGCGCGGCCGAGGTCGAGGCGCTGCCCGAGGCGGCGGCGGGCGAGGTGCTGGCCGCGTGGGTGAAGGCGAAGCGCGCCGAGCTGCCCGAAGCGCTCGTGCAGTCACGCTCCAAGGTCCACGCAAAGCTGGCGAAGAAGGCGCTCTACCAACTGCGCTCGTCAGGCGTGGCGGTGAAGGAGGCGGAGCCCGAGAAGGGGCCCGCTCCGGCCGCGGCGGCGAGCCCCAGAGAGGAGCTGATGGGCGTGATCTCGCCGATGCTCGGCACCGGCGATCGCGCGATCTTCTTCGCCCGGCCCATGCGCGGCGGCGGCGTGGAGGTGGTGCAGGGCATCATCAACGACGAGCTCGGCCTCACGCTCTTCGAGAGCGGCGCCTCGAACAAGAGCACCTTCAAGAGGCGCCTCGACGAGCTGCGCGCGCTGAAGGACCTGAAGGTGCTGATCGTGCCCTGGGAGCGCATGCGCCTCGAGCTCGGCCGCGGGCTCGCGCTCTGCGAGCGCACCCGGACGGTCATCGCCCCCGACGCGGAGAACGCGCTGCGCCGCTTCGGGGTGACGCCCGAGGATCCCGAGTTCCCCATCCCCGCGCTAGAGGCCGGCGACGAGGCGCTGGCGATCAACGCCGCCTCGCTGGCGAAGGAGCAGGAGCTCGCCCAGTGGCTGCCTCCCGACACGCTGCTCACCGAGCTGGTGAAGGAGCACGACTCGCTCGAGAAGAGCCCGCTGACGCTCACCGGAGCCCAGAAGCGCGAGCGGCTCGAGCAGACTGCCCAGGCGCTCGCGCAGACCTTCCTCACCGCGCCCATGCGGCAGCGCTACGCCCGGCGGCTGTGGGGCATGGCGGAGCTCTTCGACGCGTCGGGCCGGGCCGAGGCGGCTTCGCTCGCCCGCGCCGAGGCGCGCCGGCTCTTCCACACCCAGGGCGAGTCGCGCTTCGTGGCGAGCCTCTTCCACCGCGCGGTGGAGCTCACCGAGAAGCCGGTGCCGGAGGTCGACGTTCAGGCGCCGAGCCGCATGCCCGCGCCGCGGCGCTCGCGGCCCTGACCCGCCCTGCTCGGCATCAGCGCGTTCCCCACCGCTCGTCCCGCACGGTGACGAGGGCCCAGGGCAGAATCCACTGCAGCATCAGCACCGAGAACGCCGCGTAGGCCACGCCGTAGACCCAGCGGAAGCTCCGCTCGAAGCGCAGGTAGTACGCGGCGGAGAAGATCGCCCCCAGCCCGAGGGCCACCAACGCCCGCCCCATCGAGTCGAGGTTGGTGTCGAACAAGCGCGGCAGCTCCATGATCGCCGCCGCCGCCAGCACGAAGCGCAGGTTCGAGACCACGAAGGTCACCACCGGCAGGAGGCGGTTGTCCTCCCGGTAGCGGGTGAACATGAAGCGGGCGAAGGAGAACCCCTCCACGATGTAGCTGCGATCCCACCTCAGGAACATGCGGGAGAGCTGCTGGTAGTTGGTCGGCACCAGCGTGTGGACGATGGCCGAGCGCTGGTAGACCGTGTCGTAGCCCTGCCGCAGCACGATGTTGGTCAGCGCCTGATCTTCGCCGTGGTTCACCGGCCGCCCGAGGAAGCGCTGGTTCTCCCACTCCTCGAGGTAGGGCACGATCACCGACCGCCGGAAGGACGAGAGCGCTCCCGGGCAGCAGGCCACAGTGCGGTAGACCGACTGCGCCGCGCGGCCGAAGTCGAAGGCCAGGGCGAACTGCACCTCGAGCATGCGGCTGATCAGGCTGTCCCGGTTCAGCACCGCCACCCGGCCGGCCACCGCGCCCACCTTGGGGTCGGCCAGGAAGGGCGCCACCATCTCGTGCACGGTGTTGGCGTTGATCTCGCTGTCGGAGTCGATGGTGATGATCACCGAGCCGGTCGCCGCCCGGATGCCGGCCACCAGCGCCGAGCGCTTGCCCCGGTTGCCGACGAAGCGCACCAGGCGCACCAGGTCGGGGAACTCCCGCCGCAGGTGCTGCATGTGGAAGAAGGTGTCGTCGCGAGAGCCATCGTCCACCACGATGACCTCGAGCTTCTCCTTCGGGTACGCGCAGGCGGCGACGGAGCGGATGCTGCGGCCCACCATCGGGCCCTCGTTGAAGGCGGGAATCACGACCGTCACCTTCGGCCACTCCACGCCCTCGGGGGCCTGGAAGCGGCGATAGCGCATCCACAGGAGGCTGAGCAGCCCCGTGTAGGCCGCCTGGATCACCGCGATGGCGCCGAAGGGGTGGCTCATCATCGCCCACAGCTTCGACGTGGCGCTGTCGGTCGAGCCGTTCGACCACCCGAGCCAGACCAGCGAGATGACCGCGCCGAACAGCGGCGCCACGCCGGCCAGCATGCCGCCCAGGCTGCGCCACCGCCGGCTCACGGCTTCTTCCCCTCGCAGAGGATGCGCCGCATCACCCCGTCCGAGAGCGAGTAGGCCTCGGGCGCGGTCAAGTCGCCGTGCGCCTCGAGCAGCCGCGACTCGGCGAGCAGCCGCACCATCACGGTGGCCGCCTCCTGCGCGCGCCGGGTGAGCTCGGCCGGCGCGAGGTGACCGGCGAGGCCGCTCTCGGTGAAGCGGGCCGTGACCTCGGCCTCGGCCAGCGCCGTCAGGGTGGCGGAGGGCACGCGCGCCTCGCGGGCGAGGGCGCGCAGGAGCACTCCGGCGGCGCCGTCGGCGGGGGCGATCTCCGACTCCACCCAGACGCGCAAGGGAGAGCCACCCCGCTCCTCCCGCCGAATGGCCTCGCTCGCCCCCTCCACGCCGATGCGCACCGCGCCCAGCGCGCCGTGGCGGGCCCGATCGGCGTCGTAGAGCTCGAGCACCGACGTCCCCAGGCGCCGGAGCAGCAAGGGCACGCCGTGCGACGCCTTGACCAGCGCGTCGAGCGCGTCGTCCTCGAAACGAATGCCCTGGCGCGCCCCGAGGCCGCGCATCATCGCGTGCGCCGCGTCGTCGTCGAGCGCCGGCACGCAGATCGACGGAAACGCGCCCATGATCGACTGGCCGCCCAGGGACGACAGCGGCGCCCACAGCAAGGGGTGCATGGCGGCGCAGAGCACGACGCTCACCGTGCTGCCGGCGTGGGGCGACGACGGCTCGGAGAACGCGCTCCGCAGCCGCCCGGTCAGGGTGGCCATCACGTCGAGCGCCCGGCCGAGCTTGCCCGCCGAGGCCATCAAGAGCTGCTCGACCTCGTCGAGCACGAGGAGCATCGGCGGCGGCGGGTTCCCGCTGGAGGTGCCGCAGGCGACGGAGAGCGCGCGCAGCCAGCCGGCCAGGGCGGGCGCGTCGAGCGCCCCGGCCGGGTGCGGAGGGATCGTCGCCGCGGGGAAGCGCGCCGCCGCCGAGTCGGACAACCGCATCACCAGCGTGCGGAGGATGGCTTCCACCGCGACGGCGGGCGTCTCGCCGTGCGTGACCTCGTGCACGAAGCCGGCGAGATCGACGTACGCCGAGGGCCCGCTGGTGCGGCGGGCGACCTCCAGCGCGAGGGACGACTTGCCGAAGCGGCGCAGCCCGGTGACGACCACCCAGTGCCCCGCGCGGGCCTCGGTGAGGAGCCCGGCGACGAGGCGCTCCCGGTTCCAGAACTGGCTGGAGCTCCGCACCGGCCCGCGCACCTCGAAGGGGTTGCCGCGCAGGGTCGTCGACTCGACCAGATCGAGCAGGTCCTCGTCGCGGGTCGCCCAGGCCAGCCGGGAGCGGGCCAGCGGCAAGACCTGCACCGCCCGCGAGCCGCCGCGCGCCGCCCAGTCGAGGATCGCGCGGACGGCGCCCAAGTCCGGCGTCGCCGAGTCCGGGTGGAGCAGGAACACGACGCGCAGGTCGTCCCTGAGCGCCAGCGTGGCGGCGTGGTTCACGTCGGCCTCACGAAGCGCCGACGGCGACGGCGACAGCACCGCCAGGGCCTCGCTGCCCCAGCGCTCCCAGGAGGGCGTCTTGGGCAGCTCGAGGCTCAGCCGATCGTACCGGGAGGGGAACAGCAGGCGCAGAGGCTCCGGCGTGGCCTTGAGCCCCAGGCTCTCCAACCCGGCCCGGGCGGTCACCGCGGGCCCGAGGAACAGCCGGCGCGCCTTCCTCAAGCTGCGCGCGTAGAGCACCACCGCCACCAGGGCGAACAGCCCCGCGGCGCCTCCGACGGTCCACTGCCGGTAGAGGTGCCAGGTGGACGCGAGGGCTCGCGCGAGCTCGCAGTCGAAGGTCGGGCTTCCCGTCGCGCAGGCCTCGCAGCGGGCGCGGCCGAGCCCCAGCGCCTCGCAGGCCGGCTCGCGGTCGACCGTGGCCTGCACCCACGCGGCGTAGCGGACCGCCTCCTCGAAGCGCCCCTCCTCGAGGGGACGGCCGCCCACCGTGTCGTAGCGCCACGGCGACGCGCTCGGGGCCTCGCCGAGATCCTTGGCGATGGCGGAGAGCACGCCCACGTTGCGCTCGATGAGCTCGCGGGTGCCCTGGCGCTCGTCGCAGCCGCGCCGGAGCCGCGCCACGGCGGTGAGGCCTTGCTCGTCGATCTTGACGTGATCCTCCGGCGACTTCGGGAGCACCAGGGCGGCGCCGCTCCACGCGAGCGAGGCGACGTCGTGGCAGAGCTGCTCGTCGCGCGTGGACCCGGACGGAGGGAGGGCGTGCGCCCAGAGCGCGATGGCCGTCAGCGCGTCGGGCCGCTCGACGGCGCAGCCCTTCACCTGGAGGCGCTGCAGCGCCCGCACCGCCCGGCCGCAACGATCGAGCGCGCTCCCCTCGCTCACGTAGGCCGCCAGGTCTTCCACCAGAGGCAGCGTGTGCCCGGTCTTGGGCTTGCCGGCGGGGAGCCGCGGCGCCACCCAGCCCGAGTACACCGGGTCGCCGCCGGCGTCGGCGAGGTAGCAGAGGAACAGCTTGCTCTTGGCCGCGGCGGCCAGCTCGCCCAGGGCGGCCTGCTTCTCCTTGGAGCGGCTGGTGGGGAAGTCCTGCAACCACCCGCGCACCGCGTCCGGAGTCAGCTCCGAGCACGGCGTCGCGTACATCTCCTCCACGCGCCGCCGCACGATCAGCGGCCCGGTGTCGTCGAGCAGGTCCACGAGCTGCCGGGCGCGCCCGCACTCCAGGGCGTCGGAGCGCTGCTCGCAGTCGGAGAGCTCGAGGTACGACAGCGCCATGCGCAGCGCGGCCGTGAGCGGCGGCCCGGCGGGGCCCGCGTGCTCGCTGTGCTCGCCGTTGGCCTCGGTGATGAAGCCCTCCGGGAGAGGCCCCCTCGACTGGAAGAAGGCGTCGATGGCGACGGTCCCCTGGGCGCGCAGCCGGGCCCAGGTGGTGGGCGCGGTCAGCTTGAAGGCCGCGATGAGCAGGCGCCGGTGCCAGAGCGGAGCGCCCGTGGCCGCCCCCGTCACCCGCGAGAGGTGCCGCTCCGGATCCGACGGGCCGAGCGCCCGGGGGAGCAGGTCGGTGCCGCCGCTGGCGTACTCGTCGAGCTGCGCCAGGGCCTTGGTGAGCGAGAACCAGCCGTCGAGGAGCGCCTGCACGTCAGCCTGGGTCTGGGCGGGGACGCACGAGCCCACGCCCCGGGAGGTGCCTTGGAGGAGCGACGCCGCCAGCGCCGCCGCCTCGGAGCAGAGCTGCTCCTTCTGGGCCACGCACACCTCCACTTTCGAGGAGGTGACGGCCTGCTTCTCCTGGGACTCCTGGAGCTCGGCCTCGCACTGCTCCCGCGCCGCCGTCTGGCTCTTGGCCGCCTCGGTGCAGGTTGCGAGGGCGCGCGTGCTCGCGGCGAGCTTCTGCTCGACGTCGAGGCAGCTGACGCCCGCGTCGGCCGCGGGCTGGAGGCTCGCGACGAGCGCGAGGACTGAAGAGAGTACCGTCATCACGATCAAGGCCGGGCAGCGCGCCGTGGGTGCCCCGCCCCGAGCACCAGAATTCCGAGTTCGAGTATACCGGGAGAGTCGTGTCTCGATCGCTCGGAAGCGCCAGCGCCCGACAGGGTTTCATTTCGGGCCTCGGAGGCGTGGCCGTGCTCGTCATCGCCGCGGTGCCGTCGCGGCTCGGCGTGGCCGCCTGGGGCTTCGGGTCGGTGCTGACCCGGGTGGAGCGGGCGCTGGCCGGCGCGGTGCTGGACCTGTCGGCGGCGAGCCTGATCCTGGCGCCTCTCCTGGCCGTTCTGACGGTGTGCGTGCCGGTAGTGGCGCGGCGCGGGCGCACCCCCGAGTGGCAGCGGCTGGGGGCGGCCGCCTGGGGGCTCCCGGGCGGCTTCGCGCTCTGGGCGCTCACCGTCGCCGCGCAGGAGGTGAAGTCGGAGCGGGGCGCGTTCCCCACCGTCTTCGATCTCCTGTCTGGCGCCAACGCCTCGTTCGTCCGAGGCGCGCTGGGCTTCTTGGGTTTTCCGCGGGTCTGGGCGCCGGCGCTCGCCGGCCTGGTGCTCCTGGCGCTCGCGGTGAGGTGGGGGTGGCGGCGGCGCGCCGGGGAGCTCTCAGCGTGGCGGCCGTGGGCCCTGGGCGTGGCGGCCGGTCTGGCCGTCGGCGCGGGAGCGAGCGTCGGGGCCGCGAGTGGCCTGGCCGCCCTCGACAACCGCTTCGGCACGGCCGCGCTGGGCGATCCGCTCACGGGGATCGTGGAGAGCACCTTCGATCTCCTCCGCCGGGAGGGACCGTCGACGCCGCGCGCGCTGGTGGTCACCGCCGAGCTGCCCAAGGAGGCGCTGGGCGCGGGCGCGGCCCGGCTGGGGTGGCCACCCGCGCATCCCGGGCCGCACCCGCACGCGAGGCCTCTCGACCCGGGCCTGGAGCCCACCTCGGGCGATCCCCGGGGCCGCGAGTTGCTGGCGGCGCTGCGCGAGGTGTCGGAGGCGCTCTTCGATCCCCTGGATCCCAAGGTGGCCGTCTTCCAGCTCTCGCTCGAGGGGCTTCGAGCCGACGATCTGCACGCGCTCCACCCCGAGGCGCCGCGGGAGCTCGCGCCCTTCCTCAACGGCCTCTACCAAGGCGGTGAGGGCGTCCTGGCCAGCCCGTCGATGTACCAGGCCGGGGTGCGCACGGCCCAGGGTCTGGGCGCGATGACGTGCGGGCTCGGCACCCTCCCCTACAACCTGAGCCTGATTCGCGATCTCCAGCCCGTGGCGGTGCGCTGCGCGACCGACGTGCTCGGCGCCGCGGGCTTCACCAGCTCCTTCTTCTACGGCTCGGACGCGAGCTTCGATTCGATGGACGTCTTCCTGCGCGCGCACGGGGTCGGCGCCGTGGTCTCCCAGCGCGAGCTCCCCGCGACGCTCCCCAAGGGCACCTGGAGCGGCCTCACCGATCTCGCCGTCTTCGACGCCGCCGTCCGCGCCGTGGCGGAGGGGGTGAAGGCCGGGCCTCAGTTCGTGCTGCTGATGTCGCTGTCGAACCACTCCCCGTTCACCGCCCCGGAGGATCTGCCCGACGAGGTGCGCGACCGCGTCGCCCGAAGCCTCGCGGCGGCGACGAATCGCGCCGGCGACGACGATCGGCCGCGGCTGCTCACCTACTCGTACACCGACGCCGCGGTGGAGCGGCTCTTCCAGCAACTCGACGCCTCGGGCCTGGCGGAGCGCTCGCTGGTGGTGCTGGCGGCGGACCACTCGACGGGCCACGCCTACGTCTGGGGGCCGGAGGAGATCGCCGACGACGCGGCCAAGGCGCAGGTCCCCTTCCTGGTGGTGATCCCCAAGGCCTTCGCCGCTCGCGCGAAGGACCCGGCGGCGCTGGCGGCGGCGCTGGCACGAGCGCAACGCCTGGTTGCCTCGGCGCCGCTCTCCCAGAATGACGTGCCGGCGATGCTCCTCGCGCTGCTCTCGGCGCACCCGTCGCTGCGCGCGCTGCCCGAGGAGGAGCGCTGGCACACGCTGGGCGGGCAGATCACCAGCCCCTACTTCGATCCCGGCGGCGCGACGGAGACGTCGGTGCTCGGCATCAACGGCGTGAGCGAGCTGTTCGCGCTCGATCGGAGCGGGCGGCGGGTGGGCGGCTACGAGGACTCGGTCTTCCTCAAGACGCGCGCCGACCGCTACCGGGTGACACCCCGCCTGATTCCGGTCACCGCCGTGCTCCAGGAAGTCCTTCAGGGGAACTGAGCCGGACGCCGGCGGCGCGAAAGCCCTCGGGCCCCCAGGCGTTCCACTCCTCGAGCGCGCCGACCCGCTCGACCCACTCGCCGGGCGTGGTGGCGATCGATCCCCGCCGGGTCCACCGAGCCCCGTCGCGCACGTAGCGCTCGATGAAGAAGTCCTCCTCGGCGCGGGCGAAGGACGCGAGCCAGTCCGCCTCCGGCCGGGTGCCGGTCTGCGACGGGTAGCGCGCGATGGAGGCGAGCTTCTTCTGGGGGTCGACCGGCACCACCTCGGTCGGCCGGTACTCGCCGAGCGGGGCCGGGAGCGGCGTCCACGGCGCCTCGGGGGTGAAGAAGGTCACGCAGTCCGACGGCCAGCAGCGGCCGGCGTGCACCACGCCGCGGAGCACCCGCTCCGGGGCGGCGTCCAGCGTGTCGAGGGCCCGGCGGAAGTAGACGTAGGTCATCGCGTGGTCCGGGTGGGCGTCGATGGCGTGGGGGAGCGCGACCACGCGGGGACGCAAGCGGGCGAGCACCCGCGCGAGATCGGCCGTGAGGGCGGTCGACGTCCACGCCGCGGGCTGGCCGGTGGCGCGGGTGTGCTCGTCGACGCCGCCCTGCCCTCGCACCGCCCAGGTGGTGGCGCGCGGCAGGCAGCGGCCGGCCGGATCGAGCTGCGGCAGCGGTTCCAGCGGCGTGGGGCCCAGCCGCTCCAACGCTCCATCGGGGTAGCCGAGGAAGTGAATGTCGCGCTCCAAAACGCCCAGCTCGCCGAGCGCGCCCACCGTCTCGCCTTGCCGCCGCGTGCCGTCGCGCTCGCAGGTGGCGTCGCCGTTGGTCATCAGGATGACGTGCACCCGTTCGCCCGCGCGCGTCGCCCGCTCGATGAGCCCCCGGGCGAGCAACACCTCGTCGTCCGGGTGCGGGGCGATCACCACGAGCCCGGTGCCCACGGGCTCGCCGCCCGCGCGGTGGAGGCACCCGGCGAGCAACAGGACGAGGACGAGACCACGACTGAGCTTCGGGCCCGCGCTCATGGCCGTGCTCTCTGGGATCGAGCCGAGTCATCACGGTTCAGGCTGAGCTCGCCGAAGCCCCCCGCGAACCGCGACCTGAGCTCGTCACGCTTGGCCGGGCTCAGAGGGTGGGCCGAACCACGGAGCCTTCCACCGTTCAGTCCGAGCGACGTCGAGGACCTCGGCTGAACCGATCGGATTCCGGAGACTCGCCGGCCCTCGACTCCGCTCGGGCTGAATGGAGTCGCTCTTCCGATCAATCGCCTCAACGGAGTTGGCTCGTCGCGGGTGATCACCGGCACGGCAGGTCGACGGACAAGACCTGCCCCTCCGGCTGCGGCGACAGCTGCATCGCGAAGCGCTGCTCGTTCGCACGCCCCCGCTTCTCCGGGCAACGCACCGCCAGCTCCACGGTGCCAGCGGGGAGCTCGATCGCCGGCCCGACCGCGAGCACAGTGGCGCCGAGCCTGGCGCTCGTCCCCTTGGGCGCGCGGAGTGAAACGCGCACCACCGCGGGGGGAGACGGAGAAGGCGGCGGCGCCACGGACGGCGCCGGCCGGCGCGCCAGCGCGACGATCATGATCACCACCGCCGCGAACAGCCCCAATCCCACGACGAGCACCGCGGTCTTCTTCCGCCTCCGTCCCTCCGGCGTGGTGATGGAGACCTCCGCCGTGTTGTGCGGCAGGGCCATCGTGGGCTGGAAGTCGTCGAGCTCGCCGGCCGGCACCGGCCCCGCGTGCGTGAGCGGCGGAGGGCCCGACACGCGGGTGGGCGACAGGTCCTCCTCGTCGAGCTCCGGCACCGGCGGCCCGGGGCGCTCGCGGCCCGGCGCGGGGACCAGCGGCGACGCCACCGACACGGGCGGCCGGCGGTGGCTGAAGGTCGGGTCCGGCAGGTACGCACCGTCGTCGCCGACGGAGGTGGACTCGTCGGCCCGAGATGACCCCGGCAGGTCCATCGTCTCCTGCGCGTCGCGAGGGCTCGCCGGAGCGGGCGTCGGCTTCCTCGGCTCCGGCACGTGGGTGATCACCACTGACGGCTCCGCGGCCCGCGCCCGCTCGCTGACCGTCGGCGGGAGGCTCATCGGCACCGACGGGGCCTTCGGGTGCCGGGCGGTGGCTTCGCCGGTCAGGACCTCCTTCTCCGGGAGCGGCGTCCCCGCGTTCGGCGGCACGTAGACGCTGGTGCGCTCGTCGTCGGAGCCGTACAGCCCCCTGAGGTAGCGCACCACGTCCTCCTGGCTCGTCGGGCAGTCGGCGAAGAGGAAGTCCGCGAGCGCGGCGCGAATCTGATCAGCTGAGGCGTAGCGGCGCTCGCGATCCTTCTCCAGGCACTTCATCACGATGCGCGAGAGCGATGCCGGGTAGCCCTGGCGCAGCGCCGAAGGCGCCTCGGGCTGCTCGGTCTTCACCGCGAAGATCACCGCTTCGGTCGATGGCCGCTGGAAGGGGCTGGTGCCGGTGGTGAGCTCGTACAACAAGGTGCCGACCGCGAAGAGATCGACCCGGGCGTCGACGGGCCCGTCGCCCAGCTGCTCCGGCGCGAGGTAGAGGAACTTCCCCTTGATCACCCCGGGCTTGGAGCGCGTCACCCACGCGGTGGCCTTGGCGATGCCGAAGTCCACCAGCTTCACCCCGCCCTTGTAGGTGACCATCACGTTCTGCGGGCTGATGTCGCGGTGGATGATGCCGAGCGGCGCGCCGTCGACGCCCAGCGCGCCGTGCGCGGCCGTGAGCCCCTCGCAGAGCTGCGCCACGATCCACGCCGCGATGCCCGGCGGCACCACAGAGCCCCGCTCCTCCTCCTTGGCGAGGATGCGGCGCAGGTCGATGCCGTCGACCCACTCCATCGCGATGTACGTCGTGTCGTCCTGGTGCCCGAGATCGTGGATCTGGACGATCACGTCGTGGTGCATGAGCGAGGCGATGCGCGCCTCGTCGAGGAACATGGAGAGGAACTCCGAGTCCTCCGCCAGGTACGGGAGGATGCGCTTGATGACCACGAAGCGCCGCGTGCGCGTGTCGGTCGCGAGGAAGATCTCCGCCATGCCGCCGACGGCGAGCCGCTTGAGCAACATGTACGGGCCGAACGGCACCGCACTCTGGGGACCACCGGTGGAGATCGCGCGCTCCGATCAGTACGTATAGAAGCCCGCGCCGCTCTTCTTGCCCAGCTTCCCGGCCCGCACGAGTTTCTTGAGCAGCTGGGGGGGCTTGAAGCTGGCGCTGCCCGTCTCGGCGTAGAGGTACTCGGCGATGGCGAGCCGCACGTCGAGGCCCACCAGATCGCCCAGCTTGAGCGGCCCCATGGGGTGGCCGTAGCCGAGCTCCATGGCGCGATCGATGTCCTCCGCGCTGGCCACGCCCTCCTCCAGCATGCGGCAGGCCTCGAGCCCCAGCGCCACGCCGAGCCGCGACGAGGCGAAGCCGGGCGAGTCCTTCACCACGATGACCTGCTTGCCGATGCGCTCGCCGAAGGCTCGGGCCACCGCGACCGTCTCGTCCGAGGTCTGGTACGCGCGCACCACCTCGAGCAGCTTCATCAGGTGCACCGGGTTGAAGAAGTGCATGCCCACCACCCGGCCGGGGTTGGTGGCGGCGGCGGCGATCTCGGTGAGCGAGAGCGAGCTGGTGTTGCTCGCGAGCAGCGCGTCGGGCGCGCAGAGGGTGGAGAGCGCCTTGAAGGTCTCCTGCTTGAGCTGCATCTTCTCGGGGATCGCCTCGACGACGAGCTGGCAGGGCTTCATCGCCGACAGCTCGGCGGTGGTGGACAAGCGCGCGAGCGTGGCGTCGCGATCGGCGGGCGTGACCTTCTTCTTCTCCACGCCGACGTCGAGGTTCTTGGCGATCTTGGCGAGGCCCGCCTTCGCCGCGTCGAGGGTGACGTCGTAGAGGACGACGGTGCAGCCGGCCTGCGCGGCGACCTGCGCGATGCCGTGGCCCATGGTGCCGGCGCCGAGGACGCCGACGTGCGTGATGGTGAGTGACATGGGGCGGCACGAAACCCCAGCTGAGCCCGGGACGCCAGCGTGAGTGGGCCCTCGACACCGCTCGGGCTGACCGGTCTTCCCGTGCGCCACGCCGTTCAGGTCGAGCGAAGTCGAGACCGCGGCGCCGCGTTCAGCCCTTCTTGGCCCGCTTCTCCAGGAACGCCGTCATCCGCTCCCGCTTCTCGGCGGAGTCGAAGAGCACCGCCTGCCCCAGCCGCTCCAGGGACTCGGTGGACTCGCCCCGCGCCAGGGCGTTCAGCGAGACCTTGGCGATCTGTACCGCCAGCGGCGCGTTCCGGGCGATCTGCCCGGCCAGAGAGATGGCGGCGGCGAGGGCGTCCTGCTCCACCAGCCGTTCGAACAGGCCAAGGCCGTAGGCCTCCTCGGCCTCGACGATGCGGCCGGTGAAGACGAGCTCCTTGGCGCGGCCGAACCCCACCACCCGCGGGAGCCGCCAGGTGCCGCCGGCCCCGGGGAAGATGCCCAGCGTCACCTCGGGCAGACCTACCTTCGCGCTCTTCGACGCCACCCTCAGATCGCACGACAGCGCCAGCTCGAGCCCGCCGCCGAGCGCGTAGCCGTCGATGGCCGCGATCACCGGCCGGGGGAAGTCCTCCACCTTCTGGAAGAGCCTCTGGTTGATGCCGAGGAAGGCCTCGGTGTGGGTGCGCTCCCGGAGCTCCGCGATGTCGGCGCCGCCGGCGAAGGCCTTCCCGCCCGCGCCGGAGAGCACCACGCAGCGCAGCTCGTCCTTCGTCGCCCACTCGTCGAGCACCCCGTGCAGCGCCTGCACCAGCTCGAGGTTGATGGCGTTGCGCACCTCGGGGCGGTTCAGCTCGAGGTACCCGATGCCTTCGCGAATGGCGGCGTTCAGCACTCCCACGATCGGCTCCTTCGTTCGAAAACGACAGAGGCTCCAGGCGAACGGCCCCGGAGCCCCTGACTCATCACGCTCGCGCTCGGCTCACTGGCCGACGAGATCGTTGGTGCAGTCCTGCGGGTAGAGGACGTAGGTGAAGTTCGCGTCCGGCGTGCCCGGGACGTAGCCCTTGTTGGTGCGGCAGCTGCTGCTGACGCCGCCGTCGCCGCAGGGCGCGTGAGTGTAGGTGTCCCACACGCCGCTGATGCCGCTGGGGAAGCTGACCGTGCCGCCGTCGAGCACCACCGCGCGCCAGTCGCACCCGGGGACGCCGCCGTCGCCGAAGGAGCGATAGGTCTTGTAGTTGTTCACCAGCACGCCGCCCGAGACCTCGAAGCCGAAGTACACGTTGTCGCCCGGCTTGGCGGAGATGCGCTGGAAGGCCGGCGGCGAGGCGTTGGTGATCGACAGCGGACCAGGGATGTGGACGCGGGCGCTGCCGTACTCCTTGTTCGCCTTCACCGCGCCGCCCTGCGCGTCGCCGAAGCCCGGCGACACCTGGTTGTCGGCGAGCGGGGCCATGGAGCCCGTCTTGGTGATGATGAGCTTGTCGCCCGGGCGCTGCGCCGGCGGCAGGAAGTCGTACTGCTCCTTCACCACCACGCGGTAGCCGTCGCGGTCGTTGTAGTTCTTCGCGAAGCCGATGTAGCCGTCGATGTCGAGCTTGTCGCCAAGCTGCGGCTGGAAGTCGAGCGGCAGGTCGGTGCAGAACTTCGAGACGAAGAGGCCGTCCTGCGGGTGGCTCGAATCGGCGACCCAGAAGTCGGCGTACCAGCCGCCGCCGCAGGTGGCCGAGTTGCTCTGGTTGTTGCTGGAGACCGCGGTGACGACCACGCCGGTGAGCTGGATGTGCGCCGGGAAGACGAGGTTCTTGGCGCCCGCGATGGTGGTGGAGACGGCGCCGCCGCCACCACCGGTGCCGCCGCCCGTCGCGCCGCCACCGGTCGCGCCGCCGCCGGTCGCTCCGCCACCCGTGCCGCCGCCGGTCGCGCTTCCACCGGTCGCGCCGCCGCCCGCGCCACCGCCCTTGCCCGCATCTGGAGTCGGCCGGGAGGGACCACACGCCATCAAGGCCAGCACCAGCACCGCCGTCAGACCTACGTACGTCTGCTTCATCGAGTCCCTCGTCGGCGCGTTCGCGCCGTGTTATCGGCCGAGGCCGCGTCTACACGAGCCTACGTACCCCAGCAAGCCAGGGAGTCGTCGCATGCGCGCTGTTGCCTTCCGAGCACATGGGGGACCCGAGGTCCTCGAGACCCTCGAGCTGCCGACGCCGGAGCCCAGGGCCAGAGAGGTGCGCGTGAGGGTCCGCGCGGTGGCCTTGAATCACTTGGACGTCTGGGTCCGAAAAGGTTGGCCGGGGCTCAAGCTCGAGCTGCCGCACGTGCTGGGCAGCGACATCGCGGGCGTGGTCGACGCGGTGGGCGCGGAGGTGACGGATCTCGCCGTGGGCACCGAGGTGCTGGTGAACCCGGGCTTGTCCTGCGGGGTGTGCGAGCGGTGCCTGCGCGGCGAGGACTCGCTCTGCCGCCAGTACAAGATCATCGGTGAGCAGACCCGCGGCGGGTACGCGGACTTCGTGTGCGTGCCTCGGCAGAACATCTTGCTGAAGCCGAAGTCCTTGAGCTTCGAGCAGGCGGCGTGCCTGCCGCTCACCTATCTCACGGCGTGGACGATGCTGATCCGCCGCGCCCAGCTCAAGGCCGGCGAGACGGTGCTGGTGCACGCGGCGGGCTCGGGCGTGGGCAGCGCGGCGGTGCAGATCGCCAAGCTCCACGGCGCCACGGTGATCGCCACCGCGTCGACGGCGGAGAAGCTCGCCAAGGCCAAGGAGCTCGGCGCCGATCACCTCATCAACTACGCCAAGGACGACTTCCACGCCGAGGTGAAGCGCATCACCGACAAGAAGCTCGTCGACGTGGTGTTCGAGCACGTGGGCGCGTCGACCTGGGACAAGAGCGTGGCCTGCCTCCCCGTCGGCGGCCGGCTGGTCATCTGCGGCGCCACCACGGGCTACGAGGCGAAGCTCGACCTGCGCGTGTTGTTCTTCAAGAGCCTCTCGCTGCTCGGCTCGACGATGGGCAGCAAGGCCGAGCTGTTCAAGATCCTCGAGCTCGTCGAGGCCGGGCGGCTCAAGCCCGTGCTCGACCGCACCCTGCCGCTCGCCAAGGCCGCCGAGGCGCACCAGCTCCTCACCGAGCGCAAGAGCTTCGGCAACATCGTCCTCATCCCCTGAAGGAGCCACCATGCCCCATGCTTTCGTCGTCGACGCCGTACGCACTCCGATTGGGAAGATTCGAGGCGCCTTGAAGGACGTGCGCCCGGACGATCTGGCCGGGCTGGTGATCAAGTCGGTGCTCGCGCGCGTCGGGGTGCCGGGCGAGAAGGTCGACGAGGTGTACTTCGGCTGCGCCAACCAGGCCGGCGAGGACAACCGCAACGTGGCGCGCATGGCGGTGCTCCTGGCGGGGCTGCCCGACACGGTGCCGGCGGCGACGGTGAACCGGCTGTGCGGCAGCGGGCTCGAGGCCATCATCCAGGGCGCGCGCATGATTCGCCTCGGCGAGGCCGACGTGGTGGTCGCCGGCGGCGTGGAGTCGATGACCCGCGCTCCGTGGAGCATGCCCAAGCCGGCGGAGGGCTTCCCCAGCGGCAAGTGGGAGGCCTTCGACACCTCGCTCGGCTGGCGCTACCCGAACCCCAAGCTGGCCGCGCTCTTCCCCCTCGAGCAGATGGGCGAGACGGCGGAGAACGTCGCCGAGCAGTGGAAGCTCGGCCGCGAGGAGCAGGACAAGTTCGCGCTCGCCTCGCACCAGAAGGCCATCGCGGCGCAGAAGGAGGGCCGCTTCGCCGCCGAGCTCGTGCCGGTGGAGCTCGCGCAGAAGAAGGGCCCGCCTTTGGTGGTGAGCGCCGACGAGGGCCCGCGCGCCGACTCGTCGATGGAGTCGCTCGGCAAGCTCAAGGCCGCCTTCCGCGAGGGCGGCACGGTGACGGCCGGGAACTCCTCGACGCTGAACGACGGCGCGTCGGCGGTGGTGCTGATGAGCGAGAAGGCGCTCGGCGCGTACGGCAAGACGCCGCTGGCGCGCTTCGTCTCCAGCGGCACGGCCGGGGTGAGCGCGCGGCTGATGGGCATCGGCCCGGTGCCGGCGTCGAAGAAGGCGCTGGCGCAGGCGGGCTGGAAGGCGAAGGACCTGGAGCTCATCGAGCTCAACGAGGCCTTCGCGGCGCAGTCTTTGGCGTGCATTCGCGATCTCGAGCTCGACCCGTCGCGGGTGAACGTGAACGGCGGCGGCATCGCGCTGGGGCACCCGCTGGGCATGAGCGGCTCGCGCATCACGGCGACGCTGTTGCACGCGATGAAGGCGCGCGGCGCGAAGAAGGGCCTCGCCACCATGTGCATCGGCGTGGGCCAGGGCATCGCGGCGACGTTCGAGGCCCCATGACTCGCGCGGCCTCCGCACACCCGTTCTTCGCGGGGCTGGCGGCGCCGCTGCACATCTCTCACCGCGGCGGGGCCCGCGTCTTTCCCGAGAACACGCTCGCCGCCTTCACCGAGGCCGCGCGGCGCTACCGCACGCAGGTGATCGAGCTCGACCTCCACGCGACGAGGGACGGGCAGCTCGTGGTGTCGCACGATCCCGCGGTGGATCGCTGCACCGACGGCACCGGGCGCATCGAGGAGCTCACGTGGGGGCAATTGCGCGGGCTCGATGCGGGGTACCGGCTCGTCCCGGAGGGCGAGACCACACCGGTCTTCCGCGGGAAGGGCATCGGCCTTCCGCGCTTCGTGGACGTACTGCGGGCGATGCCCCAGATGCGCTTCAACGTCGAGCTCAAGGCCGACTCGGCGTTCGAACCCTTCCTCGCGTTGGTGCGGGAGGAGAAGTGCCTCGACCGGCTCTGCATCGGCTCGGAGCAGGACGCGCTCGGACGGAGGCTCTCCGAGGCCCTGCCCGACGCGCTGCACTTCTTCCCGGCCAACGCGCTCGGGGCTTTCGTGTTTCCGATCAAGGGCGGCGAGCCTCCGGAGGACGAGGGCCGGTACTCCGTGCTCGACATGCCCTGGGAGTGGGAGGGCATGAAGGTCGTCGACGCCACGCTGATCACCGTCGCGCGCGAGCACGGGAAGTGGATCAACGTGTGGACCATCGACGAAGCGCCAGTGATGCGCGAGGCGATCGCGCTGGGCGTCGGCGGGGTGATGACGGATCGGCCCGACGTGCTGCGGCAGGTGATCGATGAACGGGTCTGATGGTCAAGGGGCTTCGACTCCGCTCAGCCTGAACGGCTCTGCCGTCCACCCTGCGCGATCCCCCGTTCACCCTGAGCGAAGTCGAAGGGTGCCGAACTTCGTCCCCTGCTGCGCCCTGCTCTTCCTCGCCGCCTGCCAGTTCCCCCGCCCCCAGGCCGTCGACGTCACCTTCGACCTCGGCGAGAAGGACGTGGCGATCGACGCGACGTTCTCGGACCTGCGCCTCCCCGACGATCGGCTCCACCAGCTCCAGTCCCTCGGCATGCTCGTCTCGCCGGACCGGGCGAAGGCCGCCCTGAACCTCCCCTGGGTCTCGAAGATCGACGCCTGGGAGCTCACCGAGAAGAGCGGCCAGGCCTCCCTGCGCGTGAAGGCCACCGCCACCCGGAAGGCCTTCGAGGCGTGCCTGGCCCTGCCGTGCGAGGGCTCGGGTGACCACGTCTGCGCGATGCTGCCGCTGAACCGGAAGTGCCAGGCGAAGTGGTACCAAGAGCTGAAGAAGCCGGAGGACGACGCCTACCTCCCCACGCCCCACTCCACCCCCGACTGGACGCCGCAGACGAAGCGCTTCGTGCTCTCGCTCACCCGCGCCCCGCACCCGAAGGACCAGTACCGGACCACCGCCGCCGAGGCGTGGCCACTCTTCGCCGACCGCCAGAAGGCCGTGGCTGCGCTCGAGGCGCTGGAGGGGCTCGACGTGGCCGAGCGGGTCGCAGACGCTCCGCGCTGGGACGCCCACGTCGCCACGCTCTCCTCGCTCACTGGACCGCTTGCGAAGGTGGCGACCGAGGGACTGCGCCGCCAGCGCCTGAGCCTCTGGTACCGGCTCCTGCGGCAGTTCGACTCGAAGTGGCTGCTGTCTCCGCCCTCGGCCCACTGGCTCGATCGCTCCAATCGCGACCTGCCGCCCGGCTCGGGCGCGCCGACCGACGTCGTCCCCCCGCGCGATCCGCCGCCGCCCGACGCCTGGCAGTGGAAGGCGCGCGCCTACTACGAGCTCCGGCTGCGCGAGGGCACGCCGTGGAACGAGCCCGACTCCGCGCTCTGCAAGGAGCCGTGGATCGCGAAGCGCGCCGACTACCAGCGCTTCTGCGCCTTCACCGGCGGGCTCGCGCCTTCCGCTTCGTCGAAGCCGGCTTCCCCGTCGAAGCCGTAGCGGCACCGGGGCGCACCGCCTCGAGCACCCACTCCAGGTACGGCACGTGTCCCTCGGCGACGTCGAGGAGCAGCACCTCCGGCACCTCGTAGGGATGCAGCATCTTCACCCGCGCGCGCACCCGCTCGAACTCCGAGCGCCGGGTCTTCATGACGATGAGCACTTCCTCCTCGTCGAAGGTCTTGTCCTGCCAGCGGTAGATGCTCCGAATCCGCGGCACCAGGTTCGCGCAGGCGACGAGGCCTTCCTCCACCAGCGCCCGGCCGATCTTCGACGCCATGGCCTCGTTTGGCGCGGTCACCAGCACGACGCCCACGTCCGTCACAACACCGCCTCGAGCGTCACCACCGCGCCCGAGTCGAGCGTCACCCGCGCGATCGCCCGCTTGCCGCGGAACCGCGCCGGGTCGCCCAGGTCGACCACCAGCCCGAGCGGTCCGGGCTGGGCGCGCTCGGGTCGCTCGAAGACCTCGGGGACCTCCAGGGAGGCGGCGATGCGCTGCTGTCCGGGGCGGGGTTGAACCACCACCTGCAGCCGCGCCTTCGCGCGGAAGACGAGCAGCTTGAACTCGGCTCTCTCGGCGAGTTGTTCGGGAGGCGCGTCCTTGGGCTCGACCGGTGTCCCGGGAGCGGCGGCGCGCGGCGTGGGCGGAACGTCGGTGCTCGTCAGCTCCTCGATGGCCCGCTCACCGGCGTCGAGGGCGGAGAGAATCGTCTTCATCTCGGCGTCGCGCTCGGCCTCTCTCCGAATCGCGGCGGCTTCGGCGGGGCTCGCCAGGCCCAGATCGAAGCGGAAGAGCTCGTCGTACGTCACCGGGCGATCTCGTGGGGCGTCGACCTCGCGAGCGGCGGCCTGCTCGGCGGGGCCCAGAGTACTCCTGGGGACGCCGCCGAAGGTGGCGACCAGGCCATCGTGCTCGGGGCCGCTCTTCTCCACGAACCACCACGCGCCCACCCGGTACGGCTCGTCGAGGAGCTGCGCCTCGCCGCGGCGCTCCGTATTCAGCGGCGTGAAGCTCGGCCCCGATTTCCTGCACATGGCGTCGATGCGCGCCGCCAGGGGGCGCAACCGCTCGGCCAACACCCTCGCGTCTCCGCGCCCCGCCTTGGCCAGCGCCTCCAAGGCCACCAGCGCCGACTCGAGGCGATCGCGCGCCAGCAGGGCGTCCATCGCATAGCCGGCGAGCACCCGCCCTTCGTCGTCGGAGTCGGGGATGGCGGACTCCACGGCCTGCCCGGCGGCCTGCGCGAGCCGCGTGGCGTGGCTCTTCTCGTCGACGCCCGAAGCCCAGCTCGACAGCCCGGGCTCGGGCACGAGCGTGAGCACCTTCTCCACGGTGCCGGCGGGACACGGGACCGCGGCGCGCCGCCGGAGCAGATCGCCCGCGGCCTCCAGCACCCGCCCCACCAGCGGCGCGGGGTCACCAGGCCGACGACCCGCCGCCAGCTCCCGTCCCAAAGACTCCAGCTCCTGCACTCGGGCGGCGTACTTCTCTTTGAGCGAGCGGTTCATGACTTCTCCTCGGGTACGGCGTCGCCTCGGGTCTCGAGGACGTAGAGCTTGAGCCACGCCTGCGCCCGGCTGACCCGCTTGTAGGAGTTCACCACCGTGATGCCGAGCACGCGGGCGACCTCCTCGTGATCGTCCACGTCTTGATGGTGGTACAGGTCCCAGGCGGCGGCCTCGTTCGGGTGCTCCTGCTTCAGGCGCGCGTAGGCCGCCCAGTACTCCTCCTGGGCCTCCTCGCGCTCCGTCTTGGCCTTGGACTCGACGACGGCCCGGCGCTCCAGCGGCGCCGACTCCTCGCGCTCCTCGTCGGGATCGCGCGGCGCGGCCTCCAGCTCCTCGCGCTGCCGGCGGTACCGGTCGATCGCGCAGTGCTTCACGATGCGCAGGAAGAAGCTGCGGGGGCTGGCGGCCTTGCCGGGCATCTGCTCCGACACGCCACGGAACTGCTCGATGCCCTTCGACATGAACTTGGCGACGGAGTCCTGAAACACCTCGTCGATGTCGTCGGGCGAGCCCTTCATGAACGCGCCCTGCACCCGACGGATGACCGTCGCGGAGGCGTCGCGCCAGCGGAACACGAGCTCCCCGAGCGGCTTCTTGAAGTCCTCGCCCCGGGCCTTCCGCGCAGAGATGTCTTGGAACAACTCGTCGTCGGTGAACATGGCCAAAGGCCCGGCAACATACCCCCCGCTGACGGGCGCAGCGGGCATTTCCTGACGGCGCGAAGAAGCTCCTGATTTCGGAGCCTTGCGGAGAAATTCATGCTGGAGGTCGGACACGGATGTCGCGGCCTTGCGCAGCGCTCCGCGCAGTCGAGGGGCCGTCCCCGCGCGAGCCCGGGCACCTGGAGAAGGCACGAAGGATGCTCACCCGGCGCCCACACCCGCGGGCTATTGAGGGGCGCATGTCGACACACCCATTTCGATGGATCGGACACCTGGCTGTTCTTGTGGGGGCGGCGACCGCCTGCGTGCCGACGCCGAAGTCGGAGGGCGCCGACGCAGGGGGTGACCCGGCGCTCGTCTGCCACCCGGCGGACGGAGGCGGCTTCACCTGCACCTGCGCGCCGTCGTTCGAGCGGGGCCCGACGGGCCAGTGCCAGCCCTCGTTCTCGGTGCTCCGGGTGAACGGCGTCGACGCCGTACCGCTCCGGGGGCCCGACGGCGACCAGACGGACATCGGCGACCAGTTCACCGTCGACGTGCCGCGGGGCACCGACGCACTCGTGCTCGAGGCCGCGACGGAGTCCCCGGGCTACGCGCCGATCATCGACGGCGTGGCGTCAGCGAGCGCATCGGCGATGGCGCGGCTTCCCTTCCCGGAGCCCGAGCGCCGCGTGGTCTCGGTCGCCCTCGCCTCCGAGGCGGGAGCCCGGCGAACCGCCTCCCTGCTGATTCGGCGCTCGCCCCGCTTCCGCGTCGTCGCCCAGGTCGAGCACACCCAGGCGGGCTCGGTCGCGCTCACCGGTGACGGGCACACCATCGCCGGAGGCGCGCCGACCTTCAGCCTTCTCTCGTCCCACAACGGCGGCACCATCGTCACCGCCCGCGACGACGGAGGGCTCGATCCCGCGCAGGCGATCGGGCCCGCCACCGACACGCTCGGCTGGACGGTCGCGCTCTCCGACGACGCGCAGGTGCTCGCCTCGGCCAACCCGTCGAGCGCCCCGCCGCTGAGCGTCTTCGAGCGCGGTCCGTCACGCTGGGAGCCGGCGCGCATCGACGGGCTCCCGGACGGAGGCGGCACCGGCGCGGTGGCCATGACCCGCGACGGCCGGCACGTGCTCTTCAGCGCGCCGGTGAGCGACGGCGGGGCGGCGATCTACGACACCACCTCGAGCGGGCCGGGCCGGTGGCTCGTGAGCCCCTTGGCCCAGGGCTTCGCCGACAGCCTCGCCATCTCCAGCGACGGGAACCTCGTCGCCGCCGGCTCCGTCACGCGCGGCGGTGTGCAACTCCTCGAGCGGCAGGGCCAGGGCTTGGTCGCGACCGAGCGGCTCAGCCGGGACGCGGGCTCCTTCGGCTCCAGCCTGGCGATGTCCGACGACGGCGTGGTGCTGGTGGTCTCCGCGCGCGCGAGCACGGCCTGGATCTACGAGCGCACCGACGCCGGCTACGTCGAGCGAGCCACCATCGCCGCGCCGGGTGCGAGCGCGTCCTCGCAGGTCGACAAGATCTTCGAGGCGCCCGTCAGCGTGTCGGGAGACGGCAGGCGCGTCGCGGTGGGGTTTCCGGGCTACGGGACGGTCGCCGTCGCCGCCCGCGCCGACGGCGGCTGGGCGATCATCGACTGGGTCCACGTGCCGAACGAGGTGCCCGGGTTCTTCGGGAACGGCGTGTCGCTCTCGGCGAACGGCCGGCGCCTGGGCCTGGCGGCGTACGACAACCGCGTGCCCTCGGGCCTGCTCTTCCTCGAAGACTCGGAGCCCTGAAGCCCCTCGGACGCGCCTCCGCGTCAGTTGGCGAAGGGCAGCGTGATGGAGAAGCGCGCCGGCTCTTTCACGGCCGGGACCTCGAGCGTCAGATCGGACTGGGGCCCCTGCGGCAACAACGAGTCCGGCGCGCTCGTGCCACCGCACGCCCCGCCCGTGACCCGCGGAGGCTGAATCGTACCGTCCGTGGACAACCCTTGAACCACGAGCGGCTGTGCCGCATGGAGCCTCAACACCCCTCCGTCCGCGGGGATGGCCGTCACTGGCGCCGAGAGATGAAAGCCCCAGGCGTCCCCTCCGAGGGGCGTCGCTCCGGCGTCGCAGTCCTGCGTCCAGAGGCGGGCCGGGTCGGCCAGAGTCCGGACCGTCACCGACCCGGCGCGTCGAGGGTCCCACGGAGCGCTCACGGACGACGTCTCCGGATCGGGGCCAGAGAAGAAGTCCGCCACCTCGGCGGTGCGGGCCTCGACGACCCAGTCAAGACCTGCGCCGAAGGTCCGGAGTTCCAGTGTTCTCCCGAGGGACGACAGCGACGGGCGGAACGGCAGGCCCGGGACATCGGGAGGGATGACGACTTCGTCACGGAAGCTGGCGCTCGGTTGGCAGGTCCGCACGACGACCGTCGCGGGACGCAGGCTGGAGGTGACGCCAATCGCCATGGCGTCGCTCGCGCGGGCGCGGACGTGGGTGACGCTTCCCAGGCAGGTGAGCGGCACGTCCAACTGCCCTGGCCCGGTCTGCTCCAGGGCCGGCGCCGCATCGCACGGGTCTGCCTCCAGGATGCAGTAGCTGCCGGCGTGCTCGGGGTCGCTGGCGCGCCACGCGGCCAGGGCTTCGTCGACGGACTGGCCGAAGGCCCGGCGAAAAGCGGCGCGGGCGCCGTCGCCTCCGTCGTGCGGGGCCTTCGCGTAGAACCCGACGAAAGCCGCCTCGCCGTGAGCATCGAGGAGGAACCGGACGAACGAGCCCGCGGCCCGGTACGCGGCCCCGCCCTCCGCGGTCGGGTACGCGCGGTTCCAGGCGTCGCTGGAGAGGAGACGCTCGAAGTCCATCGTCGAGTCGACGTCGACCTGCGTTCGGGTCGAGCCACAGCCAAACACCTCCGCGACGCCCTCCTGAAACAGCGGGGGTGGGGACCCGACGGGCGCGAAGACGGCGTGAACGACCTCGTGGTCGTGCGCCCACCCCGTGGAGTAGGCGAACGTGCCGTCGGCGCACGCGGAGGCGTTGTGGGCGCAGTAGCCACGAAGCGCGTCCACCTGGGTCGTCCTCAACTTGACGTAGTCGACTGGACGAGGGGCGAGACCGAAGCGTGACGTGATGAACTCCGCCAGCGCCTCGAGGCGCGCGACCGCCTCGTCGCACGGCGTCTCGTCGGCCCAGTGGTGGTACCGCACCCACCGGCCGGAGATCGTGCGATCCGGAGTCGGGGGACCGCAGCCGATCGCGGCGACCGCGAGGAACGTAAAGGCCGCTCGCCACCCGCCGCGACGCCTTCTCTCAGGCGATGAGCGCCGTTCGCCAATGGAGGCGCGGAGGTTCGAGTGCATGGGCGAGGTTTGGGGTCAGCTCTTCGCGGCCTCGACCTGCTCGATCTCCAGCGACAGATCCATCGCTCGCGCGGAGTGGGTCAGCGCCCCCATCGACACGTAGTCGACGCCGAGCTTCGCCAGCTTGGGCAAGCGCTTCTCGGTGACGCCGCCCGACACCTCGAGCTCGCAGCGGCCGGCCGCGATGGCCACGGCCTGCTTCACCATCGCGTCGTCCATGTTGTCGAGCATGACGATGTGCGCGCCCTCGGCGATGGCCTCCTCGAGCTGCGCGAGCGTGGTGACCTCGATCTCGATCTTCACCAGCCGCGGAGCCTTGGCCTTCGCGCGGCGCAGGGCCGTGGTCACCGAGCCGCCCACCGCGGCGAGGTGGTTGTCCTTGATGAGGACGCCGTCGAAGAGCCCGAAGCGGTGGTTCTGCGCCCCGCCGTGCAGCACGGCCTGCTTGGCCAGCCCGCGCATGCCCGGCGGCGTCTTCCGCGTGTCGAGGATCTTGAGCTTCGTCCCCTTCACCGCCTCGACCTTCTCCACCGCCGCGCGCGCCGCGGTGGCGATGCCCGAGAGCCGCTGCACGATGTTCAGCGCCGTCCGCTCGCCGATGAGCAGCGACCGCAAAGGCCCGTTGAGCCGCGCCACCAGCTGCTTCTCGCGGGTCTTCTTGCCGTCGGCGAGGGCGAAGGACACCTGCACGCGCGGGTCGACCCGCTCGAAGGTGCGCGCGAAGGCGGTGAGGCCTGACAGCACCATCACCTCCTTGGCCCACAGCTCGGCCTTGCCCAGCGCGTCCGGGGGCACCAGAGCGGCCGACGTGACGTCGCCCGCCGAGCCCAGGTCCTCATCGAGGCAGAGATCGATCAGCCGGTCGACCAGCCGATCGTTCACCGCTTCTTCCCCTTCGCGGCCTTCTTCGCGGCGGGCTTCTTGGCGGCCTTCTTCGGCGCGGCCTTCTTCGCCGGCTTCCGGGCGGCCACCTTCTTCGCAGCCTTCTTCGGCGCGGCCTTCTTGGCGGCGACCTTCTTCGCCTTGGGCGCGGGCTTCTTGGCGGCCTTCTTCGCCGCGGGCTTCGGTGCCGGCTTCGGCGCGGGCGCCTTCTTGGGCAGCACGAGCTTCGCCGGGCGGGCCTCGGGAGCGCTGGCCTTGGCCACGGCCTCCGCGGCGGCTTCGGGCGTGGTGCCGCCGTCGTCCTTGGCGCGGTTGAACTCGCGCACGGCGTCGTCGACGAGGCCCATGTTCATGTAGGCCACACCGAGATCGTAGTGGTCGCGCGGCGAGAGCCCTTCCTTGGTCCCCTCGCGGAGCTTCGCCAACGCCTCTTGCACCTGCGAATCGGGATTGGGCACCTTGACTCCTTTGAGCTCGTCCTTGAGCTCGTTCTCGAGGTTCACGTTGCCGTCCGCCGGAGGCGCGATGCGGACCTCTCCGTCGGCGATGCGCCGGAGGTTGTCACCCAGCTTGCTCTTGCGCGCTTCGAGCTCGCGCAGGCGAGACTTGTCCTTCTCCACCACCTCGGCGGGCGCGCGCTCGAGGAAGTTCGGGTTCTCGAACTTCTTCTCGATCTGCGCCATCTCCTGCTCGGCGCGGCCGATCTCCTTCTTCAGCCGCTCGCGCTCCTCGGCGAGGTCGACGATGCCGGCCAGCGGCACGTAGATCTCCATGTTCGATCGGAAGTCGGCGGCGGCCTGCGGGGGCTTGGGCCCGAGGTCGGTGACGGTGAGCACCTGCAGGCCCGCCAGCGGCATCAGGTAGGTGCGCCAGCGCTCGAGATCGCGCCGGGTCTGGGGGCTTGCGGTCTGAATCTGCGCCTCGACCTTCAGGGCCGGAGGCAGGTTCGACTCGCCGCGGATGGTGCGGATACCCTCGATGGCCTCGATGATCGGCTTCATCTCCGCCTCGGCGGAGGGATCGTCGAGCCGGCGGTCCTCCTCCGGGTACGGCGCGATGCAGATCGACTCGGTGGGGCGCTTGATCGGCAGCCGCTGCCAGATCTCCTCGGTGATGAACGGCATGAACGGGTGCAACAGCCGCATCACCCGATCGAGGCAGAAGGCCAGCGTGGCCCGGGTGGAGGCCTTCGCCCCCTCGTCGGTGCCCTGCAGCGCGCCCTTGGCGAGCTCGATGTACCAGTCGCAGAACTCGCCCCAGAGGAACTGGTACAGCGTCGAGGCGGCCTCGGCGAACTGGTACTGCGCCAGCGAGGCCTGCGTGCCCTGCACCGCGCGGTTGAGCCGCGAGAGGATCCACCGGTCGGCGAGCGACAGCGCGCGCTCCTTCACGAAGAGCGAGCCGTCGTCCTCGAAATCGCCCATGTTCATCTGGGCGAAGCGGGTGGCGTTCCAGATCTTGTTGCAGAACGCCCGGTAGCCGCCGATGCGATCGACCGAGAGCTTGATGTCGCGGCCCTGCTGGGTGAGCGACGCCAGGGTGAAGCGCAGGGCGTCGGCGCCCATCGGAGGCATGCCCTGGGGGAACTTGTTCTTGATCGCCGGCGGCAGGGCTTCCTTCGGCGCGCCGCGGATGATGTCCAAGGGGTCGATGACGTTCCCCTTGGTCTTCGACATCTTCTCGCCCTTCTCGTCCCGCACCATCGCGTGCAGGTAGACGGTGCGGAAGGGCACGTCGCCCATGAAGTGCAGGCCCATCATCATCATCCGGCTGACCCAGAAGAAGATGATGTCGTGGCCCGTCTCCATCACGGAGTTCGGGTAGAAGGCCTTGAGCTCCGGCGTCTGGTTCGGCCAGCCCAGCGTGGAGAACGGCCACAGGCCCGAGCTGAACCAGGTGTCGAGCACGTCGGGGTCCTGCACCCACTGGCCGCTCGGGTTCTCCGCCGTCACGCCCGGCTTCTCGCGGGCGACCACCGGCGTGGCCTTGGAGAAGTCGATGGAGCCGTCGTCGAGCTTGGGGCTCGTGTCCACCGGGTACCAGGCGGGGATCTGGTGGCCCCACCAGAGCTGGCGGCTCACGCACCAGTCGTGGATGTTCTTCATCCACGCGTAGAAGGTGTTGGTCCACGTCTCGGGGACGAACTTGGTGCGGCCCGCCTGCACCGCCTCCACGGCCTTGTCGGCGAGCGGCTTCGCCTTCACGAACCACTGCGGCGACAGGCGCGGCTCGACCACCGTGCTGCAGCGCTGGCAGGTGCCCACCGCGAGGGCGTGCGGCTTCTCGGCGACCAAGAGGCCCTGCGCGGCGAGATCTTCCAGCACCTTCTTGCGCGCGGCGAAGCGATCGAGCCCGGCGTAGGGCCCGCCGTTCAGGTTCACCCGGGCGCGCTCGTCGAAGATGGTGATCTGCTTGAGGCCGTGGCGCAGGCCCGTCTCGTAGTCGTTCGGGTCGTGCGCGGGCGTCACCTTCACCACGCCGGTGCCGAACTCCATCGAGACCAGCTTCGCGTCGGCGATGATCGGAATCTCGCGGCCGAGCAGCGGGAGGACGACGGTCTTGCCCGCCAGCCCCTCGTAGCGCTTGTCGTCGGGGTGAATGGCCACCGCGGTGTCGCCGAGCATCGTCTCGGGCCGGGTGGTGGCGACCACCAGCTTCCGATCGCTGTCCTTCACCGGGTAGGAGAGCTCCCAGAGGCTGCCCTTCTTCTCCTCGTGCTCGACCTCGAGATCGGAGAGCGCGGTGAGGCAGCTCGGGCACCAGTTGATCAGCTTCTCCGAGCGGTAGAGCAGCCCCTGCTCGTAGAGGCGAATGAAGACCTCCTTCACCGCCTCCGACAGCCCCGGGTCCATGGTGAAGCGCTCGCGGCTCCAGTCGAGCGAGGCGCCGAGGAACTTGTGCTGCTCGCCGATGCGGGCGCCGTACTTCTCCTTCCAGGCCCACACGCGCTTCAAGAACTCCTCGCGGCCCAGCTCGTGGCGGCTCTTGCCCTCGGTCTTCTTGAGCTCGCGCTCCACCACCATCTGGGTGGCGATGCCGGCGTGATCGGTGCCGGGCAGCCACAGCACGTTGAAGCCGCTCATGCGCTTCCAGCGCGAGAGGATGTCCTGAATGGTCGCGGTGAGCGCGTGGCCCAGGTGCAGGGAGCCGGTCACGTTCGGCGGCGGCAGGACGATGCAGAAGGCGGGCTTGGTCGAGGCCGGGTCGGCCGTGAAGTAGCCCTTCTCCAGCCACATCGGGTACCAGCGGGGCTCAACGTCCGTCGGCTCGTAGGCCTTGGGCAATTCGTTCGAGGTCGTCATGGGAATCTTGGTGCGCTCCGACGCAACGGCGGCGGCACTCTGAAACCGAGCGCACGCCGCCGCAACGAAAAAACATGATGAAATTCGGGTGAGTACCCGGGGTTACGCGAGGCCCTTCGCCTCTCGGTCCTTCACCAGGCGATCGAGCTCTTGCTTGATGATGGTCTCCGCGAGCTGCGGCACCACCTCCCAAGCGATCTTCTCGATGACTTCCTTGGAGGCCTTGGAGAGGGCCTCCCGCAAGAGCGCCTCGCCGCCATCGGCCGGGCGGGCCATCGGCTGGCCGGGGCCTTGGGGGTGCGGCATGCCGGGGGCGCCGGGCACGCCGAGGCCGAAGGGATCGCGCCGGGGCGGG
>JBBIOE010000048.1:0-38805 GCA_037443525.1 Archangiaceae bacterium | reverse complement strand
CTCCACACCAACAGCGCGCCCAAGACCATCGACCGCGTCATCGACGCCTTCCCCACCGATCAGCAGCAGCAGGTGCGCACCATGCTCTCGGAGTCCCTGGCCGCGGTCGTCTCCCAGCTCCTGCTCCGCACCGCCGACGGCCACGGGCGCATCGCGGCCCACGAGATCCTCTTGAAGACCCCGGGCCTGCCCAACGTCATCCGCGAGGCCAACACCCCGATGATCTCCAGCATCATCCAGGCGGGGAAGAGCCAGGGCATGCAGTCCATGGACGACGTGCTCTACCAGCTCGCCACCAGCGGGAAGATCGACCCCGAGGACGCCTTCCACACCGCCGCCAACAAGCAGCGCTTCGAGGCCCTCCTCCAGGAGGCGTGATGCTCACGCGGCCGGCGCCGGCTGGCCGAAGAGCGCCGAGAGCCTCGCCTTGAGCTTGGGCTCCACGCGATCCCACACCCGCACGCAGCCGTAGGTCATGGCCTCCAGCGCGATGAGCAAGAGCACGAACTGCCACGGCTGGCACGAGTCGCGGAAGTACATCGCGAACGAGAAGATCCCCAGCGTGCGGTAGTAGAGCAGCATCTCGTGGAAGAAGTAGGCGCCCAGCGACGAGGTGCCGAACACCGTGAGGAACCGCACCACCGCCCACTGCGCCACCTGGGGGCGCTCGAGCTCGAGCACCCGCAAGGCCGCCACCGCCGAGATCACGAAGGTCCACCGCTGCGCGTGGTTCGCCGGGTTGTTCGCCCAGAAGTCGTGCGGCGGGTAGGCGTCGCGAATCGGGCCCTGGAAGAACCACACCCCCGCGCCCAACAGCCACAAGAGGCCCAGCCACCTCCACAGCGCCTTCCCGTCGTCGAGCGCCGCCGTCGCCCCCACCGAGGCCCCCAGGAAGACGTAGCCCGCCCAGGGGAAGAGCGCGAAGGCCGCCCCCGTGGTCGCGTCCAGGGCGCCGGGCCTGGTGTTGACGAAGAGCGACCAGAAGCCGGTCACGTTCTCGAGCAGGGGCGCCGCCGAGAACACCACCAGCGAGACGAAGAGCATCGCCCAGCGCATCACCCTGGGCCACGCCGACAGCCCCACCATCACCGGCAAGGCCACCAAGAGAGACAGCCCGATGCACTGGAGGATGTCGACGCGCAAGAGCCACTTGGGCTCGCGGAAGACGGGGAACCACGCCAGGTTCACCAGGCTCGCCACCACGAGGACCTCGCCGATGCGCTTGGCCGACTTCTTGGCCTGCGCCTTGAGCCGGCCCCCGCGCGCGCCCCGCACCTGCACCAGCGCCAGCGCGAAGCCCGCGGTGAAGATGAACGACGGCGCTACCAGCCCGTCCAGCCGCACGATCCACGAGTGGAAGACCGCCTCGCGCCACTGGGGCGTCAGCAACACCACCGCGTGGGTCTGAATCATCACCAGGACCGCGAGCCCGCGCAGCCAATCGAACGCTTGGATTCGCCGAGGCGCGGCCATGAGCGAAACAGGTTAGCGGTTCGCTCACGAATCGACTACGCACTGCCCATGTCCCACGGTCACGGCCCCGTCGATCCCAAGTCCGCCCCCGTCCCCTGGAAGTCCCGCGCGGGCAACTCTCCCGACATCGCCCACCACCAGCGCGAGTGGACCAGCGGCACCCAGGGCGGTGGCAAGGTCCCGGCCGACTTCGAGTGGAACAGCAACCCCAAGCAGAGCCAGGAAGAGCGCGGCGCGCCCGGCCTGACCCCACCGTCGAAGCGCTGACGGCTACTTGAGGGTCATCACGAAGGGGCCGGTGAAGGTGTCGGCCACCACCACGTTCCCCGAGGCGAACAGCCCGCGCACCGCTGTCCCCGGCGGCAGCCCGTGGGGATCGTCGCTCCAGGTGAGCCCCAGGTCGCCCGAGGTGCTGAGGCCCGAGGCGGTGCCCGCCCACGGCACGTCCTGAACGAAGAGCAGGGCCCCGGTGCTCGCCCCCACCGCCATCGGGTGGAAGGTGGCGCCGTAGTTGTCGCTGCGCTGCTGCCCGTCGGTGGTGACCTCCGCCAGCACCACCGCGCCCGAGGCCGCCAGCGACAGCACGTCGCCGGTGAGGAAGCCCGCCCGCCAGGTCGCCCCGTCGTCGTCCGACGCGTAGAGCCCGCCGAAGCCCGAGGCGGGATCTCCCGAGAGGAACAGCCGCGTCTGCGAGGGCGCCGCCACGAAGTGACACACCGGCTTGGCGAAGAAGGCCGGCGTGGTGACGTTCTTCTTGGTCCAGGGGCCGTCGAGCGCCGGCGCCGCGTACACGCCGTCGCTGGCCACCAGGTAGAAGGTCGAGCCCTTCTGCGCGAACGTCCAGGTGGGTGTGCTCGGGGCCGTGGTGGAGCGCACCCAGTCGGCACCCGCCTCCCGGGTGAAGACGCCGCCGCTCGCCGCCGAGGCCACCGTCACCACCAGCACGCCGTTCGCCCGCGTGAGCGACGTCACCTTCTCGCCGCTCGAAAGCGCCAGGGGCTCGTTCTGCCAGGCCTGCTCCCCCAGCACGAAGCCGAGCGAGAGGAGCCCGTCGTCGATGGCGACGTACACCCGCGTCTCCTGCGAGCCCGCGCCGAGCACCTTCTTCCCCTCCGGGAAGCCCGTGCTCCGCGCCTGGAAGCCGTCGTAGTGCACGAGCTGGACGCCGGCGTCGCTCTCCGGGCCGCCGCCATCGAGCTCATCGCCGCCGTCGACCGCGTTGGACGTGCCGGTGCACGCCGAGAGCACGACGCACAAGGGAAGCAGGTGTCGAGTCATTCAGAACCTTTTGTCCAAGAAGGCGGCCAGCCGCCGGAGCACGTCGGAGGGAATGGTATGCCCTCCGTCGAACGGAGCGAAGTCCACCGAGAGCCCGGCCTTCACCAACAGCTCCTCGAGCCACACCGCCGCCTGGTACGCCAGCACCGGGTCCTGCCGGCCATGGCTCTGGAAGACCGGCAGGCCCGCGCGCGCCTTGGCCTTCTGCGCCCACACGTCCTCGATGAGCAGCGTGCCGGAGAGGACGCACAGGCCGAGCGGCGCCTCCTCCAGCCGCAGGGCCACGTCGGTGGCGAGCATCGCCCCTTGCGAGAAGCCGCCCAGCAAGAGCCTCGAGGTGGGCAGCTTCGAGCCCCGCTGGGCCTCGTCGATCAGGGCGAGCAGCTTCTTCCGCGCGAGGCCCATGCCGGGCGGCTCGAGCTTGCGGAAGTCGCGCAGGGCCTCGGGGTCGCCGGCCTGGAGCCGGCCGATGGTGGCGAAGTCGATCATCCACCAGGCGCGCGAGTCGCCGAAGCCTCCCTCCAGCTCCAGCGGCGCCGCCGGGAAGAAGAAGCGCACCGAGGCCAGCTTGGGGCACAGCTCGACCAGCTCGCCGTGCAGGCCCACCAGGTCGTCCCCCGGGGCGCCGAAGCCGTGGCAGAGCACCACCGCGCCCGTGGGTGGCCCCCCGTTCGCCTGGAGCACCTCGACCTCGAGACCCGCCAGCGTGGTGTGCATTCAGCCGCCCGCCTACGTCACGGGCTGGGCAAGCACAACCACCGGGTGGGTCCCCGCCGAAGTCCTTGACGGGTGAGCGCTTCTGCACTCGACTCGGCCTCCGTGGCGTTCGTCCTCAAGGTCGTGAGCGGGTCCGACAAGGGCTCGGAGTATCCTTTTGACGGTGGTGAGGCCAAGCTCGGCCGCACCGCCGACAACGACGTCGTGATCAAAGACGCCTCGGCGTCGCGCAGCCACGCGCGCGTCTTCGAGAGGGGCGGCAAGTACTTCCTCGAGGACGTGGGCAGCGCCAATGGCACCAAGGTGAACGGCGCCGCCCTCAAGCCCAAGGCGCCCCGCGAGCTGAAGCCCGGCGACAAGATCTCCATCGGCGACTGGGCCTTCACGCTCGGCACCCCGCCCCCGCCCGAGGAGGAAGACGAGGGGTACGTCGGAGACGACGAGGTGGGCCCCACCGACGAAGGCAACGCCACCATGATGAAGTCGGTCGAGGAGATGGAGGCGATGAGGGCCAAGGCCCTGCAGCGCCGCCCCTCGAGCGTCGCCGTCAAGAAGCCCACCCCCGCACCGGCGGCCGCGGTCACCGGCACCGACGACGACGACGATGACGGCGAGCGCACCACCGAGAGCAAGGTGGCCCGCGTCTCCGGCGGCGCCCCGGTCCGTCGCAGCGGCGCGCTCCCCGCGCAGGCCGCCCCCGCCGCCGCGCCGATGACCGCCGCCGAGCGCGCCCGCCAGCGCCGCGAGCTCTCCAAGAGCGCCGGCGGCAAGGCTCAGCTCATCTGGCAGGACCTCCCCAAGCCCGCGCAGCTGGGGCTGATGGGCGTCGGCGGCCTGTTGGTGCTCGCCATCCTCGGCTTCTTCATCTCGGTGATCGTCAGCGACTCGGGCCCCAAGAAGGTCAAGGAGCCCACGACGCTCACGCCCAACAGCGCTCCCATCGCGCAGAGCTTCGGCTCGGGCGACGGCGTCTATTACGGCAGGCGCTCCGACATGAAGACGTTCAGCTTCACCACCGCGTCGCCGACGCAGGTGGTGGGCGTGCTCCACTACCAGGCGAAGAACATCTCCAAGGACGAGGTCACCATCTCGCTCAACGGGAACGAGCTGGGCAGCATTCAGCCCGACAACATCGACCCCGACTCCCGCGAGCTCGACCTGGTGCTCCCCGCCGCCGACATCAAGGCCCGCGAGGACAACACCCTCATCTTCGACAACGTCCAGAACCCGCCCGGCAGCGAAGACTGGCAGGTGTGGAACATCTGGCTCGAGATCATCCCCGTGCCCGAGCTCAGCCCCGAGCAGGCCGACGCGCGCGCCAAGGACGAGATCTCCAAGGCCCAGAAGTTCTACGAGCTCAAGGACGTCGGCGCCGAGAGCCTCTTCAAGTCCTGGAAGACCTACCGCGAGGCCTGGCTGCTGCTCGAGGCCACCCCCAACAAGAACGAGGCCCTCCACCAGATCTCCCGCAGCCGCATGCGCGAGATTCGCCCCGAGCTCGATCGCCGCTGCAGCGCCATGCTCGTCGAGTACAAGAAGATCATGAACCAGCGGCCGCAAGACCTCGTGAAGGCCAAGCACCACCTGGAGGACATCTTCCGGTATTTCCCTACCCGCGAGCACCCTTGCTTCACCTTCGCTCGCGACGCCATTCGCGATCTCGATGACATGAGCGACAGGGAATACACCGGCCGGCCCCGTTCGGAGTGAGTTGGCGCGCCGCGTCAAGCGGTCCAGTCGACCGATGTCGATCGCGCGGCGCGCAGGCGAGCATGAGCGCGGTCGGTCAACTGGACCGAAGAGAGAACCCGCGGGACGGAATCGTCGAGAATGATCAAGACCATGCGAACCATGAACGCCACGAGCCGCCGTCGCCGCCGAGGGCAGGTCGCCGTCGAGACCGCGCTGGTCATGCCGTTCTTCGTCTTCTACATCATGGGCACGATCCAGCTCAGCCTCCTGCACCAGGCTCGGCTGATGACGAAGTACGCCTCGTACAAGGCGGCCCGCACCGGCTCGATTCACAACGCCAAGATGGCGGTCATGAAGAAGGCCGCGCTGGCGGCGGTGCTGCCGTTCGCCGGCACCGGCGCTCCGAAGGGCGAGCACGTCTTCAAGACCGGCAACGTCACCGACTTCGGTCTCTCGTACCAGTTGGCTCGCGCCAACGTGCAGGGCATGGGCACGCCCATCGTCGACGTCACCATCTGCAACCCGACCAAGGACATCTTCAACCAGAGCGGCGAAGACTTCATGGACTTCGACAACCCGAAGGTCGCGCCGATCACGGGCGAAGCCAACGCCGACGACGCCACATCGGAGGAGCGGAACTCGAACGACAAGGAATGGAAGCCCGCCTGGGCGACCCGCCTCAACGTCCAAGTGACCTTCTACCACCGCATGGTGATCCCCTTCGCCAACGGCATGATCTGGTGGATGGCCATGGCCAAGGAGGACCAGGAGACGCTGCGCGTCCTCCGCATGGGGTCGAAGAACCGTGAGTCCGGCGGCGGAACCAACAAGTTCAACGAGACCACCCAGATCAAAGCCCAGAAGGGGCACCCGAGCGGGCAGGAGTACACGCTCGAGACCCTGATGGACGCGGCCCGCGCGCACATCTACATCATGCCCATCCGCGCCTCGTACGGCATGCGCATGCAGTCGAACTTCTTCCCCAGCAAGGCCGGGTTCGAGCTGCCCACGAAGAACGAGTGCCACATCCCGTTCGCCAAGAAGGGGAGCTGACCATGAGCCCGGCCGACCAAGGAACCCGCTCGATGAAGACCCGGCGCCGCCCCCTTCGAGGTCAGGTGCTCGTGCTCGCCTGCCTCGCGCTGTTCACCATGGCCGCGATGCTGATGACCAGCTTCGCGCTCACCAACGCCATTCACGAGCGCGTCCGCATTCAGGCGCACGCCGACGCGACCGCTTACTCCGTCGCCACCCTCGAGGCGCGCTCGCTCAACGTGATCGCGTACATGAACCGCACCATCGCCACCACCATGGTGTCGATGATGGCTGTGCATGGGTGGATGACCATCGCGTCGATGACCGTCTCGATCCTCGAGGCGGGCGAGATCACGATGCTCGAGATCGTCATCGAGGAAGTGATCTATGGGTGTTACCCCTACAACTTCTCGCATTGTGCCCATGTCGTTGCTGCCGTGCTCGCGCTCGTCAACTACATGGACGCGAAGAGCGACTATGAAGACAAGGTCAAGGACAAGGAGAGCGCCTTCAACGACGTCATTGACTTGTACAACCTCGCGTTGAAAGCGATGTACGCCTACGAGGTCGCTGTCGCGGTCGTCACTGGCAATGAGGTTGGTCCCACCAGCCAGTCGCTCGGCAAGCTCAAGCAGACGAACGCGAAGAATTCGTCCTATGCGACCGCGGTGCTGGCCGCGAACATCGCCGAGTACCAGTGTGCGCTCGAGAACACGCCCACCGACTCGCTCTGCGCGAAGATCGAGGGCGACAAGCACTCCCCCGAGGACATCGAGGACCTCAGCAAAATCATGGAGAACGCCGCCAACGCAGCGCGGCCCAAATGGGAGCGCAACGGTTGCTCCTATGCCTGCTTTGCCTCGGCGAGCACCAAGTTCATGCCGAACTCGGACTATCTCCAGAACGACATCCAGAACGGTCAGGGCACCGACGTGATCGTGTATCCGCTCTACGCGAGCACAGGCGAGGAGTTCAACAAGAACGCAGGCTCGGGAGACAAGTCGGTCGCCGTCGGTGCGGGCACCGGCACCGGCATCTTCGCGATCATGGGGTTCTACTGCGGCTACGGAGGGTGGACGATCTCCAGCCAAGCCTTCTCGAGCGACAGCGGAGGCAAGCACGACCCGGCCCACGACTCGAACCACGACAAGTTCAACGGCATGGCCAAGGAGAAGGGCCTCGGCAAGGCGAACTTCATCAACTTCCGGGGCGACTACCCCAACACCTACGCCGCCGTGCAGCAGGACCTCGGTCTCGGCATCGCCGGCCAGCACGTGAAGGGGCAGGGGTGGGAGGTCAACGACAACGCGAAGATGCGGGTGGCCCTGGGCACCGCAGGGACGATCGAGGTGCCCACCAAGCCGAAGGGCACCGGCAACGCCGTGGCGAAGGGCGTCGTCTACTTCCACCAGCCGGGCGACTGGAGGGTGCAGGGCAACCTCTTCGACCCCTACTGGCACGGCAAGCTGCACTTCTTCAAGCGCGCCGAGCTGCTCAAGATTCTCGCACTCTCCGGTGACCGCGACAGCGCTGGGGTGGGTGCCGTCGGGCCGGTGGAAGGGGTGGACTGATCATGAAGCCAGCTCAGCGCCGGCGCCGAGGTTCGGCCACCGTCGAGTTGGCGGTGACGATGGTCGTCGTCATCCCGCTCACGATGTACACGCTCTTCCTCGAGGACTACACCTCGTACTACCTCGACTGGCAGGAAGCGATCGTCAGCTCGCCGTGGGACGCCACCGCGTTCAACTTCGAGAACAAGTTGGACGCGCCCGACGGCCAGGTGGGGCACAACAACCGCCTCGAGTTCTGTGATCACACCTCGGCTTACACCTCGTACACTCACAAGTACGAGTGCAACGCCAGGCATCACAAGGCACTCACCGCACACCAGTGCTGGTTGGTGAACAACACCGGCAATGGGGGGAACGGGCGCAAGGGCAAGCAGGTCTCGTGCAAAATCGACGATTCGGCGGGCAATCTGATCGAGTCGCTCGTGTACGCCCGCGAACAAAACCGTGGCGGCCTGGTTTCCTGCACCGCCGCGCTCGGCGTGCAGAACTACTTCATCATTCACAACTTCCTCACGCCGGGCTCGAGCTCCAAGCACCCCAACATGCTCGCGATCGGCGGGAACCAATCGGGTCAGGGCACGCAGGGGGTCTTTCGAGGCGAGGAGGGCCGGATCCACAGCAACGCCAACCTCGGCTGGGGCTGGGTGATGGGCGCGGAAGGCACCAAGAGCGAAGACCACTTCGGCATGATCGTCGACCCCTGGGCGGTCAATACCGTCAATGATCACGAGCCACACAAGTCGAGTCCCAAAGACGACTTCAAGAAGCGAGTCGACATGTACTTCAAGAAGTTCGCCGCAATTCCCGGCGTGCGCGCCCTGGCCTTCGGAGCCCAGCTCGCCAACAAAGACCTGATTGGCTACCAGACGCCGCTCGTCGATATGGCACTCATCGGCGACAACCCAATGACCGACACCCTGACGTGGAATACCGGATACAAGCGCGAGTACAAAGGCCACTACGCGTCGGGCTTCAACGATCGACAGGACAGCGACTACGGCAACCGGAAGAACTTCTACCTGAGCCAGGACGAGAGCGTTTGGTGAGGCGCGCGGTGGGGCGGACCTCGCGAGGTCTGCCGGTCTGGTGGATTCTGTCGGCGGCGGCGGTCGCTGGAGTGGTGATGGGCGTCGGGCTCGGCATGCGCGACGCGAACGAGGCGGACAAGGCGATGGCCGCGGCACTCACCAGTGCGAGCCGAGCGATGCCCATGGGCGCGCCCCTGCCGCTCCCGCCGGGGCGTGACGTGACTGAGGTCCCCGCTTTCGATTCCGCGTCTCTCGACGGCATCCCCCCATACCCCCACGCCTCGCCGCGCAAGCTTGGCGACGACCTCGCCTCGCAGGGGTCGAAGCTCGCCATCTCCTGGTTCTCCACCCAGGACAAGCCGAGCGAGGTCATCGCCTTCTACGACCGGGAGTACTCCCGCAGCGGCGTCATGCACGCGACGCACATGTTCGACGAGACCCAGGGCTACGTCGCCTGGCTCGACCCGCCCGTGCTCGACGCCGGCCTGCTGGACGGCACCATGCACATGGTCAGCGTCGCCGTGGCCGGGCACGAGACCCTGGTGTTCGCCTCGTCGAGCCACCCGCTCGAGCTCCTCAAGGCCGCGACGCAGCAGCTCCCGCCCGGCATGCGCCTGCCGGACGGCGCCACCAGCCCCGTGGTGGTGAACCAGAGCCAGGAGGGCGTGCACCGCCTGAGCGTTTACTCCCAGCTCAAGCACGCCACCGTGGCCGATGTCGCGCGCTTCTTCGAGGAGCACTTCAAGACGGGCTCCTGGTCCATCATCGAGCGTACCGAGGGCCCCGAACGCGCGGGCCTCACCGCACAGCGCGGCCAGATTCTGCAGAGCGTCATGCTCTCCAAGAAGGACGACGGCGTCGATATGATGCTCACCTACGACGAGCGGCCTCACTCACCCCTGGAGGATCAACCGTGAAGAAAATCCATATTCACCTCATGTTCACCGTGATGCTCACTCTCGGAGGCACGGCCTTCGCGCGCGAGCGAAGTCAGGAAACGTGCGCCAAGGACTGCGAGTCCTTGGCCACGCAGTGCGAGGCCGGCTGCAAGGAGCAGATGAAGAAGAGCCGCAAGGCCGATCCGAGCGTCTGCGGGAGGGCCTGCAAGGACGTCGTCAAGTCGTGCGTCAAGGCCTGCGGCAACAAGGATCGAAAGCCATGAGCGACTTCGTCCCGACGCGCCAGGCGAAGCAGCCGGTCTCGATCCGCGCGCGCCGGCGGCGCCTCCGTGGCCAGGCCATGGTCGAGTACTCCATCGTCACCCACTTCATCCTCCTCGGCGGCACGTTGACCTTTCTTCAGGTCTACGTGCAGTTCTACGACAACCTGGCCAAGTTCTACGAGGGCATCTACTTCGTGCTGAACAACGCGGCGATCTGAGCGCCCCGGCGGCGCGCCCTCGCGGGTGCTGCCGCCGCCGCCCGGCTGAGGTAGACCGGCGGCATGGAAGAGCCTCAGAAGAAGCCCAGGAGCCCCTGGTTCTACGTGCTGCTCGGTTGCCTCGGGCTTGGCGGCGTGCTGATCGTCTTCTGCCTCGCCTCCGGCGCCTACGTGGTGAAGAAGGGCAGCGACACGGTCAAGGGCATCACCGACCCCCAGACGCGCCAGGAGAACGCGGTGCGCATGTTGGGCACCCTGCCCGAGGGCTACTTCCCCCGCGCGACGCTCTCCATGTTCGGCATGCTCGACATGGCCGACCTGATCGACGCCCCGCCGCTCGCCGACGGCGGCTTCCCCGAGCACACGCGGCAGTTCGTCTACGTGCGGGTGATGTCGAACGAGAACAACAAGCGCACCCGCGCCTTCTTCACCTCGCAGGAGGCCACCGACGACGCGGCGCTGCGCCAGTCGGGGCTCAACCTCCAGGTGAAGGACGTCATCAAGAAGGGCAACCTCGTCGTCGACGGCCGGAAGATCTACTACGTCGCCTCCCGCGGCACGCTCAACACCGGCAGCGGCCCGAACGCGTCGACCTCCGAGGGGTTGCAGACCTCGCTCTTGTTCGACTGCCCCAGCGGCGGCGACGAGCTGCGCATGGGCGTGTGGATGATGATGGACCCGTCGCCCCAGACGCCCGCCGCCGAGCTCGACCTCACCGGCACCGTGGCCGACGAGGCGAAGCTCTCGGCTTTCTTGAAGCCCGTCGATCCGTGCGGGAAGTGAGCGCGTCGCGCTCGCGCTGGGAGGGGTCGTGAACGTTTTCCTGCCGACGTTGTGCGCGCTCGCGCTGGCCGCGAGCTCCGAGGAGATGCCCACCAACGCGCCCGTGCCGCCGGCGCCCCAGGGCCTGCCGGCCGACGCGCCCGTCGCCCGCGGCGTCTCGCTGGCCGAGGGCAAGGCGCCCAGCGAGTTCGTGAAGGGCGAGCTCTCGGTCTACCTGGGCAGCGATCGGTTGGTGGTGAAGAACACCCGCCTCGGCGTGTCGGCGGGTTTGGACGCCTTCCAGCAGGCCTACTACCTCTTGCTCGAGCCCATGCTCGACCTGCGCTTCTTGGACGCGAAGCTCGGCATCGGCTTCGTCGTGCCCTTGCGCATCAAGCTCGCCGACTTCGCCAACGCCTCCACCATGACCGACGTGGTGAAGGACTTGGGCAAGCTCCGCGCCGAGGACTACGACACGCTCCACGACTTCGGCCGGGTGCTCAACTACGTGACCTACGGCCGCAAGGAAGACCCGCTCTACGTCTCCGCCGGCCAGCGCTACGCCTCGACGCTCGGCCACGGCGCGATCATGCGGCGCTATGCGCCCAACCTCGACACCAACTACCCGCGGGCGTCGGCGCAGGTCGACGCCTACAACGGCCTGGGCGGCTTCGAGGCCTTCACCAACGACCTGTTGGAGTGGAACACGCTCGGCGCGCTCGGCTTCATCAAGCCCCTGTCGCCGTTCTTCAAGGACAACGTGGTGCTCTCGACCTTGTCCTTCGGCGTCACCGCGGTCACCGACCGCACCGCGCCGCTGGCCATCGTCACCGACCCGATGGGCGTGCGGCAGCTCGAGCTCGAAGGCACCCGCTTCAAGACCACCAACCGCGCGGTGACGCTCTTGGGCGTCGACGTGGAGATGAAGGTGGTGAAGACGGAGCACGTCGACGTGAAGCCCTACCTCGACTTCTCGCAGCTGTTGGGCGGCGACTCCGGCATGACGGCGGGGGTGCTCGGGCGCTTCAACGTGGGCACCTCGACGGTGAACGCGTTCCGCGTGGTGGCGGAGCTGCGCTCGCTCGGCAGCCGCTACCAGCCCAGCTACTTCGACACCTTCTACGAGATCGAGCGGTTCAAGTACGTCACCGACCGCACCGACCCGAGCCGCGCGGTCTTCATTCCCAAGGGCGCGTACCTGATCGACCACGGGCTTGGGCAGCGCACCGGCTACTACGCCGAGGCGAGCTGGGGCATCCCCGGCCGGGTGGGGCTGACGCTGGCGCTCGAGGGGCTGCTCGGCGCGACCCCGGAGAAGAACGTCATCGCGCACCTCGAGGTGCCGGTGCTCGATTTTCTGCAGTTCTTCGCCAGCTGGTACAAGCGCGGCGTCACCGACTTCTCGTCGCTGACCGCGCTCGATCAGCAGACGGTGATGTACGCGGGGGCGCGACTGAAGATCCTGCCGTTCCTGTTCATCAACGGGCGCGCCTACAAGACCTTCCGCATGGACGAGGCGCTGCAGGACTACCGGGACGATCTCGGCTTCTCCGTCAACGTGGAGATCGGCTACGAGTTCCGGAAGAGCGAGCTGCCGCCGCCGCCGGCGGAGACGACGATGATTCCGGCGTTCGGGAGCGCGACCTCCGACCTGCCGCGCTCGTGACGGGTCGGGCGCCGCCGCTGGCCTTGGCTCTGGGCGTCAGCCGCGTCGCCCGGCTGACGACGCTCGACCGCTGCGGCGTCGAGGTGGCGAGCGCCATCCGTCCGCGCGGGCACGTGCTCCAGGCGACGCAAGGGAAGGGGCCGACCTGGGCCGCCGCGGTGGCGAGCGCGCTCGGCGAGGCCGCGGAGCTGTGGGCGGCTGAGACGCTGCCGCTCGAGCGGCTGGTGTGGTCCCGCGATGACGACGGGCTCTCCTGCGCGTTCATCGAGGGGCAGTGGCTCTTGGACGGAGGGGCAGCGCTGGTGCGCGCGGAGGCGGTGTTCTGCCCGCCCTCGGGCACGGCGTGGTTGGGCCCCTCGGTGGAGTCGTGGTCGTCGAACGGCCTGGCCGCGCACCGCACGACGAAGGGCGCGGCGGAGCACGCGGTGCTGGAGCTCGTGGAGCGTGACGCCGTGGCGAAGAGCCTCCCGCGCGGGTGGACGCCGGAAGAGGCGGTGGCGAGGCTGCTCGCGCCGGAGCTGCCGCTCCTCGGGCTCCTCGAGGCGCGCGGCTTCGCAGCGTTCACCTTCGACCTGACGCCGCCGCGCGGCCGCGTGCCCGTGGTGGCCGCGCTGCTGTTCGATCGCGAGGGTGGCTCGATTCCGCTGACGGCGGGCTACGCGGCTCGGCGGACGGGCGAGGCGGCGGCGGAGGCGGCCCTGCTCGAGGCCGCGCAGAGCCGGCTCACCGAGGTCCACGGGGCCCGGGAGGACGTGGCGGCCGGCGAGCGCGTGGCGGGGAAGGAGCTGTTCGAGGTGCTCTCGCGGGCGCGGCCGAGGCGGACGCTGGCGAAGCTGGTGAACGCGCGCACGAAGGACCTGGAGGCGCTGGCGGACAGCGACGTGGCCATCGTCGAGCTGGCGAGCGAGCCGCTTCACGTGGTGAAGGCCGTCTCGCCAGCGCTGGGCGTCAGTCATCTGCTCTGAGTCATGCTCTCCGCTCTCTCTCCGCGGCCGCTCGCTCACCCCGAGGCGCAGACAGGGGCCGCCCTCCCGTCGCCGGGAGCGCCGAGCCGAATCGCCGGCCGGCGCCGAAGCCGCTCGAGCCACCTCGCCGTGCGCCATCAGAGGGGCACCCCGGGCGGCTCACGCCGAGAGCACGAAACCGGCTCCCTCGGCTGCGGCCGACGATCCGCTCGCTGCGCCGGGCAGGCCCGCCCCTGCGCGCCCTGCAGGGCGTACCAGCACCGCTCCGGCGCTCCTCGCTCGGGTGCACGGCTGGCTTCGTCCTCGTCCGCCTCGGCTCAGTCCGGCGAGGGCCCGTGCGCCCCGGAGACGGTCGACGGGGGAAGATCTCCACTCCACCGAGGAGCGCCTCGATGACCCGCCCGATTGTCTTCCTGGGTCCCAGCCTGCCGCGCGCGCGCGCGGTGGCGCTGCTCGACGCCGACTTCCGGGCGCCGGCCCGGCAGGGCGACGTCTTCCGCGCGCTGGTGGAGCGGCCGAGCGCCATCGCCCTCATCGACGGCGTCTTCGAGCAGGTGCCGAGCGTGTGGCACCACGAGCTGCGTGCCGCGGTGGCGGCGGGCGTGCCGGTCTACGGCGCGTCGAGCATGGGCGCGCTGCGCGCCGCCGAGCTCGCCGACGAGGGCATGGTGGGCGTCGGAGAGATCTTCGCCGGGTATCGCGAGGGGGAGCTCGTCGACGACGCCGACGTGGCGCTGTTGCACGGCGACGCCGAGTCGGGCTTCCGGCCGCTGACGCTGCCTCTGGTCAACGCCAAGGCGACCATCGAGGCCGCGCGGCGGGCCCGGGTCCTCACCCCCGCCGAAGCGAAGGGGCTGCTCGCGGCGGCCTCTGGGATCTTCTACCAAGAGCGCCGCTGGGCCGAGGTGCAGCGGCGGTGGGCGGCGCCCGAGGCGCGGAAGAAGCGCTTCGCCGGGTGGCTCCCGAAGAACGCGGTCGATCTCAAGGCGCGAGACGCCGAGCTCTGCCTGCGGACGGTCGCCTCCCTGGGGAAGGACGCCACCCGCGCTCCTCGCCCGTTTCATGCCTCGAGCTTCGTGCGGCGGCGGCGGCTCCTCGACGCGCACGCGGCGGCGCTGGCGGCGCTCGAAGGACGGGGCGATCGCGACGCGCTCGCCGACGCGGGGACGCGGACGCTCTTGCTCGCCCACCTCGCGCGCGTCGCCGGCGTGACGGTGTCTCCGGACGAGCTGCGGGACGCCTCCGCTGCGCTGGCCTCGCTGCGCCTGGCCCCCGACGAGCTCGCCACCCTCGCCGAGGCGCTCTGCCTGGAGCGCAGGCTGCTCGAGCACCCGGAGCGCTTCGTGTCCGACGGGCCGTCGCGCCTCGAGGGCCTGGCGCTCGAGGCGGCGCGGCGAAGCGCGTGGCCCGCCCTCCGCCGCCGCCGCTGAGCGGCGTCACTCGGTCTCGAACTCCCAGGTCACCGGCGCGAGGCTCTGGCCGTCGAGCGCCGACATCACGCACCGTCCTGCGATGCCCAGCTCGAGCCGATAGCGGTGCTTGGGCAAGAGCGGACCGTCGGGGACGACGACCAGCATCCGCGGCGACGTCCACCGAGCGCCGGTGAAGCACACGTGGCTCTTGCCGCACTCCGCCCGCAGGCAGATCGACGGGGCCATGTCGCTGTCGAAGGTGACGCGGAGCGCCGTGACGCCGACCGCGACGTGCTTCGCCTGATCGCGCGGCTCGAAGGCGATCGCGGCCGGCGGGGCGACCTTCACGGCCTTCAGCGACGCGAGCCACGCGGTCTCCAGCTCCTCGGCGGAGCGCCCCAGGGCCGCCTGCGCGGCGCCGTCGAGCGTGCGGGACCGGCCGAGGGCGACCAGGAGCGCCATGAACCGCTCGTCGCCGAAGGTGTCGCGCAGGAAGAGCACGAAGGCCGCGCCCACCGGGTAGGCGAAGCTCGCCCGCCGCTCCTGCTGGGGATCGCCGAAGTACACCGACCACCGCGCCAGCTTCTCGAAGCTCAGGTTTCCCGCGGCCAGCTGCAGCGCGGCGGCCCGCCTCGCGCTCTTCTCGAGCTCGGCGGACGTCCCGGCCAAGCGGTGCTCGAAGATCGTCGCCAACCCTTCGTCGACGAAGCGCAGCGCCTCGAGCTCGCTCGCGCCCTCCGTCAGTCGCGACAGGCACACGTGGGCCCCTTCGTGCGCGAGGGTCGGCGCGCCTCGAGTGGCGAGGGTGTCGCGCGGCAGCACCAGGCGAGTGGCCTGCGTGTTGAACTGCGATGGGCCGCCCGGCTCCTTGACGACGACGGTGAAGGCCTCGGGGGTCGCAGCGCCGAAGGTCTCGTGGAGCGCCTCCCACGCCGCGTCGAAGCCGCCCAGGGGCGCGCCCTCGGACGTCCGGAAACGTGGCGCGGGCGGGCCGCCATCGGGGCTCCCCGCCGCGAGGGTCATCGCGAGCAATCCCACGTGCACCATGTCGCCTCCCTCGAGCTTCATAGCCCGGCCACGATCGCGTGTGGGCTCACCGCCGACTGACCGTTCGAGCGGGTTGTCGAGCTGCCGAGCGCTCTTAGCTTGGCCCATCGCGCTCACTTCCGGGCGCGAACCCCCGAGGTTGCCATGGCCCTGAACGCCGCAGCGCTGTCCAACGAGTTGGTCGAGGTGGTGGAGCGGGTTGGCCGCTCCGTCGTGCGCGTCGAAGGAGGAAGGCGGCGCCCCGCGAGCGGGGTGGTGGTCGCGCCAGGCCGCGTCGTCACCTCGTCCCGAGCCCTCCCGCTCGACGAGGTGGAGGTCGTCTCCGACGGCGGCAGCTTCCGCGCCAAGGTGAAGGGCCGCGACCTGGCGCTCGATCTCTCCTTGCTCGAGCTCGACACGGCGCTCCCCGCCCTGACGCGCGCCACGCAAGCCCCGAAGGTCGGACAGCTGGTGCTGCGCCTCGGCCGGCCCGGCGAGAGCGTCCGCGCCACCTCCGGCATCGTCAGCGCCGCCAGCGCCAAGTCGTGGACGACCGGTTCCGGGGCCGCGGTCGAGGGCTACGTGGACTCCGACGCGCCCATTCAGCCGGGCTTCGTCGGCGGACCCCTGCTCTCCCTCTCCGGCGGGGTCCTCGGCCTGGTGACGCTCCCGGGCCGGGCCGTCACCACCCTCCCGTTCGCGGCGGTGGAGCGGTCCGTCGGCGCGCTGGAGCAGGGCCGCACCCCGCGCAAGAGCACGCTGGGGACGCGACTGGTCCCCGTGCAGCTGCCGCCGGCGGTGCGCACCGCGACCGGCGAGTCCATCGGCCTCATGGTCATGGACGTTCTCCCCGACAGCCCGGCGGCCAAGGCGGGCCTCTCCTTCGGCGACACCCTCCTGCACCTCGGGGACGACTTGGTGAAGACCCTCGAGGACTTCGTGGCCTTTCTGGCCGTCGAGCGGGCGGGGCAGACCGTTCCCGCGAAAGTCTTGCGCGGCGGGAAGGTCGAGGCGCTCTCCATCACGTTGGCCTGAAGCAAGGGAGAGCCACCCTCGCTCCTTCGACGAGCTCAGGGCGAATGGAGGGCCGTGCTCTGGCGCGCGCGGCCGGCTGTTAGACTCTCACCGGTGTGAGGCTCGTCTCGTACAACGTGAGGTACTTCGGGCACGGCCTTCGTGGGCTCGCCGCGACGGCCGCCTCGAAGCGGGCCATCGCCAGCGCGCTGGTCGGCCTCGCGCCGAGGGCCGATCTCATCGCGCTCCAGGAGGTGGAGACCCGCTCGATGCGCGCGCGGGCCCTGAACCCGGGCATGCACCCGCGCCAGACGCAGCTCGAAGGGTTCCTGCACTACCTCGACGAGGCGTTCCGGGAGCACGGGGCCGTGGGGCCGTATCGCGCCTACTACTTCCCGGCGCACGAGTACCGGCTCGGCCCGGTGAAGTTCTACACCACCGGGCTCGCGCTCTTGGTGAACGCGCAGACGCTCGACGTCCGCACCCACAACGGCGAGAAGCCGCACCACATCACCCATCACGGCAGCGAGGCGCTGAAGACGCTGAAGCAGACGCGCATCGCCGCGCACCTCCATCTGGAAGACCTGAAGGGTCACGCGTTTCACGTCTTCAACACCCACCTGTCGCTCCCGGCGTGGTTCTCGAAGGAGTTCTGGGAGCGGTCCGAGAAGATGGGCCACGGGAAGAACCAGCTCGCCGAGGCGCTGGCGGTGGCGCAGTTCGCCGCCCACTGCGCGAAGCAGGAGCCCTACCTGGTGATGGGCGACTTCAACTCCGCGCCGGCGACGCCGGTGTACCAGGCGCTCACCAGGGAGTGCGGCCTCCACGGCGCGCAGGAGTCCTTGCGCGTCATCGACCCGGCCGACCCCGCCGGCTTTCCCACCGCCGGCTTCATGAACCTCCGCATGCACCTCGATCACATCTTCGGCTCGAAGGGCGTCGAGTTCGGGGACATGAGCGGCACCTACCGCTTCGGCGACACCGACGGGCCCTTTCACGGGCTCTCCGATCACGTGCCCCTGGTGTGCAGCTTCGAGGCAGGCTGACGGGCCGAGAGATCGAAGAGCTCGTACTCGTCGGCCTTCGCGTGTGACATGCCCCCGTCGAGGAAGAAGAGCCGCGCGCCGGCCTGAGCGCCGTGCGCGTAGCGAGGCGTCTCGCCGTCGAGGCGCAGGGAGCGCACCGGGCCGTCCTTGGCCTTGGCGCCGTCGTGCCAGCGCGGCATGAGCTCGCGGCACTTCTGGTCGCGGATGTGACCGATTCCTTGCGGGAACGCCGCCGGGAGCGAGCGGGGATCGAAGCGGCGCCGCGGTGGCCCCTCGAAGTGGTGCGCCGCCTCGTGCGCCGGATCGGCCGGGCGGTGGTTCCACGCGCCCCGCGCCTCTCCGCGTGACGCCGAGCCGGTGCGGTACAGAGGCTCGAGCTCGAGCGCGCCGCTCGTCCACGCCCGGACCCGGACCTCGAGCCAGGCGTTCAGGCCCGCCGCGGCGGCCTCGGCGCTGGTGGCGGGGGCCGAGGCGACGGCCAGGTCGTCGAGCGTGACGGCGGCGTGCACCAGCAACAGCCCCTGGTGCGCGTGGGCCAGCTTGAAACGCCCGGCTTTGAGCAGCTCCGCCACCCGCGCGCGCTGGGCGACGGTGAAGGTGGAGTAGTCGCGGGCGATCAGCTCGGACGAGGGCAGGGAGGGGTGCTTCTCGAGGAACGCCCGCTCGGCCGCCTCGGTGCCCTGGCCGCGGGCGTAGGCGAGATCGGCCTCGGCCCGCGCCGCGGCGAAGCCCTCGTCGGTGTAGGCGGCGAGCTCGCACACCCGCGAGAGGTCGTGGTTGCCGAGCAGCAGAATCACCTGCTCCGCGTCGTGGGACGAGAGCCACTCGAGCGTCGCGAGCCCGTCGATCGCGGCCTGCTCCCGTTGCTCGGGCCTTCCCCAGTCGAAGTGATCTCCCATGGAGACGAGCTGCACGTCGGGCAAGAGCCTCCGGTCGCCGCCGAGGGCGCCGTGCGCCTGGAGGATGCCGAGCAGGGTCTCGAACGGCGCCTGCGGATCGCCCACCGCGAGGCGTCTCAGGAAGCGGGGCATAGCGATGGTATAGGAGAGCGCCGTGCCCCTTGCCGAGTCGCTGAGCCTGTTCGCGGTGGCCCTGATGGGCGGGGGCATCAACGCGGTCGCCGGCGGGGGCAGCTTCTTCACCTTCCCGGCGCTGCTGCTCGTCTCCCGGGTGAGCGCCATCGTGGCCAACGCCACCAGCACCGTGGCGCTCTGGCCGGGCTCGGTCTCGGCGACCTACGGCTACCGGCGCGAGCTGTGGTCGCAGCGGCACCTGCTCGTTCCGCTGGGGGTGGTGAGCCTTCTGGGCGGCGTCCTCGGGGCGCTCTTGGTGCTGTGGACGCCGGCGCCGCTCTTCGAGCGCCTGGTGCCCTTCCTGCTCCTGGCCGCCACGCTGCTGTTCACCTTCAGCGCCCAGCTCCGCGAGAAGCTCGAGCGCCTGGGCCGGCCGGGCCTTCCGGTGGTGGCCGTCGCGCAGCTCGCCATCGCCGTCTACGGCGGCTACTTCGGCGGCGGCATGGGCCTGGTGATGCTGGCGGTCTTCGCGCTGCTCGGCCCGAAGGACCTCAACGCGATGAACGCCCTCAAGTCGGCGCTCGGCGCGGCCATCAACCTGACGGCGCTCGCCACCTTCATCTTTGCGGGCGTGGTCGACTGGCCGAGGGCGCTGGTGATGGCCGCCGGCTCGGTCGCCGGAGGCTTCCTGGCCGCCGCCACGGCGCGCCGGCTCGACGCCCGGAAGGTCCGCCGGGCGGTGGTGGTGTTCGGCTGGGCGCTGACCGCCGCCTTCTTCGTGAAGACGTTCGGGTGACGGCGGGCGGCCCGCCGGGCTCTCAGAGCTCCGAGAGGTTGCCGGTGTAGAACCCGTCGAGCACGGCCTTGTACTTGCTCTCCACGGCCTTGCGCTTCACCTTCTGGCTCGGGGTCAGCTCGCCGTCGTCGATGGAGAGATCCTTGGGGAGGATGGCGAAGTTCTTCACCGACTCGTAGCTGGCGAGCTCCTTGTTGAGCTCCTGCACGAAGGGCTTGATGAGGGCGTGGGTGCGCGGGTCCTTCACGATCTCCGCGTAGCCGCCGGTGACGCCGTTCTGCTTCGCCCAGCCGGTGATCGACTCCGGGTCGAGGGCGACCAGCATGGTGCAGAAGTTCCGGTTGTTGCCGTGCACCACCACGTTGCTCACGTAGGGACAGAGCACCTTGAACTTGCCCTCGATGTTCTGCGGCGCGACGTACTTGCCGCCCGAGGTCTTGATCAGGTCCTTGATGCGATCGGTGATCTTGAGGAGGCCCTCCGCGTCGAGCTCACCCTTGTCTCCGGTGTGGAACCAGCCGTCCGCCTTGAGGACCTCGGCGGTGGCCTCGGGGAGGTTGTGGTAGCCGCGCATCACGCCCGGGCCCTTGAGGAGGATCTCTCCGGTCTCGGCGTCGATCTTCACCTGGGTGCCGGGGGCCGGCTGGCCGACGGTGCCGAACTTGAAGTTGTGCGGCCGGTTGATGAACGAGAACGCGCTGGTCTCGGTGAGCCCGTAGCCCTCGAGGATGAGGATGCCCACCGAGTGGAAGAACTCCGCCATCTCGCGCGACAGCGGCGCCGAGCCGGAGATGAAGAACTTGAGCCGCCCGCCGAAGCGCTCCTGCAGCTTCGAGAACACGAGCTTCTGGGCGACGCCCTCCTTCATCGCCAACAGGCCCGAGGGCTCCTGCTTGTTCTGGCGCAGCTTGGAGCACTCCTTGCCCACGCCGATGGCCCACTTGAAGATGCTGTACTTGAGGCCGCCACCCTTCTTCGCGGTCTCGACGCTCTTGTTGTAGACCTTCTCGAAGATGCGCGGCACGGCGGCCACGAAGGTCGGCTTCACGTGCGCCAGGTTCTCCACCAGCTTGTCGATGCGGCCGTCGATGGCGGTGTGGAAGCCGATGCGGAACTGCGCCACCTCGAGCACCTTGCCGAAGCTGTGGGCGAGTGGCAGCCAGAAGAACTGCACGTCGCCTTGCGTGAGCAGCTTGAGCTCGTGAATGGCGTTGGCCTCGTAGACCCAGCAGGTGTTGGTGAGCTCGACGCCCTTGGGCTTGCCGGTGGTGCCGGAGGTGTAGATGAGGGTGGCCAGGCTCTCGGGCTTGACCGAGCGGCAGACCGCCTCCCAGTCCGCCTGCGAGGCCGACTTGCCCTTCTCCATCAGCTCCTGGAGGGTAATGGCCCAGCCGTCGCCCGTGCCCTTGCCGTCGATCATGATGACGTGCTTGAGCTTGGGCATCTTCGAGCGGACGCTCTCCAGGCGCTTCAAGTGCTCCTCCGTCTCCGCGAAGCAGAGGACGGTGTCCGAGTCGTTGATGATGTACTCGCAGTCCTCGGCGGTGTTGGACGGGTAGATGGTGGTGGTCGCGCCCGCCGCGCCGAGGATGCCGCAGTCGGCCAGGATCCACTCGTAGCGGGTGCTGCTGAAGATGGCGACGCGCTGCTCGTTCTGGAGGCCCAGAGCCCTCAGGCCCATCGACACCTGCCGCGTGGCGTCGCCGAACTGCCGCCAGCTCACCTGCTTCCAGCCGCTGCCGACGGGGTAGGAAAACGCGGTGGAGTCGGGAGTCTCCGCGAGTCGGTTGAGGAGCAACTCGGGAATCGTATTGGCCGGCGCAGTCATGATGCCCCCATGGCAAAGGTTCGAGGTCGCGCATGCTAGCGGTGCGGGGGGGGGCTGCAAGGCCAATCGGCGCCCGCAACGAGACGAGGCCGGCCCTCCCCAGGGGGAGTGACCGGCCTCGCAGTACGGCTGGTGATGGCGGCGCTTACTTGCGCGCGGCGGCCTCGGCGGCCTGCTTCTCCTTGTACTTCTTCATCATCTCCTCCTGCTCCTGCCGCGGCACCGCCTGGTACTTGGCGAACTCCATGGTGAAGTTGCCCTTGCCCTGGGTGGCCGAGCGGAGGTTGGTCGAGTAGCCGAACATGGTGTTCAGCGGCACCTCGGCGGTGACGGTGACGTTGCCCTCGGCCGACGTGGTCTCGAGGATGACGCCGCGGCGCTGGTTCACCTGGCCGACGACCGAGCCCTGGAACTCCAGCGGCGCCTCGACCTCGACCTTCATGATCGGCTCGAGGATGGTCGGCTTGGCCGCCTCGTAGCCCTCGCGGAAGCCCATGATCGCGGCGGTCTTGAACGCCTGCTCGCTGGAGTCGACCGCGTGGAACTGGCCGTCGTTGATGGAGCAGCGCACGCCGACGATGGGGAAGCCGATGAGGGTGCCCTTCTTGATCGCCTCACGGAAGCCCTTGTCGCAGGCGGGGATGAACTCCTTGGGGATGGAGCCGCCGGTGATCTCGTTGACGAACTCGTACTGCTCCACGGCGTCGGCGGGCAAAGGCTCGATGAAGCCGCACACGCGCGCGAACTGGCCCGAGCCGCCCGTCTGCTTCTTGTGGGTGTACGCGAAGTCGCCGCGCTGCGTGACCGTCTCTCGGTAGGCCACCTGGGGCTTACCCGCGACGACCTCGCACTTGTACTCGCGCTTCATGCGCTCCATGTAGATCTCGAGGTGGAGCTCGCCCATGCCCGAGATGATGGTCTGGCTCGACTCCTCGTCCTGGTGGACGCGGAAGGTCGGGTCTTCCTTCGTGAAGCGGTTGAGCGCCTTGCCGAAGTTCACCTCTCCGTCGCGGTCCTTCGGCTCGACGGCCAGCGAGATGACCGCCGCGGGCACGTGCATCGAGACCATCGTGACGTTGGCCTTGCCGTCGGTGAACGTCTCACCGGAGCTGCACTCGATGCCGTAGAAGGCCACGATGTCGCCGGCCTGGGCGCTCGTCACGTCCTCGCGGTCGTCGGAGTGCATGCGGAACATGCGGCTGACGCGCACCTTGCGCATCTGGTTCGAGCAGTTGACGATGGTGTCTCCGGTGCTGACCCTGCCCTGGTAGATGCGGAAGTAGGTGAGCTGCCCGAACTGGTCCTGCTGGAGCTTGAACGCGAGGCCGACGAAGGGCTTCTCGAAGTTCGACTCGAGGACGATCTTCGCTTCCTTGTTGCTTTGATCGTGGCCCTCGTTGACGACCTCGGTCGGGTTCGGCAGGTAGTGCACGACGCCGTCGAGCAAGAGCTGCACGCCCTTGTTGCGGTAGGCGGAGCCGCACATCACCGGGGTCATCTTGAGCGCGATGGTGGCGCGGCGCACGGCGGCGCGGAGCTCCTCGTTGGAGACCGGCTCGTCGTTGAGGTACTTCTCGGCGAGCTTGTCGTCGACGTCGGCGACGCCCTGGATGATGTCGAGGCGGGCCTGCTTGGACTTCTCGACGAGGTCCGCGGGGATGGGCTCCTCACGCACCTTCTCGCCGTTCTCGCCGTCGAAGTAGTACGCCTTCTGCTCGATGGCGTCGATGATGCCCTGGAACTTGTCCTCGGAGCCGATGGGGACCTGGAGCTTGACCGGGTGGTGGCCGAGCTTCTCCTTGAGCATCTCGGCGACGCGCTCGTAGTTCGCGCCCGGGTTGTCCATCTTGTTGACGTAGGCGATGCGCGGAACGCCGTAGCGCTTCATCTGCCGGTCGACGGTGATGGACTGCGACTGCACGCCCTTGCCCGAGTCGAGCACCAGGATCGCGCCGTCGAGCACGCGCAGGGCGCGCTCGACCTCGATGGTGAAGTCGACGTGCCCAGGGGTGTCGATGATGTTGACGTTGATGTCCTCGAGGTGCTTCCTCGAGCCCTTCCAGATGCAGTAGGTCGCGGCGGACTGGATCGTGATGCCCTTCTCACGCTCGAGGTCCATGGAGTCCATCTTCGCGCCCTTCTCATCCTTGCCGCGGACCTCGTGCATCTCGTGGATGCGGCCGGTGTAGAAGAGGATGCGCTCCGTCAGGGTCGTCTTGCCCGAGTCGATGTGCGCGGAGATGCCGATGTTGCGGATTCTGTCCAACGGGATGTTCGCCATAGAGGGCGCCGCGCTTACAAGCCCTCGGGCCGGAACACAAGGGTCGACCGGCCGGGAAGGGCCGGGGCGCGTCCGTCCGGGTGGGACGGCGGCTCGACAGGCGGGCGAGGGTTGGCTACGGAAGGCGGCCCCATGAGCGACGGCGAGCCCTCCCAAGCCCCCGTTCTTCCCACCTTCGCGCCCCACGAGAAGGTGTGCGGCAACTGCGTTTTGTGGCGGGCCCACTCGCTCGATGAGGCCAAGGGTTGGCTGGGCTCGTGCCGTATGCAGGCGAATCGAGGGCTGTTTCCGCCCACGGCGCCCCTCTGCGACGCCTTCGCGCCCCGCGGGGCCCTGGTGGAGAAGGCCCAGGAGGCGGAGGCCAGGGGCGCCCGGGCCAGGCCGCTCAAGAACATCGCCCCGGTCATCCGGTCGGCGTCGGGGGCGGTGACCGTCGCCCACGGCCCCACCGCCCTTCCGTCGAGCGACCCGAACGCACCAGTCGAACTGCTAGGAGGCACCATGACGCGCGCCGAGCTGATGGAGCTGTTCCTCGAGGCCTCGGGCCTCACCGAGGTGCCGCTGGCCCAGAAGTGGGAGGGCGGGACGATGAAGCTTTTGCCCCACGACCCCTCGCTGCAGGCGAAGGACATCCCCATCGACGGGCTGTTCCACAAGGTGGTGATGCTGAGGGATCGCTTGAGGACCCTGGAGCAGAAGCTCAACGCGCACCCCAAGCTCTCAGACGCCGAGAAGGTGGAGCTGCAGCAGTACGTCACCCGCTGCTACGGCAGCCTGACCACCTTCAACGTGCTGTTCCGGGACAAGGCGGACCACTTCGTGGGGCAGAAGGGCGAGGAGTAGCCGAAGGCGCAGGCAGGCTCACGTTTCGCGCGTGGAGATCGCCATTGGCGATCAGGTGCGAGCTCCGCGGTCCATACGGGCACTCTTGACCAGGATCGGGCACCTGGTTGCCCGGAGGAGTAGGGTGGGCCACTTCAGGAGGTTGGTGGCATGCCGGCACCGATTGGAAGAGCACCAGGCTCCGTGGTCGCGCGAAGCGGGACCAACGACATGTCGCGGGTTGCGACCCGCCCCGCCGCCGTGCCCGCGCGAGCGACCGGCTGGAGCCCGTCGACCCGGCCCGCGGCCCAGGCCGTGCGCGCGCCCGCGGTGGAGCTCCCCGATGACATCCGGAAGACCGACGACGGCACGCCCATCTTCACGCAGGGCGACGCGCGCTGGGGCCGCACCCGCCTCGGCCACGGCACCACCATCGCCAGGTCCGGCTGCGCGATGTCGTCGACGGCCATGGCGATGAGCAAGATCACGGGCGAGCCCATCACGCCGGACGCGCTCAACGGTTGGTTGGCCAAGAACCGCGGCTACGCCGGCGACGCGATGGACTGGAGCCGGGTGGGCAAGGCCCGCGGGCTCGAGGTGCGGCGCGAGAACTTCCGCCTCTCCACCATCGACGCTCACCTCGAGGCGGGGAAGCCGGTCGTCATCGGCGTCGACTACAAGGCCGGCAGCAACGGCGGCGCCAACGGCACCGACCACTGGATCTGCGTCACCGCCAAGGGCACCGACGACCAGGGCCGCACGGTCTACTTCGCCAACGACCCCGGCACCGGCAAGGTCGTCACCCTGGCGCCGAGCTCCAGGGGCGGGCTCAGCGGCGACGGCAAGAACGCGCTGGGCCACTACCGCACCACCGGCCAGCTGCGCGTCTTCAGCGACCCCAAGCCGGTCGAGTCGTAGTCACGCCGGCTCCCAGGCTTCCTCCAGAGGGCCCCGACCGGTCTCGGCCATCGCCCGCGCGAGCCGCGTGCGCCCGCGGTTGAGCGCGCTCTTCACCGTGCCCTCGGGGATGCGCAGGAGCCTGGCGATCTCCGGGTACGAGAAGCCGCGCAGGTCGCGCAACGTCACCACCTGCCGGTGCTGCTCGGAGAGCGTGGCCAAGGCCTGCATCACCTGCTCGTGGCGCTCGGAGCCGAGCGTCTTCTCCTCGGGGTCCTCCACTGGCGGCAGCTCGGTCTCCAGGCGGCCGCGGCGCTTGCGCGCGCGCAGCGAGTTGATGGACGAGTTCACCAGGATGCGGTGCAGCCACGTCGTGTAGGCGGCGCGGCCGTCGAAGCGAACGTCCTGCGAGTGGAGCCGTGCGAAGACCTCCTGCACCACGTCTTCGGCTTCGTCGGCGTCTCGCAAGATGCGTCGCACGATGGCCAGCGCCCGGCGGCGGTGGGTCTCGTAGAGCTCGGAGAGGGGCGGGAGCGCGCTCATGCTCCGGAGTGAAACGAGCGCGCCTCAGGGAGGATCTATGCGAGGGAGGGGGCAGGAAAAGACGAGGAATTCGGCACGCTTCGACGAGCTCGGCGTGAACGTTGGGTCGGCACGCTTCGACGGGGAGGCTGGGTCGGCGCCGCTACGACTCGGCGTCGGTGAAGCCCCAGTCCTTCAGCTTCTTGAAGAAGGTGGACCGCGCGACGCCGAGCTCCTTGGCGGTCCGCTCGCGGTTGTCGCCGTGGTAGTGCAGCGCGGCCGCGACGATCGCCTTCTCGTACTTGCCGACGTGCTCCTCGAGCGAGACGCCCGGCTGGTACTCGATGCTCTTCGACGCCGCCTCGGAGCTCGGCCCCGAGTCGAAGGTCATGTCGTGCGCCTCGAGGTTCTGCCCCTTGCGGAGCAGGAGGGCGCGGTGAATCACGTTCTTGAGCTCGCGCACGTTGCCCGGCCAGCGGTGCTGCTTGAGGCGGGCGATGGCCTCGGAGGTCAGGTGCACCGCCTGCCCACGGGGCACGAACTTCTGCACGAAGTGCTCGGCGAGGAGCACCAGATCCGTCACCCGGCTGCGCAGGGGCGGCAGGGTCAGCGGCACCACGCAGAGGCGGTAGTAGAGGTCCTCGCGGAACTTGCCCTCGCGCGCCATGCCCAACAGGTCGCGGTTGGTCGCCGCCACCACGCGCACGTCGACGTTCATGGGCCGCGTGGCGCCCACGCGCTTCACCTCGCCCGACTCCAGCGCGCGCAGCAGCTTCGCCTGGAGATCGAGGGGCAGCTCGCCGATCTCGTCCAGGAAGATGGTGCCGCCGTCGGCCTCCTCGAAGGCGCCCTTGCGCGCGTTCATCGCGCCGGTGAAGGCGCCCTTCTCGTGACCGAAGAGCTCGCTCTCGATGAGCTCCTTGGAGATGGCCGCGCAGTTGACGGGAATGAAGGCCTGCTCGCGCCGCGGCGAGCGGTTGTGGAGCGCGCGCGCCACCAGCTCCTTGCCGGTGCCCGACTCGCCCAAGATGGCGATGGCCGCCGTCGACGGGGCCACGCGCTCGATGAGCTCGGCGAGCTGCCGAATGGCCGCGTCGGTGCCGATGATGCCCTCGTAGGACGTGGCGCCCTTGGTGGCGCCCAGGCCCGCCGGCTCGAGCGAGAGCTCGGTCTCGCCCACCTTCAGCGTGGTGAAGAAGGGCACCTCGGCCTCGAACACGCGCACTGGCCCGAGCCAGGTGCCGTTGGTCGACTGCTGATCGACGACGTGGAACTTGTCGTCGACCCGGGCGATCTTGAGGTGCCGGCTGGAGATGAAGCGGTGGTCGAGCACGAGGTCGTTGCCCGCGTCCTTGCCCACGGTGAACGCGTCGGCGCGCAGGCGGTGCACCTGCTCCTGGCCCTGGGCCTTCACCCGCACCTGCGCCTGGAAGCGCGTGTCGCCGCTCTTCTTCTCCACCACCTCGGTCTGCTGGCCGATCTGCGTCTCAGCGGCCTCGGTCGTGGCCACGCTCTGGCGGTACACCGCGCGCCACTGGCCCAGCACGATGTCCTGCCCGTCGTCGATGGGGCCCTTGGACACCTTCTGCCCGCCGACCTGTGTGCCCTTGCCGGAGAGGTCCTCCACGATGCACCGCTCGCCCTCGAAGCGCAGCGACACCTGCTGCCGGGAGAGCTCCGGATCGGGGATGACGACGTCGCACTTCTCTCCGCGGCCGAGCACCACCACGGGCTTGTCGAGGTTGAACCGGAGTACTTCTTCCCCCCGGCGGAAGAACACGAGCTCAGGCATGCCGCGCACGTAGCACGAGCGCGCGCGGAGCGAAAAGGAGGGTAACGGAATTCGGCACCCTCCGACCCTTCGACGGGCTCAGGGCAGGCTCCGCTCAGGCCCAGCGGCGCGTCACGGGCAGTCGCCGTTGGCCTTCACGCAGGCGGTCTTGTCGCCGCACTGCTTGGCCTGCGACGAGCCCTGGCACTGCATGGTGCACGGGGTGTTGCTGTTCTTGGGGTCGCAGGTGCAGACGGCGTTGCCCTGGCAGAGCACGGTGCAGCCGCCGGTCGGGCACTCCACCTTGCAGAGGGCGTCGCCCTGGCAGACCACGGTGCTGTTGGCGCCGATGTTCGCCTCGCACTTGGAGGTGCCGGTGCAGGTGATGCCCGCGTCGGCGCCGGCCTTGGTGTCGCACTTCGCGCCGCCGGCGCAGGTGACGGTCGCGCCCGCGCCGAGGGTCTGGTTGCAGCTCGAGCCGCCCGCGCAGGTGGTGCTGCAGCCGGTGCCGCAGGCCACCGAGCAGGTGTTGTTCGAGTTGCAGTCGAAGGTCACGTTCGAGGGCAGGGTGGCCAGCGGCGCGCCGCCATCGGCGGTGCCGAGCGAGCAGGTCTGGCCCGCCGCGCACGTACACACCGTGTCGGTGCAGGTGCACTGCCCGGCACAGGTCGGCGGGTTGTTGGGCGCGCAGGCCTGGAGGCCGAAGGTGGCCGCGAAGCCGATGGAGAACGACAGCGTCAAGCGGAGCAGGTTCGAGTGCATGGGTGTCCTCACTTGTAGTTTTGACCCCTCGGCACTGACGGCGGTCACTCCTCGGTGTCGGACGCGAACCTACCAGAGCACCGAACAGGTTCCCGGGCCGTGGCGAGGCGAGCGAGAGGAGCGTTCGCCACAGCAGGCCGGGGAGCCTGCTCGGTGCTCTACCGGAACTGGGGCCGGCCCAGATAGCCGCTGAGCCGCGCGAGCCGCCAGCTCGGATCCTTGGGGTCGGAGCCCAAGAAGGAGAGCGCGCTGCCGAGCATGCCCAGGCGCTTCTGGAAGTCGGGATCGGGCTTCAAGCGGATCTCGACGTTGGGCTCGGCGTACTCGATCTTCTTCGCGAGCTTGACCGTGCCCGAGCCCGAGAGCTCGAGATCGGCCGACTTGGAGTGGAGCTCCTCGACGGTGCCCGCGCCCTTCTCGAACTTGAGCCTGGCGGTGAGATCGCCGAGCACGATCTTCGGCAGGTCGACGGGGGTCGGCTCGGGGCCGAACTGGGGGATGGGCACGGTGACGCTGCCGCCGTTCAAGGTCACGTTCTTGAGCTCGAGCGAGGCGACGCCGCTGCCCAGGCCGAGGTCGGGCTCGGCGGGCGTGGTGCCGGTGGTGGTCTTGGGGATGGAGAGGTCGACGTGCGCGTCGACGGTGCCGGCGAGATCGAGGCCGGTGAAGCCCTTGATGTTGCCCTTGGTGAGATCGAGCTCGTCGACGTCGAGGCGCACCCGGCTGCCGGTGAGGCCCACCCTGGTCTGAATGGTGCCGCCGGCGGCCTTGATGGTGACCGCCGCGCCGGGCGGGAAGAGCGACGGGCCCACGCTGATGGAGTCGAGCCGGAGCGGCTCGGGCGGGGTGTCGGCGTTGCCGGCGGCCTTCTTGGAGAGCTGCACGTTCTTGGCGCGCACCGAGAAGAGCCCGGGCCCCAACGAGTCGATGCGCACGAAGTAGCCGGCGACGTCGGCCTCCTGTCGCACCCGGTCCTTGAGGGCGTCGTAGGGGAAGGTGAGGAAGAACATCATCAGCATCGCGAAGAGCGAGAACGCGGTGTACCCGAGGCTCTTCTTCCAGAGTTTCGTGACGGGCTCGGCCATGGGTTCCGTTACTTCAGGTGGTAGGTGGCGACGGTGAGCCACGCGGTGACGGACTCGTTGGACACGCGGGGCTCGAGCCTCAGGTACTTCACCTTCACGATGGCCGGACCCCCCTCGATGGCCTGGAGGAACTCGAGCACGCGGTTGAGCTTCTGATCGGTGAGGGTGAGCTCGACCGACGACTCGATGATCTTGGTGCCCTCGACGGGCACGTCGGCCTTGGGGTTGATGGTGGGCAGCTCGATGCCCTTCTGGCCGGCCTTCTCCTCGAGGAAGCTCATCAGGCGGATGTTGGAGGCGGCGAGCTGGCGCTCCACGGCGGACTGGGCGGCGGCGGCCTCCCGGTAGCCGGCGGCGAGGTCTTGCACGTCCTGCAGCTTGGAGAGCTTCTGGGTGGTGCGGCCGCGGATCGACTCGGCCTTGGTGGAGAAGCTGAAGGTCACCATGAAGATGAGGAAGACGCCCACGGCCACCGCGGCGGCGGCGACCATGCGGCGCTCGCGCTGCGACATGGCGGCGAAGGCGGCCTGGAAGCTGGCGAGTGCGCTGGAGTCGGCCATGGGTCACCCTTCCTTCGTGAGGTCGTCGGGGCACTCGACGTTGATGTCGAGGCGGAAGGTCACCTTGGTGCCGTCCTTGTTCTTCTCCAGCTTCCCCTCCTTGACCTCCTTGAAGCACTTGTAGGTCTTCAGGGCGGCGACGATCTCCTCCATCTGCTTCGAGCTCGCGGCCTCGCAGCGCATGGTGACGCGGTCCATGTCGATGACGATCTGATCCATCGTCACCGGGATCTCGGGGGGAATGCGGGTGGTCATCTCGGCGAGGAGGGTGGTGGCCGAGCGCTTGGGGATGCCGGCGGCCGGGCTCTCCTTGCCCTTCAAGAGGTTCAGCGCGATGTCGAAGTTCTTCTCGCACTTGCCGAGGATGCGCTGGGTGACGTCGCACAGGGCCGCGTCGACCTGCTTCTCGCGGCGCTCGAGCACCGAGTTGCGCACCAGGCCCGAGGCGACGAGGAGCACGAGCAGCACCGCGCCGAAGGCCACGAGCTGGCCGACGCGATCCTTCACGTAGTCGAGGTCGCTCTTGAAGGCGAACTCGCCCCGGCGGAGGTTGAAGCGCGGGGCCTTGGCGCCGGCGGCCACGCCGCGCAGCGCGAGCGCCCAGGCCTGGGCGAGCTGCGGCCCGGCGGCGGCTCCGGCGGCGGCGGCGAGCTCGGGGGTGAGCTCGAGGCGCTGGGTGGAGATGCCCAGGTCGGTGCCGAGCTGCTCGGGCAGGCCCCGGAGCCTGGCGGTGCCGCCGCAGAGGATGACGCGGCCGACGTTGCGGTGGGCGCGGGCGGTGTAGGCCTTCAAGGTGCTCTTGAGCTCGCGCAGGACGGGGGCGAAGGCGCGCAGGAAGGCGCCGGCGGCGCGCTCGGCGTCGACGCCCACCACCTCGGGGCCCACGGCGCCGTGCTGCTCCTTCCAGGCCTGGGCCTCGGGAAGGCCGATGTTGAACTCGTGGGCCAGGGCCTTGGTGAGCAGGAGCCCGCCGCCGGGGAGGGTGCGCGTCGCCTCCACCGAGCCGCCGGGGCGGCCGATGGAGATGGTGGTGCGCTCGTGCCCGACGTCGAGCACGCACACCGCGTCCTCGGGGCTCTCCGGGAGCAGCGCGTTGGGGAGGACGGGGAGGAGGTTCTGCGCGGCGAGGCCGGGGTGGGTGACGATGCGCGGATCGAGCTTGGCGGCCTGGAGCTGCGACAGGAGCGCGCCGAGCTCGGCCTTGCGCATCACGCCCACCAGGAGGCTCGCGCCCTTCTCGTCGCTTTGGGCGAGCTGGTAGTCGTAGACGGCCTCGGAGAGCTCGAAGGGCATCTGGCCCTCGATCTCGCCCCCGAGGGTGGCCTCGATCTTCTTCGGCTCGGTGAAGGGCAGGGTGATGGTGTGGGTGGCGAGCGAGGTGCCGGGGAGAGAGATGACCACCTGGTCGGCGCGCAGGGGCGTGGCGAGCAGCGCCGAGAGGGCCTGGGCCAGGCGGGCCGGGCGCTCGCCCTCCTGCGGCACGGGCGCCTCGACGACCTCCTTCACCGTGGAGCCGCGCAGGGTGGTCTCCATCACCACGCCCTTGAGCGAGTGACTGCCGAGATCGAGGCCGAGGATGCGGGCCATGTTTATTCCTCTCTCCAGTAGACGAGGCGGCCGAGCTGGTCGTCGAGGCGCACGACCGCGGTGATGACGCGGGAGACCTCGCCGGCCGTGCCGGTGACGCTGATGCGGTAGGTGGTGCTCTTGTCGCCGATGAAGCGCTGGTTCTGCGGGTTGTTCATGATGGTCGGGTTCACCGCGAGCCCCGCCTGGGCCAGCACGTTGACGAAGTCGATGGCGCTCATGCCCATGATGGCGAACATGCGCGCGGCGCGGATCTTCTGGATGAGGGTGTCGATGAAGATGGGGTCCTGCATGCGCGGGTCGGGCCGGGCCGGGTCGAGCACGGAGCGGATGGCGAGCTCGAGGATGAACGGGTCGTCGCTGTTGATGTTCAGCTTCGAGTTCATGTCGGGGAAGACGGTGAGCCGGTCGCGGAAGGCGGCCATGAAGCGGTCGTTCACGCCGTGCACCAGGAAGAGCTCGTCCAGGCTGTCGAAGCGCGCGTTCTTGGCGCGGTAGCGGGGGTCGTACTTGTCGTAGTTGCCGTTCTCGTCGGAGAAGCCCTTCTGGAAGGGCTCGCCCTGGCCGGAGAGGTTCAAGGTGCTGCCGGTCTCGTCCTCGTCGATCCAGTCGCGCAGGGCGATGATGACGTCGGTGGGCGCGACCTTCACCCGGTTCGAGTCTTCCTTCTCGAAGAGGAACTCGTACTTCTTGTCTCCGAAGGAGTTGATGAGCTGCCCCAACAGGACCATGGAGGTGAGCTGGGGCGCGTCGAGCTTGGCGAGGTTGAGGCGCTCCTCCTCGTCGCTGATGACCGAGTCGAAGCAGCCGTCGAAGTCGCCAAACTTGCGCTTGGACTGCGCCTTGCCGAGGTCGGAGAACTCCTCGTCGAACTTGAAGTGCTTGTCGACTGAGACCGGGCCGAGGCCGCCGGTCTGGGCCTTCTCCTCGGGGATCATCGCCGAGAGGAGGTGGCAGTCGACCTTGGCCATGCGCCAGAGCTGGATGTTGAGGTTCTTGGGCAAGTTCATGCCCGGCGGCAGCAGCCCGGGGGGGAGCATCTTGCTGAAGTCGGGGAGCTGGATGGCGTCGATCTGCTTCTGGAACCGCAAGATGAGCCGGGACATGCCGATGCCCGACTTGGCGAGGAAGTGGGCGCGCACGTCGTCGCGGGCGTTGGCGGCGAGCCGCAGCTCGACCACCGAGTTGTAGCGGACCTCGTTCGCGACCAGGGCGAGCACCGCGAGGCCCACGAGCACGAGCAGCATGGCCACGCCGCGCTCCGAGGGGCCTTTGGCCTTGACGCGCCGGCGGCGCCGCTGATTCCCGAGCGCGCTCACTGGTACCTCGGCAGCTCGGTGTTGAGCATGATGCGCGCCTGGGTCACGTAGCGGACTTCCTTGCCCGACTCGTCGACGGAGGTGATGGTGATCTTCACGCGCGTGGGCAGGATGGTCTTCTTCTCGGTGCGGCGCGTGTCCCACTCGTCTTCCCACTGCTTCCGCTCGCTGTTCCAGTACTGGAACTCGAGCTTCTTCACGTCCTCGAGCAGCGCGTCCTCGGTGCCGCCGCGGTCCATGCGCTCCTCGAGCACGGTCTTCTCGCGGCGCATCAGGTCTTGCCGGCCCTTGGCCTTCCTCTCGGTGCTGGTCTTCACCGAGTACTCGACCACCATCTCGTCCGACTCCTTGGCGTCGGCGTAGAGGCGCTGGTGGGCGAAGCTGGTGAAGAGCAGCTTGTCGCGCGCGCCGATGAAGTTGGTGGGGCGATCGAAGGCGTCGCGGTAGCGCTTCGGGTCGTACCGGTCGCTCACGTAGGCCGAGCCGATCTCCCGCGTCATGCGGCCCATCGCGGTGCGCAGCATGCGGTAGTGCTCGGCCTGGCTCTCGATGACGTCCTTGGTGGCGATGGTCGTCGAGAAGCTCATGCCGATGACCAGGCCGATGAAGGCGGTGATGCCGATGGCGATCACCACCTCCATGAGCGTGAAGCCGCGCTGGCGCGAAGGGCGCGTCATTGGAAGATCGACCCCGCTTGACCCCGGCGGATGATGCCCGTGCCCATCGGAACCAGGGGCCGCACCGGGCTGCCTGGCATGCCCGGCATCCCCGGCAGACCCATGGGGCCGCCCTGGGGGTGGGTGGCGTTGTACTGCTCCTGCGAGATGAGGGGCGAGCCGTCGGCGGGGTCGACCATCCCCTGGCCGTTGGGCGCGGGCTGCGGGTTGGGCACCGGGGCGCCGTTGTCCGCGCGCACCCAGCTGCTGCCCCCCGTGTTCATGCCGGCGACGGCCGCGGCGCCGCCGTTGCGATCGGACCCGAGGCCCAGCGAGACGACGTGAGTGACGAGGTCGATGCTCTCGGTGGTCTTGCCCTCTTTCCAGGTGACGGTGAGGTGCACCTCGCGCACGGACTTCTGGAGGAGATCGACCATCTGGTTGAATTGCTGCCCCGCGATGCCGGCCAGCGGGCCCAGCATGCTCAGGAAGCCATTCGGGTCCCCCGGGTTCGCGCCACCCGGCGGGGGGCTCGGCGGCTTCGCGTCGGAGCCCGGGAACAGGCCCTTGAGCAGATCGCCGGGCCCGTCCTTCCCGCCCATCATGCCGCCCAGCGGCAGGTTGAAGAGCGCGCCGAAGAGCTGCTCGGGCGACAGGCCGTTGGTCTTGGGGACGATGATCTTCGAGCGCCACTTGTACGAGGGCCAGCCGTCGTCGGAGAAGTCGCCCGAGTCCTCGTCGTCGTCGGCGTTGAGCGGCTTGTCGTACAGCTCCTGCTCGAGGTCGATCATCTTCGAGCGGGCGAGCAGCGTCGCGACCGAGAGCTTCTTGGCGTAGACGTGGCTGTTCACCGCCTGGGCGCTGATCTGCAGGATGGCCACCAGCGACACGCCCAGGATGGCGAGCGCGACCACGACCTCGAGGAGGGTGAAGGCGCGAAAGGACTTCGGCACCCTTCGACTTCGCTCAGGGTGAACGGTGGGGGCGCTCATGAGTGGGGCACCTCGAGCGCCTCGGAGTGAATGACGACCTTCCCGTTGAGCGGCGAGACGGCCAGCGTCCACACGTTGGAGCCCTGCCGCACGTAGACCTGCGCCCGCTCGGTGAACCCCTGGGGGAAGAAGTAGAGGTAGGCGGTGCCGTGCTTCACCACGGCGTGCTGCTTCTGCGTCCACACCTCGATCTGCACGCTGCTGGGCAGGGTGCGCGGCGGCACCTCCTCGTTGGAGAAGCTCGAGAACTTCGCCTGGTCGTCGACGCGCTTCTGCTCGCGGGCCATCAGCTCCTGCACGCTCGGCGCCGAGTCGCTGGAGAAGCGGCGGAAGCGCGGGTCGTCGTCGGAGAGCTGGTCCTTCTTCTCACGCCGGCTCGTCGCGGCCTTGAGCTCGTCGTCGCGCTTGCCTGCCACCGCGATGCCTGACCGGGCGCACTCGGCGCGGTAGGTGACGGCGCTCTCGTCGTCGCGCTCGCCGGGGAGCTCGAAGACGATGCGGCAGGTCTTCCCCGAGAGCGCGGCGGAGTCGTAGAGCGAGCGGATGGCGCCGGCGAGCTCCGCCGAGGACTCCTTGGCGCGCGCGCCGGTGAGCGCCCCGACGCCGTAGACCACGGCGCCGAAGAGGACGATCACGATGGCGAGGGCGATGACCAGCTCGATGAGGGTGAAGCCGCGCTTCACCGTTCGGGCTGAGCGAAGTCGAAGCCCGCCGAACACCGCGGACTGAATTCGGCACCCTTCGACTCCGCTGAGGGTGAACGGTGGGTCGGCCGGCCTCATGCCAGCACCCGCCGGAGGACGTCGACGACCAGCCACACCCCCGCCGCGCCGCCGAGCCACAAGGCGATGCCCACCGGCGTCACGCCGGTCGGCTCGGGCTTCACAGGTGGAGGGGTGGGGTGGCTCATCGACGTGAGGTCACTTCTTGTCGACGTCCTTGGAGCTGACGTCGGCGTCGGCGTCGGTGCCGCCGGGCGCGCCGTCCTTGCCGTAGGAGGTGATGACGGGCTTCCCGCTCTCCAGCATGTAGACGTACTCCTTGTCCCAGGGGTCCATCGGCGCCTTGTCCAGGATCTGGGAGTCGACCAGCGCCTTCAGGCCCGCGCCGGTGTCGGGGTAGTTGCCCTTCTTGACGTAGTAGGTCTTGAGGGCCTGCTGGAGGTTGGCGATGTCGATCTTCGCGCGGTCGCGCTTGGCCTGCTCGAGCTGGGGGATCACCGCCACGCCGACCGCCGCCATCAGCAGCGAGAGGATGGTGATGACGACGATGATCTCGATGAGCGTCATGCCGCGCCGGCGGCGGGCGAGGGCTTTGAGGATACGGCGGGTCTTCATTGCGGTGCTTCCTTTCAGGCGCAGAGCTTTCAGGCGTAGAGCACGAGGCCGAAGGCAACCAGCCCACAGGCCATGGCGACGAGCGACGCGGTGACCAACCGCTGAATCCACCGCTCGGAGGGTGAGGTTTCGAGAGCGTCCATGGGTAACACCTCAGTGCACGAGGGTGTTCATCTGAAGGATGGGGGTGAGGATGGAGAAGGCGACGAAGGCGATCACCGCGCCCATGGTCACGATCATCATCGGTTCGAGCAGGGAGGTCAGCGCCCCGACGCGCACGTTCACCTGCGACTCGTAGCTGTCGGCGACGTTCACCAGCATGTCTTCCAGCTGACCGGACCGCTCGCCGATCGCCACCATGTGGAAGACCAGCGGGGGGAACTCGCCCGACTTCTTGAGCGGGTTGGCGATGCTCTCGCCCTCGCGGATGGCGTCGCGGGCGGAGTCGATGACGCCGGCCATCACCGTGTTGGTGACGACGTTCTTCACGATGTCCATCGCCGACAACAGCGGCACGCCCGACTTGAGCAGGGTGGCGAGGGTGCGGGTGAAGCGCGCCACCGAGAGCATGCGCACCAGGGGGCCGAAGACCGGCAGCTTGAGCACCAGCTTGTCCCACTGGGGCTTGCCCGCTTCGCTGCCCGACCAGTACCAGAAGAAGGCGATGGTCCCGAAGATGGTGGGGAAGATGATGAACCAGTAGTCCTGCAGGGTGTTGGAGGTGAAGATCAGCAGGCGGGTGGTGAAGGGCAGGGTCACCTTCATGTCCTCGAACATCTTGGTGACCTTGGGCACCACCACCGTCATCAGCAAGACCAGCACGCCGCCGCCGATGACCATCATGATCAGCGGGTAGATCATCGTGCCGACGATCTTCTGGCGGAGCCGGGCCTGCCCCTCGGTGAACTCCGCCAGGCGCAGCAAGACCGAGTCGAGGGCGCCCGACGCCTCTCCGGCGCGGATCATGTTCACGTAGAGCTGGCCGAAGATCTTCTGGTGCGCCTCCAGCGCCTTGGCGAGCGAGCTGCCCTCGTTCACCCGCTGCTTCACCTCGGAGAGGATGCGCTTGAGCTGCTCCTTCTCCACCTGGTCGACCATCGCCGCGAGCGCCTCGACCAGCGTCACGCCGGCGCCGAGCAGCGTGGCGAGCTGCCGGGTCATGATGGCGATGTCGTCGGTGCTGACGCGCCCGCGCCCCAGCTTGCGCAACGAGATGTCCTGGTTGAGGACCTGGCCGGCCTTCTGCGCCGCCGCCTTGGCGTTGGGGCCCCTCGCCTTGCCGCCGCCCTCGGCCTCGCCGAGCACGTCGGTCAAGTAGATGCCGTCGCGCTTGAGCACCGCGCGCAACGACTTCGGCGAGTCGGCTTCCTTGAGCCCCGACACCTCGCGCCCGCCGGAGGACAGGCCTCTGTACTCGAAGACCGGCATGGCGGCTTAGATGTCCTCCTGGGTGACGGAGAGGACCTCGGCGATGGTGGTCTCGCCGACGGCCACCTTGCGCGCGCCGTCGTCGAGGAGCGTGAGCATGCCCTTCTCGCCGGCCTTCTTCTTGATGGTGCCGGAGTCGACGTTCTTGAGGATCAGCTGGCGCACGTCGTCGTCGACGAGGAGGAACTCGTAGATGCCGGTGCGGCCGCGGTAGCCGTTCTTGTTGCAGTGCGCGCAGCCGACCGCGCGGTAGGCCTTCTCGCCGCCGATGGCCCGGTAGCGATCGCGGCTCATGCCGAGCTTGGAGATCTCCTCGTCCGAGGGCGTGTAGGCCTCGCGGCACTCCATGCAGACGCGGCGCACCAGGCGCTGGGCGAGCACGCCGGTGAGCGAGCTGGCGACCAGGAAGGGCTCGATGCCCATCTCCACCAGGCGGGTGACGGCGCCGGCGGAGTCGTTGGTGTGCACGGTGGAGAACACCAGGTGGCCGGTGAGCGAGGCCTGAATGGCGATCTCCGCCGTCTCCTTGTCGCGGATCTCGCCGACCATGATGATGTCGGGGTCCTGGCGGAGGAAGCTGCGCAAGCCCGAGGCGAAGGTGAGCCCGATCTTCGGGCTGATCGCCATCTGGTTGATGCCCTTGAGCTGGTACTCGACCGGGTCCTCGACGGTGAGGATCTTCACCTCGGGCGTGTTGATGCGCGAGAGGGCCGCGTACAGCGTGGTCGTCTTGCCCGAGCCGGTGGGGCCGGTCACCAGCATGATGCCGTGCGAGCGGTGGATGATGGCGTCGAGGTCCTTGAGGATGTCGCCGCCCATGCCGATGTCGGTCAGGTCGAGGACGGTCGCGCTCTTGTCGAGCAAGCGCATGACGATGCTCTCGCCGTGCACGGTGGGGATGGTGGAGACGCGGATGTCGATGTCGCGGCCGGCGAGCTTGATCTTGATGCGGCCGTCCTGGGGCAGGCGCTTCTCGGCGATGTTGAGCTGCGCCATGATCTTCACGCGGCTCAAGATGGAGTTCTGGTAGCGCTTGGGCGGCTTGATGATGTTCTGCAAGACGCCGTCGACGCGGAAGCGCACC
>JBBIOE010000047.1:0-39387 GCA_037443525.1 Archangiaceae bacterium | reverse complement strand
AGTCCTCGACGCTCCCCCACGTGCGCCTGGTCGTCTCGCCTGCCGCCTGCTCGATCTCAACGAGCGACCCGGCTCCGACCCTCGTCATTCGCTACCAGCTCGTCGTCGATCAGCCGGTCCCAGGCTTCGTCCCCGGGGTGCCGTACCCCTCTGGCCAGGAGGTGGCGAACCTGGTGCTCGACGAGGGCATCGCCGGCCAGGGGCAGCGGTACTGCCTCTGCGACCAGGGGCTGTCCCCGAGCCGCTGCCCGCTGCCCGACGGCGGCTTCGCGTTCACCGGCCCCTGCGGGCCCATCACGCTCCCCGCCGGCACCTTCGCGCGCTCCTTCTCCTGGAACGGCCGCAACTGGTACGGCCCGTCGGACACGAACAACCCCTACGGCCCGCCGTTTCCCGCGGGCGACTACCTCTTCACCGTCTCGACTCGGCCGGGCTCGCTGGGCAGCGGCGCCGCCCTCTCGGCCACCGCCACCCTCACCGTCCACGTCACCCCGTGACGCTCAGGTCTTGGGCAGCGTCACGCCGGTCTGGCCCTGGTACTTCCCGCCGCGATCCTTGTAGCTGGTCTCGCAGATCTCCTCGGCCTTGAAGAAGAGGAACTGGGCCACGCCCTCGCCGGCGTAGATGCGCGCGGGCAAGGGCGTGGTGTTGGAGAACTCCAGCGTCACGTGGCCCTCCCACTCGGGCTCCAGCGGGGTGACGTTCACGATGATGCCGCAGCGCGCGTAGGTCGACTTGCCCAGGCACACCACCAGCGTGTCGCGGGGAATCTTGAAGTACTCGACGGTGCGGGCCAGCGCGAAGGAGTTCGGAGGGATGATGCACTCCGGCCCCTTGATGTCGACGAAGCTGCGCGGGTCGAAGTGCTTGGGGTCGACGATGGTGGAGTTGATGTTGGTAAAGACCTTGAACTCGTCGGCGCAGCGCACGTCGTAGCCGTAGCTCGAGGTGCCGTAGGACACGATGCGCTCGCCTCGGGCTTCCCGAATCATGCCGGGCTCGAAGGGCGCGATCATGCCGTGCTCTCTCGCCATGCGCCGAATCCAGGTGTCGTTGCGAACGCTCATCGAAGCTCCTTGAGAGGCGAAGTCGGCGACCATGCCCGAACGCGCGCCGCTCGGATAGGCTCGGGACACATGGCCGCCACCCCCGTGATGTCTCCTCCGAGCCCAGGCCGAGTCTTGGTTGTCGACGACGACGAGGCCGTCCGCGAAGTCTACGTGCGCTTCTTGAAACACGACGGGCACCACGTCGTCGCCGCCGCCTCCGGCGACGAGGCGGTCGAGCTCTTCGCGAGCCAGCCCTTCGACTGCGTGGTGAGCGACGTCATGATGCCCGGCATGTCGGGCATCGAGCTCTTGCGGAAGATCCGCGCCCACGATCTCGACGTGCCGGTCATCATGGCCACCGGGAGCCCGGCCCTCGACACCGCGGTGGCCGCCGTCGACGAGGGCGCCGCGCGCTACCTGGTGAAGCCCTTCGAGCGCGCCCTCTTCGCCAACACCGTGTCGCAGTGCGTGAAGCTCTCGCGCATGGCTCGGCTCAAGCGCGAGGCCCTGGAGGCCCTGGGCGGCCCCGACAAGCTCATCGGCGATCGCGCCGGCCTCTCGGTGCGCTTCGACTCCGCGCTCGCCTCGCTCCACATGCTGTACCAGCCCATCGTCAGGCTCAGCGACCGGAGCCTCTACGGCTACGAGGCGCTGGTGCGCACCCAGGAGCCCTCGATTCCGCACCCGGGCGTGCTCTTCGACGTGGCCGAGCGGCTCGAGCGCATCCCCGACGTGTCGCGCAAGATTCGCGACGTCGCCCCGCTGCCCTTCGCGAAGGCCCCACAGCGCGGCTGGCTCTTCATCAACCTCCACGTGCACGACCTCCTCGACGACCGGCTCTACGAGCTGGCCACGCCGCTGGCCGCATTGGCGCCGCGGGTGACCTTGGAGATCACCGAGCGCGCCGCGCTGGACGGCGTCACCGACGTGCGCGGCCGCATCGAGCGTTTGCGCAAGATGGGCTTCCGCATCGCCGTCGACGACCTCGGCGCCGGCTACGCGGGCCTCAACTCCTTCGCCCACCTCGAGCCCGAGGTGGTGAAGCTCGACATGACGCTGGTGCGCGGCATCGAGACCTCGGCCACCAAGCAGAAGCTGGTGCGCTCCATGGCCCTGCTCTGCCGCGAGATGGGCCTCGACGTGGTCAGCGAGGGCATCGAGACGAAGGCCGAGCTCGACTGCATGGTGGCCATGGGCTGCGACCTCTTCCAGGGCTACCTCTTCGGCAAGCCCGGCCCCGCCTTCGTGGAGCCCAGGTTCCCGTGAGCCTCGCGGGTAGCGCGAAGGGTGTTCCCAGCCCGGGCCGGGTGCTGGTCGTCGACGACGACGACGACATGCGCGACCTCTATGTTCGCTTCCTGAAGCCCGACGGACACGAGGTAATCGAGGCGGCGTCCGGCGACGAGGCGGTCGAGCTCTTGGCGAGCCAGCCCTTCGACTGCGTGGTGAGCGACATCATGATGCCCGGCATGTCGGGCATCGAGCTCTTGCGGAAGATCCGCGCCTACGACCTCGACGTGCCGGTCATCATGGCCACCGGCAGCCCGACCCTCGACACCGCGGTGGCCGCCGTCGAAGAGGGCGCCGCGCGCTACCTGGTGAAGCCCTTCGAGCCGGAGATCTTCACCAGCACCGTCGCGCGGTGCGTGAAGCTCTCGCGCCTGGCGCGGCTCAAGCGCGAGGCCCTGGAGCTGATGGGCGGGCCCGGCAAGCTCATCGGCGATCGCGCCGGCCTCTCGGTGCGCTTCGACTCCGCGCTCGCCTCGCTCCACATGCTGTACCAGCCCATCGTCAGGCTCAGCGACCGGAGCCTCTACGGCTACGAGGCGCTGGTGCGCACCCAGGAGCCCTCGATTCCGCACCCGGGCGTGCTCTTCGACGTGGCCGAGCGGCTCGAGCGCATCCCCGACGTGTCGCGCAAGATTCGCGACGTCGCCCCGCTGCCCTTCGCGAAGGCCCCACAGCGCGGCTGGCTCTTCATCAACCTCCACGTGCACGACCTCCTCGACGACCGGCTCTACGAGCTGGCCACGCCGCTGGCCGCATTGGCGCCGCGGGTGACCTTGGAGATCACCGAGCGCGCCGCGCTGGACGGCGTCACCGACGTGCGCGGCCGCATCGAGCGTTTGCGCAAGATGGGCTTCCGCATCGCCGTCGACGACCTCGGCGCCGGCTACGCGGGCCTCAACTCCTTCGCCCACCTCGAGCCCGAGGTGGTGAAGCTCGACATGACGCTGGTGCGCGGCATCGAGACCTCGGCCACCAAGCAGAAGCTGGTGCGCTCCATGGCCCTGCTCTGCCGCGAGATGGGCCTCGACGTGGTGAGCGAGGGCATCGAGACCAAAGCCGAGCTCGACTGCCTGGTGGCCATGGGCTGCGACCTCTTCCAGGGCTACCTCTTCGGCAAGCCCGGCCCGGCGTTCGTGGAGCCCAGGTTCCCCTGAGGCTCGCGCGCGCCCGGCAGCCCCGGCTCCCGAAATTCCCCCTCCGCGATCGCTCCGCCCGGCGCGCTTGATAGGGTGAGCGCCGCATGGCTTCCCCCGACGCGCCCAGCCTCTCCGACACGCTCCGCTACCAAATCGACCGCTTCCTCTCCTGGAGCCCGTTCGCGCGCTTCGTGGGGCTGTTCGGCCTCTCCTTCGTGCTGGTGGTGGGGTGCGCCGGCCTGGTGTGGCTGGTGATGCCGCCGCCGGAGGACCCGAAGGACACCTTCGACTTCTTCGAGGCGCTCTGGTGGGCGCTCACCCGCGTCGCCGACTCCGGCACCATGGGTGACGACAAGGGCACGCTGGTGCGCACGGTGGCCATCTTCGCCACCCTCTGCGGCGTCGGCGTGGTCGCCTTGCTCATCGGCCTGGTCTCCTCGACCATCGGCGAGAAGATCGACGATCTCCGCAAGGGCAAGAGCCCGGTCATCGACTCCGGCCACACGCTGGTCCTCGGCTTCGGCGAGAAGGTCTTCGCCATCCTGCGCGAGCTGCGCGAGGCGAACGCCAACCAACGCCACGCCGCCATCGTCATCCTCTCCGAGACGAACAAGGAGGAGGTCGAGACCCTGGTGCGCGAGCGCATGGGCGACATGTGGTCCACCCGGGTGGTGGTGCGCCAGGGCAGCCCCTTCTCGGTGCACGACCTGAGGAAGGTCGGCGCGGGCCGGGCCAAGGCCATCATCGTGCTCGCCGACGAGAGCGAGGCGCGGGCCGAGGCCGGCGAGGCCTCCGACATGCCGGCCATCAAGACGCTGCTCGCGCTGCGCCGCATCCCCGGGGCCCTGGTGAGGAACCACGCGGTGGTCGAGCTGCTCGACAACGACCGCCGCGCGGTGGTGGAGCAGATCGGCGCCGGCGGCGTGGAGGTGGTCGCGATGGGCGACACCCTCTCGCGCATGATGGTGCAGACCTCGCGGCAGAACGGCCTCGCGCAGGTCTACCGCGACCTGTTGTCGTACGAGGGCAGCGAGTTCTACTTCAAGGCCTTCCCCCAGCTCACCGGCACGCCCTTCGGCGCGGCGCAGTGGGCGATGAAGGACGGGGTGGTGTGCGGCGTGCGCAAGCCCGGCAAGGACGGCGCGCCGCCCCAGGTGCTCCTCAACCCCAAGGACGAGCTGACCCTCGAGCCCGGCGACGAGCTCCTGGTCATCGCCGAGGACGACGACTCCTTCTCGCCGACGGCCAAGCACGCGCCCCAGGTTCCCGAAGGCTTCACCGGCGCCGAGCCCATGGCCCGCCAGCCCGAGCGCATCTTGGTGTGCGGCCACAGCCCGCGACTGGCCTCGATGCTCAAGGAGCTCGACAACTACGTCCTCCCCGGCAGCGAGGCGTGGCTGATGCCCGGCCTGCCGCGCGACGAGTTCCAGGAGCTGGTGAAGAGCCAGGTCGGCCCGCTCAAGGCGCTCAAGCTCAAGCACGTCGACGGCGATCCCACCATGCCGGAGACGCTCAAGCGCGTCGTCTCGCCGGACTTCATCACCGCGCTGGTGGTGGCCGACCTGACGCGCGACCCCGAGGAGGCCGACGCGCGCACCGTCATCACCGTGCTGCTCCTGCGCGACCTCTTCCAGAGCTTCGGCGACAAGAAGCCGCGCATCATCAGCGAGATCTTGGACCCGAGGACCAAGGACCTGCTCGAGCAGGACTACGGCGCCGACTTCGTGGTGTCGCAGGAGATGACGTCGATGCTGCTCGCGCAGGTCTCCGAGCGGCGCGACCTGAACGCGGTGTTCGCCGACCTCTTCGACTCCGACGGCAACTAGATCTACCTCAAGCGCGCGGCCTGCTACGCGAACCTGGGCACGCCGTCGCCGTGGCTTCTGGTGCAGAAGGTGGCCAGGACGCGCGGCGAGGTGGCCATCGGCTACATGAAGCTGGGCGCGCCGCCGGTCATCAACCCGCCGCAGGGCGAGAGCGTGCTCTTCACCGCCGCCGACCGGGTGGTGGTCATCGCCGAGGACGACCGCGAGGCGGTGGCCGACGCGCGCGGCGGAGAGCTGACCGAGCCGCCCTCGCAGCCGCTGGCCGCGCCGCCGCCCGCGCCGCCCATCGGCCCGCTGGCGGACCAGAGAGAGAGCCCGTCCAAGTCGCAGCGCTCGCCGCTGTTGCCGCCGGAGCCGATGAAGGCGCCCGAGGCGCGCAACGTCGCCGCCGGCCCACGCCTCGAGGGGCCGTCCACCATGCCGCGTCCCCCGCTGCCGCCGAGAGGAAAGTCCTGAGTGCTGTTCGGAACAGTCGGCAGGCTTCGACGTCGCTCAGCCTGAACGGAAGATCCACCGTTCACCCTGAGCGAAGTCGAAGGGTGCCGAATTCAGGCATCACCCTCTTCGCCCTCCTCCTCGCCTTCACCGCCCAGGCTCAAGGCAAGCTCACCCCCGCCGGCCGCCTCGCCACCGCGCGCACCAACCACACCGCCACGCTGCTCCTCGACGGGCGGGTGCTCGTCGTCGGCGGGCGCGGCACCGACGGGCTGGTGGCGCTCGCCTCCACCGAGCTCTTCGACCCCAAGACGCAGAGGTGGGCGCCGGGGCCGCCGCTGTCCGTGGGGCGCACCCTGCACACCGCCACCCGGCTCGCCGACGGGCGCGTGCTGGTGGTGGGCGGCATCACCCACGAGTCGAAGGAGGGCCAGAACCGCTTCGTGGCCCTCGCCTCGGCGGAGCTCTTCGACCCGAAGACGAATTCCTGGAAGCCGGCCGGAAGGCTGGCCGACGCGCGCAACGGGCACACCGCCACGCTGCTCGACGACGGCCGCGTGCTCATCGTGGGCGGCGCGCGCGAGCAGCGGCAGCACCTCGCCTCGGTGGAGCTCTTCGACCCCGAGACGGAGACCTTCGCGCCCCGCCGGCCCCTCGCCCTCGCGCGGTGGATGCACGTGGCGGCGCGGCTCTCCGACGGCAGCGTGGTGGTGCTGGGCGGGCGCTCCAACATGCCGGAGGGCAAGGGGAGCGGCGTCTCGGTGGCCTCCGCCGAGCGCTACGACGCCTCCAGCGGCGTGTGGCACCCGGTGCCCGAGCTCAACGAGGCCCGGCAGCGCACCGCCTTCCTCGCGCAGGACGACGTGGTGACGGTGGTGGGCGGGCAGACGACCACCTCCAGCACCAACTACGTCGAGTCCTGGAAGCCCGGCGTGGAGGCCTGGGAGCCAGCGAAGAACCACCTCTCCATGGCGCTGGCCGGGCACACCGCCACGCTGCTCGCAAACGGCGACCTGCTGGTCATCGGTGGCGAGCCGCCCAACGAGGTCGACACCGCGCGGGTGCAGAAGCTGGAGAAGGCGTCAGGGAAGTGGTGCCTCGCCGGCGCGCTGGCCAGCTCGCGCAAAGGGCACACCGCCACGCTGCTCTCCAGCGGCTCGGTGCTCGTCGTGGGTGGCACGTCCGCCGGCATGCCGGACCCGACCGCGGAGCTGTGGAGCCCGAGCCCCGGCAAGTGCGAGGACCCGCCGGGCGTGACGCTGGACTGGTGATCAGGCGCCGACGTAGCGGAGCCAGCGGTCCTTGAAGTCCTGATCGATGAGCGTGGACTCACGCACGCGCTTCACGAGGTCCGCGACCATCGGCTCCACGCGCGGATCCATCGGCGTGGGACGAACCGTCACGCGAGCGTCAGGGAGCTCGTCGTGCCGCGGGGCGAAGACCATCGGGAGGACGTCGTAGATGGGCGCGAGGCTCGCCTTGCCCTTCTCGTCGAAGACGAGGCCGTAGTTGCCGAGGTGCGCGTCGGTGTTGCCGATGGCGGAGGAGAAGGCGTGGACGACGCTGGCCGTGTTCACTGCCGCGTCATCGACGAGCCCATCCTGACGGAGCGACGCCAGCACCTCAGGGGCCTGGAGCTCGGCTTCACCCCGGCTCGCCGCAAGCCATTGAAGTGTCGACGCGCCAGCTCGGCCGCCTCTCGCGGTCCGATCGAATCGGTTGACGATCAGGAATCGTCGCTGCCCCCGATCGGATTCGAGGTGGCCCGAACCGGCAGCCAGCACCCCATTCGCCGAGAGCGCCTTGGAACAGAGTTCCTCGACCGCCAGCAGAGAAGCCCATCGGCGCCCGACTTCGGTCTCTCGCGGTGGCGTGAACTTGACGATGACATCTGCGGCTGGGTGCGTCTCCGCTTCGGCAAGATGCATGATGATTTTCGGCCGATCGCCACCGAGCGACGAGCCTCCCTGATCGACAGTTTCTTCTATGGCGAGTCGAAGAGTCTCCCGGTCCAGAAGCATCTGCTGCTTGGTTCGCGTCAGGTGTGCGAGCTCGAAGAATCGCTGCTTCGATTCCTCACCGACGATGAGATTCCCACTGAGATCCTCTCCTCGCAACGAGATCGCCCGCAGCGCCTCCGCCGCGCCCCACAGCTGCGTTCTCTCCGGCAATCTCAGCTCCGGAAACCGCTTCGCGAACCGCGCCCCCATGTATCCACTCGGGGCCATGTCGTAGAAGATCCACGGTAGGTCGCCCTCGATGCGGTGCTCGCCGACACCAAGGAAGGGGAAGCCCTCCCGCTCCAGTCGCAGCAGCTTCTCGCGGTGCACCCACTCCCCGAGCCGCTCCAGCCGAGCGTCCTCGCGGACAACGTAGATGGGCGTCGCCGTCTCGCTGCTCACGTCATGACTCTACCGGCAGGAGCAGCACGTCGCAGTGGTATCGAGCTCGGCACCCTTCGACGAAGCCCGTCCTGAGCCGAAGGGCTCACGGTGAGCGCCGAGCGCGCCGGACCTCAGCTCCACCCCTTGTGGTGGAACCACCACAGCATCGCCACCGGCACCAGCCCCATCGTCACCAGCGCGGGCCACAGCAGGTCCGGCCGCGCCAGCCCCTCGAAGTTCTGCCCGAAGAACCCCACGATGAAGGACAGCGGCATGAAGATGCTGGCGAAGATGGTGAGCTGCTTGGTCACGTCGCCGGTGCGGTTGGCGATGACCGAGAGGTAGACCTCCATCACGCCCGCCACCAGGTCGCGCGCGGCCTCGAGCTGCTCCGACACCCGCACCAGGTGGTCGTAGACGTCGCGGAAGTAGAGCGCGGTCTTCTCCTGCACGTGCGGCACGCCTCGCCGCGCCAACAGCCCCACCACGTCCCGCTGCGGCGAGAGCACCCGGCGCAGCAGCACCAGCGTGCGCTTCAGGCGAAACGCCTCCTGCATCAGGTCCTTCGAGGGCGCCTCGAAGATGCGATCCTCCAGCGTCTCCAGTTGCTCAGAGAGGTGGTCGAGCAGCGGGAAGTTCTGGTCCACCAGCGCGTCGGCCAAGAGGTAGGCGACGAAGTCAGGCCCCTTCCCGAGCGTGGCCACGGGGTCGGCGTGCACGCGCTTCGCCACCTCGGCGATGGCCGGGTGCGGCTTCTGGTGCACCGTCAAGAGCCACCGGTCGCCGATGAAGAAGTGCAGCTCGTGCAGCTCGACCTCCACGCCGTCGGTCGGCGAGAAGGAGAAGCCCTGCAGCACCAGGAACTCGTGGCCGGGGTAGTCCTCCAGCTTGGGGCGCTGGTCGAGGTGCAGGCAGTCCTCCACCTCCAGGGGGTGCAGCCCGAAGCGCGCCACCAGCGGCAAGAGCGCCTCTTCGGTCTGCCCCTCCAGGTCCAGCCAGAGAAAGCCGGGGCGCTCGACCGCCTGCGCCTCCTCGGCACCCTCGAACAGCTTGCCCTCGAACACGCGTGTCGCCGTCAGCACCAGCGCTCGTGTAGCAGAAAGCCCGGAGGGCCCGCAGCTCGGGGCTGGCGCTCGAGCGTCGCGCGGGGCAAGACACCACCGAGGGCACGTGAGCCGGCGCGGCGAGCTGATTCAGCACGAGTACGTCGATGAGGCCACCGGCCTGTCGGTGCGGCTGGTGCTCGGCCCTCGCGCCGCCTGGGCCACCCTCGCCGACCCCGAAGGCCAGCTCATCGGCGACGCCTGGCTCTACAACGTGGGGCCCGCGCCCGAGACCATCGACCTCACCGCGCCGCCCTCGGACCCAGCGCCCAACGCCGCCTCCCTCTCCTGCCCGCTCGACCAGGCCCCCGGCCGGGTTCGCGACGACTTCCAGGTGCGCTTCGCCCTCGACGGCGAGCTCCTCCTCGCCGACGTCTTCCTCCGCGGAGAATGGCTCGGGCGCCTCTCGCCCGGGAGCCAGCCGGGCTGGGCCACCCACGCCACGAGCGAGGGCCCCTTCGCCCTGCCGCTCTCCGAAAGCGAGCCGGCGCCCGCGCGGCGCTGATAGTCTCGCCGCGTCTTCGAAGGAGCTCTGATGCTGTCCACCTGTGTCCTCGCCCTCGCGCTCACCACCGGGGCTGAGAAGCCTCGCCTCGCCGTCCTCGACCTGCAGCTCTCCGGCGTGGAGAAAGAGAGCGCCAGCGCGCTCTACGACTCCCTGGTGCAGGAGGTCAGCCGCCGCGGCTACTTCGAGGTCGTCTCCTCGAAGGACATCCAGACCCTGCTCGGCCTCGAGCGCCAGAAGCAGGTGATGGGCTGCGGCGACGCGGCGCAGTCGTGCATGGCGGAGCTGGCCGGCGCCCTGGGCAGCCGCTTCGTGCTCTCCGGCTCGCTCTCCAGGCTGGGCGACGCCCTGCAGTTGTCGCTGCAGATGCTCGACACCCAGAAGTCGCAGCCAGTGGGCCGCGCCATTCGCATCGCCAAGGACGCGCGCGCCCTGGTGGCCACCCTGCCCTGGGCCGTCGCCGAGGCCACCGCCACCCCCGCGCCGCCGCAGCCCTCCACCGCGCTGCCGTGGACCCTGGTCGGTCTGGGCGCCGCCTCGCTGGCGGTGGGCGCTTTCGCCGGCATCGACGCCTTCTCGCGAGATCAGGCCCTGGCCGGCGAGTTCAAGAACCAGGACGCCGCCACCGGCGTGTACAAGAGCCTCGCCACCTACAAGTCCGAGTCGGCGTACATCGGCCAGGAGAAGACGGTGTGCGTGGTGGCGGCGGCCGCCGGCGCCGCGCTGCTCGCCGGCGGCATCCTCACCTTCCCGGCGGACCCGGCGGCGGGCGGCGGTGGCGGCTTCGCGGTGGTGCCCACCCAGAGCGGCGCGGCGCTGGTGGGGGTGTGGCCGTGAAGCGCCTCCACCTCTCCCTGTCGGCCCTCCTCGCGCTGGCGGCCTGCACCTCGAGCTTCAAGGAAGAGCCGCGCCGCTACGCCTGCGCCCGCGACGGCGGTGCCGAGCAGTGCCTCTCTGGCTGGCGCTGCGGCCTCGACGGCTTCTGCTTCGACCCCCAGACCGCCGCGCCGCGCGCCTGCCTGCGCGACGTCGAGCTCGCCCACCCCGGCGCCGATTGCACCCAGGGTTGGCGCTGCGGCCTCGACGGCGTCTGCTTCGACCCCGGCGCCAGCGCGCCCCGGCGCTGCGACCGCCCCTTCGAGCGCGACGCCGGCTACGACTGCGCCGAGGGTTGGCACTGCAGCGTGGACGGCATCTGCTTCGACGCCCGGGTGAAGTCGGCCCGGCCGTGCAACCACGAGGACTCCGTCCACGACGGCGTCTCCTACGACTGCGCCCCCACCTGGCTCTGCGGCCTGGACAACACCTGCTTCGACCCGGCCGTCCCCTACCCGCGGCCCTGCGAGCGCGACGACTTCGAGGACTCGGGCGTGGCGGTGGAGTGCGCCCTGAACTGGAAGTGTGGGCTGGACGGCGTCTGCTACGACAGCACCATCGCCGAGGCGCGCCAGTGCCGCGCGGCCTTGGACCGCGACGGCGGAAACCTCGACTGCTTCCCCGGCTGGCGCTGCAGCGCCACCACCGGGAGCTGCTTCAACCCCGCCCTGCCCGAGGCCCGGCCCTGCGACCGCGCCACCTTCCTCGCCACCGGCCTCGCGCCGGAGTGCGCGCGCGGCTGGCGCTGCGGCCTGGACGACGTCTGCTACGCGCTCGCCGACGCCGGGACGCACGCCTGCGCGCGCTCCCTCGAGGCCACCGACGGCGGCCTCGCCGTGGGCAGCGACTGCGCCCCCGGCTGGCGCTGCGGCATCCAGGACGTGTGCCAGGACCGGAGCGTCGGCGCGCCCTACCCGTGCCGAACCGACGAGCACTGCGAGCAGGGCTGGCGCTGCAACCCGCTCAACGACACCTGCCTGCTGGTGACCGACCGGGCCCCGCCCGCCACCGCCCTACCGGCCTCCATGCTCGTCTCCCCCCTCCTCGACCTGGGCGTGCCGCGCCTGTTCGCGGTGGGCGACTCCTTCGAGTGGCCGCGCACCCGAAGCTCCGGCCAGAACCTGATCACCAACGACTCCAACCCCAACCTCTGGGTTGGGCTGTACGGCGACGTGCTCCACCTGATGGCGCAGGCGAAGCAGCCGCTGCCCCTCGCCGACGGAGGCTTCTCGCGGCTGGTGGACATGAGCTGCCCCGTTCCCGGCGCCGACGTGGTGGCGCTCTCGGCCTGGCAGGAGCTGGCGGCGGTGCAGTTCGCCGACGGCGGCCTGAGCGTCTATGGCTTCAAGAGCGCCGCCGGCCCGGGTCCCGCCCGCTACCCCGACACCTGCGTGAAGGTGGCCACCGGGCTCACCCCCCAGCCGCTGGCCCGGCTGCGCGCCTTCCCCATGGTGAACGGCTTCACCTCCTCGGGCTCGGCCCCGCCGCCGGCCTTCGGCCCCGGGCTGGTGGCGCTCCCGCAAGGAGAGGCGGTGCTGGGCCTGTACCTCGACGGAGGCCAGACGACCGTCGCGGTGGCGGCCTCGACGCCGTCCAACTTCTGCCAGACCTTCGCCCTCGACGGCGGCCTCATCGACGTGGCCGCCCTCGCGGTGGCCGGCGCGCCCGACTACCTGGTCATCGGCCTGACCCCCACCGGGCTCACCCTGGGGCAGAGCGTCACCGAGATGGTGCCCCAGCCGCCCAACCCCTTCGTTCCGCTGACGCCGCCGCAGGTCTGCGCGGGCCCCCTCAACCCCAACGGCACCTGCAGCACGCAGCCCTACCCCGCCGGCTCGACCTGCGGCGGCACCTTCCCCGACGGCAGCTGCTCCGTCTACCTCCCTCCTGACGGCGGCTGCGGCTATCCGCCGGGCGCCACCTGGCTCCGCCCGGCGGACTTCGGCGCCAACGTGCCGCTGCTGATTCCTCCCGGGTTCCGCCCCGAGCGCCTGGCGGTCTCCGAGCGCAGGGCCTTGGCGCCCGGCCCCGGACAGGTGGTGGGCACGGTGGCGGTGGTGCTCGCGCCCACCGACGGCGGCGTCCTGCGGCTGGTGAGCGCCGGGACGGTGAGGCCGGCGGCCGGCTCCCCCACGCCCCCGCCGGGGTTCACGCTGCCGTCCGAGCGCTACGTCATCGATTCGCCCAACTTCAACTGGCCGTCGTGGGTCGCGGCCTGCCCCAGCGACGGCGTGCTGCTGGGGCTCACCGCCGGCCTGAACGTCAGCGCTTCGGGCGTCAGTGAGAACGTCCTCTACGCCCGCTGCGCCGAGGGCAAGGTGCCTCCGACCCCCGGCGTGTTGGGCACGGTCGTCCCCGCGCGCACCTGGACGGTGAAGGGCCAGGACACCATGGGCTTCAAGCTCGTCGCGACCACCAACGCCCAGTACGCGCCCTTCACCGAGGACGAGACCCCCTTCCAGGGGCCAGTGGTGGCCGCCACGGGCGACGCGCACCGCCGGGCCTTTGCCGGGTCCCGCGGCCGGGCCTGGCTGTACCCGGCCTTCAACGACGTGCAGTCGGCGCCGGTGCCGCTGCGCACGCTCCTCGACCGGGCTCCGGAGGCGGTGGTGCGGCTGACCCCGGGCACTCCCGTCGAGCAGAAGATGGGGGCTCGAGCGCTCGCCATCAGCCAGGGTCAGCCCTACATGCAGTCGCCGCTCGGCTTCGTCGGGCAGGCCGACGTGCAGCAGGGCGGGGCCGGGAGCGGCGGGCTCTCCTTCGACGCGGTGGGCGCGGTGCGCGGTCGCCCCGACCTCACCCTCACCACCCAGTTCGTCTACAACGTCTCGCAAGCGCCGTACGGCACCGGTCCCCAGGTGCTGGCGCAGCCGGTGGGTGGCGCCCTGGGCGCCCCGGCGGTGGGCGAGCTGGTCACCACCCAGAACGTCACCCGGCTCTACGTTTCCTCCGGCGACGCGGTGTGGACGGCCGACGTCACCGCCCAGCTCCAGAACGCCTTCGTCTCCCCGGCCGCCCTCACCCGCACCTTCAGCCCGGTGCCCGGCGTGCCGCTGCGGAGCATGGCCCTGGGCAACCAGTACGACGCTGCCGGTGCCCCCACCGGGAAGGTCACCGGCTACGTCATCGCCGGCGTCGACGTGTACCAGTTCTCCGGCGTGCCCCCGTTCTGGTCGGCCAAGAACCTGGGCTTCGACGTGACCAAGACCGGCGCGCCCATCGCGGTCTTCCGGCAGGCCCTGCCCGCCGGCGGCGACGTGTACCGGGTGGGCTACGAGACGGGGGTGATGGCCAGCCTCCCCGCGCCGGTGCCGCTCACCGGGCCCATTCCCGACGCGGGGGCGGTGGTGCAGCTCGCCCAGCTGTGCGGCGACACCTACGCCCTCACCCCGGCCGGCCTCTTCCTCTACGCCGCGGGCGACGGGCGTCTGGCCGACGGCGGGTTCTCGGTGCCCTTCCCCGACGGCGGGTGGACGCTGGTCTACCCCGACGCGGGCACCGCGCTCTTCGAGACCACCGCCAGCCTCTTCGCCGCCACCCCCCGAGGCGACGTGGTGGAGTTCTCCTTGCGCTCCGACGGCGGCGTCCCGGTGTGCGGGCCCTGACGCCCGCCGCCGGGGCTCGTGCTATGGAGCCCGCCATGGCCCGAACCGCCCTCGCGCTCTTCGCCGTGGTCCTCCTCGCCGCCGGCTGCAGCCCCTGCAACCGCATCGCCAACGCCGAGGCCTCGGCCGACGACAAGTACAAGAGCTGCGGCAACGCCAACGGCGCCTGGAGCGACTCCAAGCTGTCGCAGTGCAACGACAACCTGAAGAACTGCAGCTCGACGGATCAGAAGTTGATGGACAGCTACGCCGACTGCTTGAACCGGCTGCCCACGTGCCAGAGCGGCAACGGCTTCTCGTGGTCCATCGATCGCGCCCGGTGCTTGGAGCCGCTCTTCAGCGTGTCCCGGGCCTGCGCGAACGGCTTCTGAAGCGCCACGGAGGGGTGAGAGAAATCGAGGCGCCCGTCGGCCTGCTCGGGTAGGGTGCCCGGCCTCATGAGTGACAAGGCCGTCTTCATCACCAAGGCTGCGGCGCGGTACGCCAAGGTCATCGTCACGCACCCCGGCAAGGTGCTCCTCCTCCTGCTGGCGCTGGGCGTCGTCTCCACCTGGCTCACCACCAAGCTGACCATCGAGAGCGATCAGCTCTCGCTCATCTCGCAGGAATTGCCCGAGGTGAAGGAGGTCAAGCGCATCATCGACATGGTCGGTGGCGCCGGCTACCTCACCCTCACCCTGCGCGGCACCGACGTGCCCACGCTGAAGAAGACCGCCGACGCGCTGGTGGAGAAGATGAAGGGCGTGAAGCAGCCCGACGGCACGCCGGCGGTGCGCTTCATCACCTACAAGGTCCCGGTCGAGTTCATCCAGGAGAACATGGTGCTGTTCATCCGCACCGACGATCTCATCGAGGGCAAGAAGCGCATCATGGCGTACCTGAAGGATCAGCTGCGCCGGAACAACCCCTTCTTCATCGAGCTGCGCAAGACCGAGCCGGTGAAGCTCGACCTCTCCGACCTGATCGCCAAGTACTCCTCGGTCGGCAAGAAGGGCATCAAGGACCCGTACTACATCGCCAACGACGAGCAGATGGTGCTGATGCTGGTGAAGCCGATGTGGACGTCCACCCAGCTCCAGCAGACCAAGTGGTTCGTCGACGAGCTCTCCGGCACCACCAAGATGGGCGACCCGATTCAGAAGGGGCCGCTGGCGGAGGCCGCCAAGAGCGTGGGCGTCGACCTGGTCGAGGACTACTCGAAGGTCGGCGACCAGAAGACGCTCTTTCTGGGCTTCACCGGCAGCTACAAGACCGCCCTCGACGACTCCTACGCCATTCAGGAGTCGCTCGACGACGTCTTCATCTGGGCCTTCGTCGCCATCGTGGTCATCACCATCGCCTTCTTCCGGAAGATCGCCCCCACGGTCATCGTCATCACCGGCATGGTGCTGGGCACGGTGCTCACCATGGGCTTCGCCAAGGTGACCCTGGGCGAGCTCAACATGATCACCTCCATCATCGGCGCCATCCTGATGGGCTTCGGCATCGACTACGGCATCCACTTCGTCTACCGCACCCGCATCGAGCTGGGCTTCGGCAAGCCGTACCAGGAGGCCATCACCGACGCGCTGATCAACGCCGGCCGCCCGGCGCTCATCGCCGCCATCGTCACCGCCGGCAGCTTCTTCGTGCTCCTGGTCTCCCAGTTCCGCGGCTTCTCGCAGTTCGGCTTCCTCGCCGGCTGCGGCACGCTGATCATCGGCTTCACCCTCTTCGCCTGGAGCCCCGCCATCCTCGCGCTGGCGGGCAAGTACGACCCCGAGCTGCCGAAGCGGCTCATCGGCGTGATGCCCCCGCCCTCGCAGAAGCTGGAGTCGGGGCAGACGCGCATCCCCGCGCCCAAGCTGACCCTCGCCGTGGCGGTCACCTTCGTGGCCGCGGTGTGCGCCTTCGCGGTGCCGTGGACCGGCAAGGAGCTGCCCAAGACCGTCACGCCCGGAGGCTGGGTGTGGACCAAGACCGGGTGCCAGCAGGTCACCGCCCAGGACGTGCCCAAGGAGAGCAAGGCCACGCTCTGGGAGAAGCTCCAGGCGGGCGTGACCTTCAACTACAACACCCGCGCGCTGGTGCCGCCGGGCTCGCCCTCCATCAAGCTGCAGGACGAGATCAACTGCCGCTTCAGCATCTCGTCCGATCCCATCGCCATCCGCACCGAGACCGTCGAGGAGGCGAAGGACATCTGGTACGCGATGACCAAGAACCCCACCACCGAGTACAACATCGACGCGCAGAAGTACCCGACCGTCGATCAGGTGGTCTCGATGTACTCCTTCGTCCCGCCGCCGGAGACCGCCGAGAAGAACGCCAAGGTCCTCGCGGAGTGGCGCGAGGAGCTCAAGGACATCGAGGTGTCCTCACTCCCGCCGGAGATGCAGGAGAAGGCCGCCTTCTTCATGAAGGTGCTGGAGAAGAAGCCCTACGGCGTGACCGAGGTGCCCCCGGTCTACGCGGAGATGTTCAAGCACCTGCCCACCACCAAGCCCGAGAACCACGGCTACCTCACCTTCCTCTACCCGAAGGTCGACATCTGGGACGGCAGCAAGCTGCTCGCCTTCGCCGACGAGACGCGGGTCATCAAGGGCGTCTCCGGCAAGGAGTACCACTCGGCCGGCCTCGCCATCCTCTACGCCAAGCTCGCGCGCATCGTGCTCTACGACGCCAAGCTCACCGTGCTGCTCGCCGCGCTGTGGATTCTGGTGATGCACTACCTGGACTTCCGCTCGGTGAAGCTGGCGGCGGCGTCGGTGATTCCGCTCGGCGTCGGCCTGTGGATGATGCTGGGCGTGATGAGCATCTCCGGCAAGGAGCTCAACTTCATGAACCTGGTCATCTTGCCCATCCTGCTCGGGTTCGGCGTGAGCCACGGCCTGTACCTGCTCCACCGCTTCCTCGAGGGCACTTCGCCCTTGGTGGCGCTGCGCAGCGTGGGCGCGGCGGTGGCCTCCTCGACGCTCACCGCCATCGCCGGCTTCGCCTCGCTCCTCAAGGCCAAGCACCTGGGGCTCCAGAGCATCGGCCTGGTGGCGTGCATCGGCCTCGCCACCACCCTGCTCGTCTCCTTCACCGTGCTCGCCGCGGTGCTGCAGCTCATCTACGACGCCCAGGGCAAGCAGATGCTGGGCGAGGACGCCCACAAGAAGGCCCCGCCCGCTTCCGCGCACTGAGGCGTCTCAGAGCAGCCCGGCTCGACAGCACTCGTCGACGGTCGCCGTGATGATCTCGAGGAAGGTCGCGCGAGAGTAGAAGTCGGCACCGGTCCGGCGAAGGTCGGCGTAGATGGACCGCTTCACTCGGTCGAAGACGCCGCTGAGCTCGTCATGTGTCGGACGGTGCCTCGGCGACCGCAGCGCATCGCGCATCTTCCGCAAGAGGGCGATCGGATCTCCGCCATGAATGAGCGGGTCGAAGCCGTTGAGATCGCTCAGTGTCGCCTGGAGGCGGTATTGCCGTTCCTCGAGAATGAAGAACGCGGGCCGCTGCCTGCTCATGAGGGAGAGCCCGAGCTCGAACGGCATGTTGAAGCGAGGGGTCGATCCGTGCGGGGTTCGAGACGCCTGAACCCGGCTCAGGTCGTGGAAAGAGATCGCGCAACCACGGATCAACGCCTTCAGTCTCTCGAGACGATTCCGCGAGGCCGGGAGTTCGAGAACGCAACGCGGGATTCCGCCGTGAGCGACGACGCCCGCGACCAGCGCGAGGAAGAGTGGCCGGTATCGCTTGTCGAAAGGGACGTTGAGGAAGACGTCCGTTGCGCTCACGCGCGAGCGGCCTCGGAGCGAGGTGTCTTCGCGGCGCGAGGACTTCCGCGTGCGGACGGCGATCTCTGTGCGGCCTGGAGCCGGGCGAGCGTGAGCGCCGCCTGCTTCTTCGTGATTCCCAGCGCTTTAAGGATCTGATCGGCGGTCGCCGGCTTGATGGTCGCCTTCTTCTTCATGAGCCAACTCTAGCGCCGACGACACTGACTCACCACCACATAAAGCCACATTACCACAACATACAGTCATTTAGACTCCACCTCTCGCGAACGACCACCCGGTCACCGGAACGACGGGGTCCGCCCCGGAGTCGCGGTCGCCAAGGTCCCGAATTGTCTGCGCGCTCGCCGCGGTCCGGACACCCTCCAGCCGCACGAAATTCGTGGACGGGCCGCGGCTCCCCGCGAGCGCGCAACTGGCACGCCCTTCGCTGCCCGTGGCGCTCCATGACCTCCCGGCACATCTTCTTCCGCGCCCAGGCCCGCGCGAAGCTGCTCGCGGGCGCCCAGCAGCTCGCCGACTCGGTGCGCGTCACCTTGGGGCCCCGCTCCAAGTGCGTGCTGGTGGAGCGCAAGTGGGGCCGCCCGCTGGTCTGCGACGACGGCGTCACCATCGCCCGCGAGGTCTCGCTCAAGGACCCCGAGGAGAACATGGGCGTGGCGATGCTGCGCGAGCCCGCCGAGCGCACCCAGCACGAGGTCGGCGACGGCACCACCACCGCCACCCTCTTCGCCCACGCGCTCTTCTCCGACGGGGTGCGCAACGTGGTCGCCGGCGCCAGCGCGGTGGACGTGAAGCGCGGCCTCGAGAACGGCCTCGCCATCGTGCTCGAGGAGCTCAAGCGCATGGCCCGCCCCATCGCCAACAAGAAGGAGACCGCCTCCATCGCCGCCATCTCCGCGCACGGCAACACCACCATCGGCGAGCTGGTGGCCGACGCCCTCGCCAAGGTGGGCAAGGAGGGCGTGGTCACCGTCGAGGAGGCCAAGGGCACCAAGACCGAGCTCGACGTGGTGGAGGGCCTGCGCTTCGACAACGGCTACCTCTCGGCCTACTTCGTCACCGACCCCGAGAAGATGGAGTGCACGCTCACCGACGCCTTCGTGCTGCTCTACGACAAGAAGCTCACGGTGATGAAGCCGCTGCTCCCGTTGCTCGAGGTGGTGGTGCAGCGGGGCGCGCCGCTCTTGATCATCGCCGAGGACGTGGAGGCCGAGGCCCTCGCCACCCTGGTGGTCAACAAGGTGCGCGGCGCCCTGCAGTGCGTGGCGGTGAAGGCGCCCGGCTTCGGCGACCGGCGCAAGGCCCTGCTCGAAGACCTGGCCCTGCTCACCGGCGGCACGGTGGTCTCCGAGGAGCTCGGCCAGACGCTGGAGCAGACCACTCTGGAGAACCTGGGCCGGGTGAAGCGGGTGGTGGTGACGAAGGAGAACACCACCCTGGTGGGCGGCGCCGGCGCGCCCAAGGTGCTCGCCGGCCGGGTGGAGCTGCTCAAGAAGGAGCTCGCCCGCACCACCAGCGACTACGACAAGGAGAAGCTCCAGGAGCGCATCGCCAAGCTCTCCGGGGGCGTGGCGGTGGTGCGGGTGGGCGCGGCGAGCGAGGCGGAGATGAAGAACTTGAAGGACGCCTTCGACGACGCCATCAACGCCACCCGCGCGGCCATCGCCGAGGGCATCGTGCCCGGCGCCGGGCTGGCGTTCCTGCGCTGCATCCCCGCGCTCCTGGAAGCGGAGAAGAAGGCCGAGGGCGACGAGAAGACCGGCCTGCGCATCATGCGCGCCGCGCTGGAGGTGCCCACCCGCACCATCGGCGAGAACTCCGGGGCCGACGCGGGCGTGGTGGTGGAGAGGATGAAGTCCGGCACCGGCGCTTTCGGCTTCGACGCCTCGAGGAACGTGTACGGCGACCTGCTCGAGGCCGGCATCCTCGACCCGGTGAAGGTCTTGCGGCTCGCGCTCACCAACGCGGTGTCCTCGGCGAGCACGCTGCTCCTCACCGAGGCCACCCTGGCCGAGGACCCGGAACCGAAGAAGGACGGCGCCATGGCCGGGCCAGCCGGCCTCGAGGAGTAGCGAAAGCTGCGCAAGGCCTGCGCAATCGAGCCGCCACCGGACCGTCAGTTTCGGGGAGCCGGGCTTCGCGGTAGATCTGAGGGCGAATGGAGCGCGGGACGGGTACGCAGCGGCGCCGTCTGGCGGCCGCGGTGGCCGCGTCGCTGGTGTGTCACCTCCTGGTGCTCTGGTTCCTCGCCCGCGCCGAGCCGCCAAAGCCCAAGCCGCTGCCCCGCGCGCCGGTGCCGGTGGAGGTGCGGTGGCAGCTGGCGACGCGCTCGGGTCCGACGAGCAGCGGCGCCGATGCGCAGAAGTCCCCGGCACCCGCGTCGTCGCCCCCGGCCGGCGCCGTCTCCGCGCCCGAGACCGAGGCCAGGCGCTCGAGCCAGAGCCCGAAGACACCCCAGGCCTCGGGCGAGACTCCGAAGCACGCCCCCGCCGCCGCGCCCTCTGCGCCCAAAGCCGCGCAGCGCGCCGCTCCGGCACCTTCGTCTCCCGAGGGCGCGCCGGTGCCCTCCGGTGAGGGCCACGGCTCGGGCGAGCCGGGCGGCGCGCTGGCCACCGACGAGCCTCGCGACGGGCGCTCGCTGACCCCGGGCTACGGCGCGATGGACGGCATCCTCCCCACGCCCGAGGGGCCCCACGGCCACACCCTGCACCCGGGGGACCTCCCCTCGCCCGAGGAGCAGCGCGCCGAGGAGGAGGCGCGGGTGGGCGAGCTGGTGGAGGGCGGCGCCCAGTCGCTGCTCGCCGAGGCGCGGGTGAAGAGCGGCCTGGTCGATCCGTACTTCGGCGACCTCCGCCGGCAGCTCGCCAAGAGCATCGAGAGCGCGCCCGACTTCACCGACGCCGCCGACCCCAAGAACCTCCCCAAGACCTGGGTGGGCTCGTGGCAGACCGCGGCCCAGAGCTACGGGAAGACCGGCGTGGCCTACGAGGCGCCGGTCTCGCGCACCGCGCCGCAGGAGATCCCCTCGGTGCTGGCGCAGGAGGTGGCCCGCGGCAGCCCCGACGCCCGGGCCTTCGCCATGAAGCTCTACGCCGGCGCGCGCCTGCGCGACTTCGGGCAGGGGAAGATGGGCGCCGAGCTCTACGCCGAGGTCGAGCTCTCCCAGGGCCCCACCGGCGCGCTCCAGCGGCTCACCCTGGTGCGCGCCTCGGGCATCTCCACCTTCGACGCCTGGGTGGTGGAGAAGGCCGCCTCCGCCATCGACGCGCTGGGGCCGCTCGACGCCGCCGCCCACCCCAAGGGCCTGAGGAGCGTCTTCGGCTTCACCGGCCGCGTCAGCTACATGCGCAAGACCGGCGACATTCACCTGGAGAAGGACGCGCCCTACCTGCTCGCCTCCACGGTGCTCGGCCTCATCCCCGGCCTGGGCCTGGTGAACCCCGGCACCGTCGGCACCTTCGACGAGACCACCGGCGAGGGCTACTACGTCGACCTCCGCTACCCGCACTACGAGTGCCAGGTGAAGCTGCTCCGCGTCTACGGCGACGCGCGGGGGCCGTGAGCAACCCTGCTAGAGTCGGGGCATGTCGCAGTACAACGAGAACCGCCGCACCACCAAGGTGCCCCGCCTGAACGCCATCTCCACCACCGAGTCCGCCGAGGCGACCGACCTGCGCCGCGCCGAGGCCTACGAGAAGGAGATCGAGAAGCGCGCTGCCGAGCTCGCCAAGGAGACGAGCGCCCCCAAGCGCAGCTTCAAGGACCTGGTGAAGAAGTAGTCAGACCGCCTTCGAGTGGTGCCTTGGGCCGGCGGGCTTCTTCAGGTAGGCGTCGAAGACCGCGGCCACGTTGCGCAGCAGCAACTGCCCCTGTGGCGTCACCTTCACCCGCGCCCCCTGGCGCTCCACCAGCCCGTCCTTCTCGAGCGCCTCGAGCTCCGCGAGCTCGGCCTGGAAGTAGCGCTCGAAGTCGATGGCCTCGCGCTTGGCGAACGAGGCGGTGTCCACCTCGAGCTGGCAGAACAGCTCCATGATCAGCTTCCGGCGCAGGTGGTCGTCCTGGGTCGGCTGCCAGCCGCGCTTCACCGCCAGCCGGCCTTCCTCCAGCGACTTCGCCCACTCGCGCACCTCGTGGGCGTTCTGCACGAAGGTGCCGTCGATCTCCGCGATGGACGACGGCCCGAAGGCGAGCATGTCGCTGTCCTTGCAGGTGGTGTAGCCCATGAAGTTGCGGCGCAGCGTGCCGTCGGCGCGGGCGCGGGTGAGCTCGTCCTCGTCCTTCGCGAAGTGGTCGAGCCCGATGTACGCGTAGCCCATCTCCAAGAGCCGCTCGATGGCGCTCTCCATCAGCGCCAGGCGCCCCTCGCTGGTGGGAATGTCTTCCAGCTTGAACACCCCCTGCGCCTTCTTGATGGCCGGCATGTGCGCGTAGCCGAACAGCGCGATGCGGTCGGGTGAGATCTCCTTCACCTGGTCGAGCGTCTTCTGGAAGCGCTCCACCGACTGCTTCGGCAGCCCATACATCAGGTCCATGTTGACGCTGATGAAGCCGAGCTTGCGCGCGGTGTCGACGAGCCACTTCGTCTGCTCGAAGGGCTGGATGCGGTTGATGATCTGCTGCACCTCGGGGTCGAAGTCCTGCACCCCCATCGAGATGCGGTTGAAGCCCAAGCGGGCCAGCGTCTCGAGCTGCGCCTCGGTGGTGACCGGCGGGTGTACCTCGATGGACATCTCGATGCCGTCCTTCCAGGGGAAGTGACGCTTCATCGAGCCGATGGCCCGCTCCAGCTGCGCCGGCGTGAGGAAGGTGGGCGTGCCGCCGCCCAGGTGAATCTGCACCACCTCGAGGTTCTTGGGCGCCTGGGCCGCGACGAGGTCGAGCTCCTTGTCCAGCGCGTCGAGGTAGCGCTCGACCAACTGCTCGTTGCGCGTCACGAGCATGTTGCAGCCACAGTAGTAGCAGAGCTTGTGGCAGAACGGCACGTGCAGGTAGAGCGACACCGGCCGCTGAATGCTCGCGTAGACGGCGTGCGCGAAGCCCTCGGCGTCCTTCGCCGGCCACAGGTTCGCCGAGGGGTAGCTCGTGTAGCGCGGGATCGGCTTGGTCCCGTAGCGGGTGAGGAGATCGGCGCGCAGGCGAGGTCGGCTGCTCATGAGCCCATTCCTAGCCCCGGCCGGACCTCCCCGCGCCCGCCACGTGACGAAGCGGTGACAGGCCTCCCCTGCAAAGACGGCGGAGCGGATCAGCTACTCGTGGTGCATCATCGGGCCGCCGCCACCCATCGGACCGGGGTGCCCCATCAGCTCCGGGGGCGGCATCTCGGCCTGCAGCTTCTCCCAGACCTCTGGGCCCAGGAGCTTGCGAATCTTGAGCATCAGGCCCACCCGGTTCTTCCGCACCGCCAGCTCGGCCTTGGCGATGGCGTCGAGCCTGGCGAAGACCTGGCTCTCCTCCACCGTGCCCTGGGCCATGGCGCGCTCCAGCTCGAGCTGCGCCTTCTTCAGCTCGGCCTCGAGCGGAATCAGCGCCTCGTTGGCGTCGAAGCCCAGGTCCCGCACCTTCTTCACCGTCTCCGGCGCGACGCCGAGCTTCTGCGCCACCTGCGGGGGAATGCCCGGCGGCCCGTGGAGGCCAATGCCCGGCCCCATGCCCATGCGGCCCGGGCCCATCGGCGGCCCGGCCGGCGGGGGCGGCTGCGGCGTTCCGGGCGGCATCGGCGGGCCCCCCGGCCCGCTCGGCCGGCCCTGCGCCAGCGAGAGTCCAGCCACCAGCACGCACGCCATCGTCACCAGTCGCATGGTCATTCCTCCGAGGTGAGAAGCAGTGACGGCAGGTTCACGCCCAGCGACCGCATCGGCCGGGGAGCCGCCGCGCGGGCGCCGTCACAGTTCATACAGCCCTCATGGCGAGAATCGTTCAAGGCAACACACCCGCATCGCGCAGGGCCTGCACCGCTCGCTGGACGTGACTCCGTACGGTGCCTCTCTCGATTTGCATCGCCTGAGCCACCTCGGCCACCGGTGCGCTCCTCTCGACCCTTCTCGAAGGGATGGACGCGCGAAGGGCGCGGTCGGCATACCGGGTGGGACTCTCCACCTGAATTCCCCGCAGCGCACCCCTGGCGGGCTAAACAGTTGGGCATGCTGGTCCAGCTCGGCTCCCACCCGCCGCCGTCGGACGTGGTCGACCTCCTGATGGAGTGCCACGGCCGCATTCGGCGCTTCTGCGGGCTCGCCCTTCGCCTCTCCGGCGACGCGCCGATGAGCAGCGAAGAGGTGCAGCAGGCCGCCCACTACACCGGCCTCTACTTCTCCGAGGCCCTGGCGCTGCACGCCTCCGACGAGAACATGGTGCTCCTGCCCCGGCTCAAGGGCGTCTCCGACGACATCGACGCCGCGCTCACCTTGATGAGCCAGGACCACCTCGAGCAGGTGCCGATGGTCGAGGGCCTGGTCTTCCTCTGCCGGCGGCTGGAGCAGGAGCCCGGGCTCCGCGCGGACTTGCGCGGCGACCTCTTCCCCGTCGCCACCGACCTCGGCGACCACTTCGAGCGCCACCTCTCCCTCGAGGAGGACACCATCTTCCCCGCCGCCCGCGTCTTCCTCTCCACCGAGCAGCTCGTCGAGATGATGGGCGAGGTCCGCGCGCGGCGGCGCTGAGCCGGAAAGAGGGACGCCATGCCCACCTGCATCCTCGTCCACGGCGGCGCCGGAGCCCGCCACGCCGACGACGACTCCGAAGGGGCCAAGGCCGGCTGCCTCGCCGCGGCGAAGGCCGGGCACGCGGTGCTCGCACGGGGCGGCACGGCCCTCGACGCGGTGGAGGCGGCGGTGCGCGTCCTGGAGGACGATCCGCGCTTCAACGCCGGCGTCGGCAGCACCCTCAACGAGGAGGGCGAGGCCGAGCTCGACGCCAGCATCATGGACGGCGCCACCCTCCAGGCCGGGGCGGTGGCGGCGGTGCGCACCTTCCAGAACCCGGTGACGCTGGCCCGCGCGGTGATGGAGCGCTCGCCCCACGTGCTCTTGGTCGGCGAGGGCGCCGCGCGCTTCGGCCGGGCCCAGGGCCTCTTGGAGGTCCCACCGGAGCGCCTCGTCACCCCGCGCGCCCGCGCCCGCTGGGAGGCCAGGCTTGGCGCCTCCCACGGCACCGTGGGCGCGGTGGCCCTCGACGGGCACGGGCACGTGGCCGCCGCCACCTCCACCGGCGGCACCCTGGGCAAGCTCCCCGGGCGCGTGGGCGACTCGCCCCTCATCGGCTGCGGCACCTACGCGGACGACACCCTCGGCGCCGCCTCCTGCACCGGCCTCGGCGAGGCCATCATTCGCGTCACCCTGGCGCGCCACGTGCTGGACCTGGTCGGCGCCGGCGTCCCGGCCTCCGAGGCCGCGCGGCGGGCGGTCGCGAAGCTCGAGCGCGCGCGCGGCGAGGGCGGCCTCATCCTGGTCACGCCCGCGGGAGAGCTGGCCAAGTCCTTCGACACCGAGCGCATGGCCTGGGCCCAGGTCGACGCGCAGGGCCGCGAGGACACAGGCTTCGAGCCGCGTTGACTTTCACAAACACTGTATTGCCAACGCCGTATTCTTTCCATATACCGGCGCGCCGTCGTTCAAACGTCACATGGAAAGGAATTCGTTGATGTCCTTCGACAAGATGTTGCGAGACATGGTGCGGGACGAGGTGCAGCGCGCGGTGGCGCCCCTGCAGGCGTCGCTGGCGAACCTCGAGGCGCAGACCGCGGTCGTCTCGCGGCTGGCGGCGGCCTTCGGCGGCGGCGTGGTGCGGCGCGGCCCCGGTCGCCCCCCCAAGGCCCTGGCGCTGGTCGGCGGTGGCAAGCGCGGCGGTGGCCGTCGGCCCCGCGGTGAGAAGCGCGCCTGCGCCCTCGTGGGCTGCAAGAACCCCGCGCGCTCCAAGGGCTACTGCGCCGCGCACTACCAGAAGTATCGCAACCTCTCGAAGACCGGCCGCCTCCCGGCCGACTGGGTGGCCGACGCCGCCCCGCACTCGGTGAAGAACATCAAGCTGCCCCGCGGCCGCGCCGGCGCCAAGGCGCTCGCCGAGTCCCGGAAGTAGACCTCACCCCACGCCGGGTGGCCCTAAAGAGCCCCGCCTCTCCCAGAAAGGGGAGCGCGGGGCTTCGGCGTTCTGGGGGGGCAGCACTCGGCCCAGGCTTTCCTGTAGGAAGGCTCCCCCATGAACCACCGCGAGCTCGAACGGACCATCCACACCGAGCTGTCCAAGGACGAGACCTACGGCGGCTACCTGCAGCTCGACAAGGTGCTCTCCGCGCAGAGCCCGCGCTCGAAGCAGCACGACGAGATGCTGTTCATCATTCAGCATCAAACGAGCGAGCTGTGGATGAAGCTGATGTTGCACGAGCTCGATCTGGCCTACCGCTGCGTGAAGGCCGACGAGCTGCAGAGCTGCTTCAAGGGCTTCGCGCGCATCGCTCACATCCAGCGCATGCTCTTCGAGCAGTGGGCGGTGCTGGAGACGATGACGCCCTCCGAGTACCTCACCTTCCGCGAGGCGCTCGGCCGCTCCTCGGGCTTCCAGAGCTACCAGTACCGCGCGCTGGAGTTCATGCTCGGCAACAAAGACCCGAACACGCTCTTGCCTCACCGCGCCGACCCCGTGGTGCACGGCTGGCTCAAGGAGCGCCTCGAGCAGCCGAGCCTCTACGACGAGTTCTTGAGGCTCCTCGCGCGGCGCGGCCACGACGTGCCCAAGGACCGGCTGGAGCGCGACTTCACCGGCCCCTACCAGAGGAGCCCCGGAGTGGTGACCGTCTTCAAGGAGGTCTACCAGCACCCCGACAAGCACTGGGAGGCCTACGAGATGGCGGAGAAGCTGGTCGACGTGGAGGAGCGCTTCCAGCTCTGGCGCTTCCGTCACATGAAGACGGTGCACCGCATCATCGGCCACAAGCAGGGCACCGGCGGCAGCTCGGGCGTCAACTTCCTCCGTCGCGCGCTCGACCTCACCTTCTTCCCCGAGCTGTGGGACGTGCGCACCGAGCTCACGCCGCAGCCGCCGGCTCAGTAGTCGCGGCTCCAGAGCAGGTCAGCGCCGGCGGCGGGCGCGGTGCCGCCCCAGGCCTCGGCCGTCCACTGCCGTGAAATCTGATACTCGAGCCGCCCCGCGTATTGGCTCTCGCCCTTCTCGGGCCGCGCGCCGGGTTGATAGGAAAAGCCCAGGAAGAGCGAGTCGGACAGATATTTCCCGACGTCGAACTTGATGTCGTTCGCCGACTGGAAGTTCTCCGCCGCCTCGAAGTTGAGCACGTCGATGGGCAGCTTCTTGGCCAAGATGGCCTTCACCTGCGCCGCCGCCACCGCGCCCAGCGCCGAGACCGCCTGCTCGGTGGTGATGGACGCGCCGGAGCTGCGCTGGAGCTGGCGCCGCCCGGTGGCGAGCAGCGTGTAGATCTCGCTCTCCGGCATCGGCGGATCAGACGACACCTTGAACGAGACGTCCTTGCCCTTGCCCGCCACGGTCACCGTGACCTTGGTCTTTTCCTTGTCACGCTCGTTCAAGTAGATGGCGTTGACGTTGACGTAGGGCTCCTTGGCCTTGCCGGCGAAGCGCACCTGCGAGCCTTTCTGCACCTCGAACTCGCGGCCGATGACCTCCAGGCGCCCGCGCATGATGGTGGCCTCGCCGAAGAGCTGCGACGAGTCCTGGTACTCCCAGCGGAAGCCGTCGGAGAGCCCCAGCTCGAGGTTCAGGTCCGAGCTGCGCACCCAGATGTTGCGCGGCGCCACCACCACCGCGCGGTAGAGGCGCGACGTCGCCTTCTCGCGGGCCTGCTCTTCCCGGCTCGCCTCGGCCGCCGCGCGCTGGCGCCGCTTCGCCGCCGACAGGCCCCCGCGCAGCACCACCACGTCCGAGGGTCGCTCGAGGTCCTGCAGGTCCTTTCGCTTCACGTCGGGGAGCTCGACGTCCACCCGCGGCATGACGAGCTCGGTGATGTCCACCAGGTCCTTCGTCACGTCGCCCTGGCCCTCGAGCTTGAGGGTGACGATGGCCACCAGCTGATCGTCGTTGATGGCCGGGAAGCGCTCGCTTCCGCCGCTGAAGGTGAGGTGGAAGAGGTCCCTTCCCTGCCGCACCGCCTTCGCCACCAGGTGCGCGCTGCCGGCGCCCGCCCGCAGGTCGAGCTTCTGCACGTCGATGACGTCGTTGCTCGCGTCGGCCACCAGCTCGAGGTCCTTGTACTCGCCGTAGCCCAGCACCGAGAGCCGCCCCTGGGTCCACCCCAAGTGGCCGCGCGGGTCCGGCGAGCCCACCGTGCCCTTCACCGTGCCGTCGACGTCGAGGCGGCCGCCCACCACCCGCAGGGTCCGCGACAGGCCGGAGAGGAAGGCCAGGTCGAGCTGCCGCGACTGCACCGAGAAGTCGAGCGGCGCGTCGGCGACCTCGAGGCCCTTCCGCAGCGCCGGCAGCGAGAGGTCGAGCCCCACCGTGCCCTTGACCTTCAGGTCGTCGCGGCCCTCGCCGCCGATGGCCAGGGAGACCGCCTGCGCGTTCCCTTCCGTCTTCACCACCAGCCGCGCCGAGCCGAGGCCGAGCCGGGAGAAGGCGAGCTTCTGCACCGAGCCGCCCACCTTGAGCGTGGGGTGGTTCGGCGTGCCGTCGAGCTCCAGGGACGCGGTGGCCACGCCAGAGGTGCCGGCCTCGGCCTCGTGCTCCGGCTGCAGGGCCTCGAGCTCGAAGGGGAAGAGCGTGCCACGCACCACCAGGGGGCGGTCGCCCAGCGCGTCGGGCGTCCTGAGCGCCGACAGCGCCGCGCCCAGGCGGGCGTCGACCTTCACCAGGGGCCTCCCTTCGTGGGTGGACTCGACCGAGAGCTCCACCGCCTCGTCGGCCTTCAGTCGCAGGCGCCCGGCCACGCGCGACAGCGGCGGGACGGTGGCGTCGTCGAGCGCGAGCGACAGGTCGGCCTTGGGCTCGCGGTAGGAGCCGGAGAGCGCCGCGTCCACCGAGAGGAGGCCTGAGAGCTCGTCGTCGTCGAGGAGCCCCAGCTCGCGCAGGGCCGCCACCCGGAGTCCCTGGCCGCGCACGCGCGCCGTCACCGGGAGCGCCTCCAGCTCTTGCCTCGAGGGCGGCTTCGCGCGCAGGCCGGCGATGGTGAGCGGCGTCATCAACTCCACCGACAGCGAGCCGCCCAGCGCCTCGGCGGAGGCGTCGGCGTCGAGCGTGCCCTCTCCCGAGGTGCTGACGCCCAGGTGCGCCTTGGCCAGCGCGAGCGTCTTCCCCTCGGGGAGCCCGGCGGCGACCGACAGCTCCGGCGCGTCGACGGTGGCCTTCACCCGCGGGGAGGACGTTCTGCCGGTGACGTCGAGCCCCACCGAGAACAGGCCGTCCACCGGCGCCTCGACGCGCGCGAGCGCGGCCACCTGCCTGGCGTCGATGCCGGCGCCCGCGAGGTGCAGGCGCAGGTCGGCGTCCTTGCCCGCCACCAGCGCGTCGACGGGCAGCTCGAAGTCGCCCTCGGCCTTTCCGAACGCCGTGCTCACCGCGAGCCGCCCCGTCGCCGTGCCGGTCCGGTACGAGCCGTCGAAGTCCACGTCCAGGCCGGCCACGCCGCGCACGCTGCCCTCGCGCCAGGTCCCCTTCGCCGTCACCGCCGGCGTGGGCAGCTTCCCGTCGACGTCCACGGTGGCCGAGACCGTGCCGCCGAGGCCGAGCGAGGGCGGCGCCACCACCCGAGGCAGCGCGGAGAGCCTCACCCCCTCGAGCCCCAGGTGCGCCAGGAGCTTCTGCCCACTGCGCTTCGCCTCCCCGCTCAGGCGCTGGGGGCCGTTCCTCAAGACCGTCGGGCTCACCGTGAGGCGGCCCGGCGGCCAGGCGACGCGGCTCTTCCCCTCCAGCGCCCACTCCCCCTCGGGCGAGCGCAGCGACAGCGCCGAGAGCTCGAGCCCCAGGACGTCGGCGTCGAGGAGGCCGGTGAGCGCGAGCTCCAGGTTGCCCAGACCCTTCATCGAGAGCTGGGCGTCGAGCGCGCGCCCCTGGGTCTCCACCTTCGCCGTCACCTCGTCGAGCACCGTGTCGCCCACCACCAGCCGCTTCGCCTGAAGGTGAGCGTCGGCGTTGAAGGGGCGGCGCACGTCGGGGAGGCGGCCGTCCAAGTCCAGCCGCTCGACCGAGAAGGAGGGCCCGGCGAGCGTCTCGAAGCGGCCCGCGCCCTCGATGCCGGGGTGGGAGAGCGGCCCGGTGATGGTGACGTCGAGCGCGCCGTGCCCCGCGAGTCGGGGCACCGTGGTGCCGGTGAAGGTCTCGAGGGCGGCGGCGGTCTTGGCCAGGTCCTCCGCCACCAGGCGGCCCTTGAGGCCCAGCGTGCTCAGGGTGGCGTGCCCGGCGGCGGTGAGCGAGACGCCCGGCACCTTGGCCACGAGGCCCTTCACCGAGAGCGCGCCCTTCTCCGCCGAGAGCTCGGCGTCGACCACGGCGAGGCGCTGGCCCTCGCGGGTGAGCCAGGCGCCGTGGGCCCAGAGCGCGCCGGTGAGCGTCGCCACCTCCAGGTCGGAGAAGCTCCCCTTCAGCGTGCCCGACAGGCGCGACGGGCGGCCTCCCTCGAGGAGCTGGGAGAGGTCGACGTCCTTCACCTCCACGCGGAGCGCGTCCACCGTCTTGGCGGCGAGGTCCCACGCGCCGTCCACGCTCACCGTGGCCGAGCCGGCTTGGGCCACCAGCGCGCCCTTCTTCGTCGACGCCGCGCCGCTCACCTCGACGGGCAGCTTCACCGGCCAGCCGGGCGCGAAGGCCTGGGCCACCTCGGGCGAGACGTGCACCTCGAGCCCCGACACCTCGAGCGCGGGCCAGGCCGCCGTCGCCTTGACCGTCGTCTCGCCGAGCGCGAGGGCGAGCTGGGCGCTCACCGCGTCGGCCGAGGGGCTGGTGGCGGTGACGGAGAGGGTGAGCGGCGCCACCAGCGGCGCGCGCGCAGAGGCGTTTCCGGCGAGCCTCGCCTCGACGCGCAAGGGCAGGGTGTGCACCGCGGCGTCGCCGGCGAGCTCGAGCCCGACCAGCGCCATCGGCTGACCCTCGCCCTGGAAGTCCACCGAGCCGCCTTTGAGCTGGAAGCGCTCGAGCGTGAGGGTGAGGGGGCTCGCCTTCCCGGGCGCGGCGCCGGGGGCCGCGGGCGAGGGCCTCCGCGCGGCCAGGGCCCGCGAGAGGTTCAGCCCGCGCTCGTCCTCGACCAGGTGCAGCGCCGGCGTGGTGACGGTGAGCGCCCGGACGCGGACGTCGTTCCGGGTGAGCGCCCAGAGGTCCACCTGGGCCTCCACCCGGTCCACCTCCAGCACCAGCTCGCCCTCGGGCGTGAAGAGCTTGAGGTGGTCGAGCACCAGGCGCCCGTCCTTCAACGAGAGAGCGTCGAGCGAGACCTTCCCCGCCAGCGCGTCCCTCGCCGCGTCGAGCACCTTGGCCTTCACGAACGCGCCGCCGGCGTCGCTCTGGAGCCACCGCCAGCCGAGGCCCACCGCGAGGAGCGCGAGGGCGAGCAGAATCGCCAGGGCCACCGAGAGGCGCTTGAGCCACTTCCTCATCGCCGCCCCCCGACGGGCTCAGCGTGAACGGAAGACCCGCCGTTCACCCTGAGCGGAGTCGAAGGGTGCCGAATGCCCTGCCGCTGACGAGGCCCGCTTCCCATCAGAACGCCTCCCCGATGGAGAGGTGCCAGGCGCACAGGTTCTCCGGCGAGCCCGCGTACTGCGGATTCCCGCTGTAGCCCGCGTTGAAGAAGCAGCCGCCGTTCGCGGGCACGTACAGGTCGCGCGGCCCCTGAGCGCCCACCACCGGCGTCGAGGGCTGCTGCACCGAGAGCGGCAGGCCCACGCCGGGCAGGCGGTAGGCCACGTCGATGCGCACCGGCCCGACCGGCGTGTGCAGCCGAAGCCCTAAGCCCACGGCCAGGGTGAAGGCGTCGAAGGAGCTGCCCCTGGTGAAGAGCGGCTGCCACGACACCAGCCCGCCGTCGGAGAAGACCGCCACCGAGAGCACCTCCGCCGCGTTCCAGCGGAGCTCCACCGAGGTCTCGAACAGCCCCGAGCCGCCGATGGGCAGGGCCTGGCCCAGGTAGAAGGCGTCGCCGGAGGGGATGGGCTGCTTCTGCGCGTCGAGCACCGCCGTGGCCTCCATCGGCGAGAGGCGGCGAATGTTGAACCCGCGCATGCCCGAGCCGCCGGAGAAGAAGCGCGCGATGATGGGCGTCTCGTTGTCCCGGGCGAGCAGGGTGCCGGCCTTCACCTTCCCGGCGAGGGTGAAGCGCTGGTTCTCGCCGAAGCTGAAGTAGCCGCGCGCCTCCGGCTGCACCCGGGCGAAGGGCGTCACGTGCAGGGTCTGAGAGACGCCCACCTGCACGTCGAGCGCGAGGTAGAAGCCCTCGCGGGGCTCGAGGCGGTTGTCGCGCCGGTCCCACTCCGCCACCACGTCGGCGAAGGCGATGAGGCACAGCCGCGGGCGCGTCGGACAGCCGATGGCCGCGGTGGGCGCGCTGGCGGTGCCGGGAGTCAGCTCCGAGCTGAGCTGGTAGACGTCGAAGTTGAGCGAGGGCACCAGCGAGAAGTCGACCCGCGGCCGCCACAACAGGCCGACCTTCATCTCCCCGCCCACGTACTCGTAGGCCGCCTCCAGCGCCTTGGACACCGTGGCCGAGGCCTGCACCGACAGGTCCCGCCGGCCGAAGGCCCGGGGCAACTCGTACTCCGCCAGCGCCGAGCCCACCGGCCCCCACTGCGCCTGCGGCGAGCGCGCCGCCACCGAGAGAATGGTGGGCACGAAGGCCACGCCGCCCTTGGCCTTCAAGGTGAGCCGGTCGAGCCGCGCGTCCTTGTCGAAGAGCCGCGCGAAGCCGATGTTGCGGTGAATGTGCTCGACCACCAGGTGCACGTCCTGCCGGATGGCGTCGCCCTGGATGCCGCCGCCCATGCGCAAGGAGCGAAACGGCGCCTCCTTCACCGCGATGACCACCGGCACCACCCCGGCGGCCGTGTCCGGCGCGGCGCGGTTCACCTTCACCGCCGAGAACACGCCCATCTGGAAGACGCGCGACTGCGCCTCCGAGAGCGCCGACTCGCTGAACCACGCGCCCTTGTGCACCGCCGACGACGCCTGGTCGACGATGAGCGACGGCGGCACCTGCGCCCCCGGGTCCGTCGCCACCAGCACCTGGCCGAAGTGGAACCGCTTGCCCGGCTTGGCGTCGAGCGTGGCGGACACGCTCGCCTGGTCGGCGTCGACGGTGGCCTGCCCCGCCACCACCGCCTCCGCGTAGCCGAGCTGCCGCAGGTGCGAGAGCAGCTGCGCCTTCGCCTTCTGCCAGTCGTCCTCCAGGAAGATGGAGCCCTTGGTGAGCGGCATGCCCAAGAGCGCCTGCTCCTGCTGATCCGAAGGCAGCTCCTCCAGGCCCGTCACCTGAAGCTCGGTGAGCCGCGCCGGCTGACCCTCGCGCAGCCGCACCAACAGCTTCACGTGCCCCGCCTGCGTGGGCGTCACCTGCTCCTCGAGGATGCGCGCCTGGTAGTAGCCGTGGGCCTCGTAGAAGCGGGTGATGCGCCGCAGGTCGGCCTGCCAGGCGGTGGCGTCGAAGGGCTCGGCCTTGCCGAGGAAGGGCACCCAGCTCGGCCACCACGAGGACTCGGAGGTGACGATCTTCTGCTTGAGCTCCTTCTGGGGCAGCTGCTCGGTGCCTTGAAGCTCGAGGGCGTCGACGATGGGCGCGTCAGGCGCCGGCGCGACCGTCGCGCACCCCCACAGAAGCGCCGAGGCGAGGAGCGTCGCGCGCTGTCCAATCCGCCGCACGGCGCCCTTGTAGCAGGTCAGGCGCGGCGGCCCTCGCGCGTGAGCCTCGACAGCCACTCGCTCGCGCGGCGGGTCGGCTCACGGGTGAGCAGCTCCTCCACCTCGGTCCCGATGCGCCACGTCCAGTTGTGCGGGCCCACGGTGCCGGGGGTGTTGACGCGCTCCGCCTCGCCGAAGACGTCCTGCCACGGCAGGCAGCACCAGGCGGAGGCGGAGTTCAGCGCCGCCTGCACCAGGGCCTCGTGCACCTCGGGGGTGAAGGCCGCCACCGGCTCGTTGAAGCGCCACAGCTCGGGCCAGGTCCGGCACACCGCCTCGCGCTCCCAGGGCTGCACCGTCTCCCACCACTGCCGCATCGTCTCGGTGTCGTGGGTGCCGGTGGTGACCAGCGACACCTCGGGGTAGTGGCGCGGATCGCGGTACACGCCGTCCTCGCGGCTCCAGCGCATCACCTGGTAGCCGGGCAGGCCCAGCCTGGCGAGCGTGTCCTTGGCGAAGCGGGGAATGACGCCCAGGTCCTCGGCCACGATGCCCGCGCCGTCGGCGAGCAGGCGGAAGTTCCGCTCCCCGCGCCGCACCTGGCTGGGCTCGTCGCCGGGGACGAAGCGGCCTCTGGGCGTGGTCTCGTCGCGCAGGTACTGCCGGAAGTAGCCGATGGCGTGGTCCACCCGGCGCACATCGTAGGCCTGCGCGGCGTGGCGGGCGCGGGCGCGGAGCCAGGCGTCGCCGCTCGACTCCAGGGCGTCGAAGTCGAACCAGGGCAAGCCCCAGTCCTGCCCGTCGGCGGAGAAGTCGTCGGGCGGCACGCCGAGCCGGGCGTCGCGCCTCAAGAACTGCGGCCACGCCCAGCAGTCGGCCGAGTCCTGCCCGATGATGAAGGGCTCGTCGCCGCACAAGACGATGCCCTTCGCCTTGGCCTGCGTGCGCACCGTCGCCCACTGGGTGTCGGCCACCCACTGCAGCCACTGGTGGTAGCGCAGGCGGTGCTTGTGCAGCGCCTTCGCCTCGTCGAGGGCCTTGGGCTCGCGCTGGGCCAGGGCTTGAGGCCACTCCCACCAGGGGCGGCGGCCGTTGGACTCCGAGAGCGCGGTGTAGAGGGCGTAGTTCTCCAGCCAGTGCGCCTGCTGGTGGCACCACTCGTCGAAGGCGCGGCTGCGCGCGCTGGCGCCCTGACCCTCGAAGGCCTTGAAGGCCCGCTCCAGCACCGCCGACTTCACCTCGTTGACCAGCTCGTAGCGAATGGAGGGCGAGGCGCGCGCCTCGTCGACCAGCTTCCGCTCGTGGTCGGTGAGCAAAGCGCCCTCGGGCAGCCAGCCCAGGTGAATGAAGAGCGGGTTGAGCCCGAAGGCGCTCCGCGTCGAGTAGGGGCTGGTGTCGCCCGGCGCGGTGGGGAGCAAAGGCAGCATCATCAAGAGCCGCTGATGCGACGCCTGCATCCACGCGAAGAGCCCGTCGAGCGCGGCGAAGTCGCCGACGCCCACGTCGTGCTTCGAGCGCAGGGAGAAGAGGGGGAGCAGGATTCCCGAGAGCCGGCCGTGCACGTTCATGAGACGTTCCTCTCCGCCCGTGTAGCACGAGCTGCCCGCTTGTCGGGCTTTGCGTTGCACCCCGTTTCGAGGTCCGCTCGGGCCGTGCGGATCAGCCTCGCCCTGACGCCCCTGCCGAAGCGCTTCTCCGACCGCGCCGCCGACGTGGTGGCGAAGGCGCTGCTCGGGCAGTTGCTGGTCTTGGAGAGCGACGGCGTCGCGCGCGTGGGCCGCATCGTGGAGACCGAAGCCTACCTGGGCCCGCACGACCTCGCCTGCCACTCCTCCAAGGGCCGCACCCCGCGCACCGAGGTGATGTTCGGCCCGCCCGGCCACGCCTACGTCTTCCTCGTCTACGGCATGCACCACTGCGTGAACGTGGTGACGGGCCACGGCGCGGCGGTGCTGCTGCGCGCCCTGGAGCCGCTCGCGGGCCTCGCGCCGGGCGCGCGCACCTCGGGCCCCGGCCGGCTCACCCGGGCGCTGGGCATCACCAAAGCTCACGACGCCGCGCCGCTCGACCGGGCGCCGCTGTACCTGGCGCGCGGCGAGCCCGTCCCTGGCTCAGCCATCGCGCAAGGTCCGCGCGTGGGCGTCGATTACGCGGGCTCGTGGGCCAGGCGGGCCTTGCGCTTCTGGGTGAAGGGCCACCCCGATGTCTCGAAGGGCTGAACGGTTCGGACGTACGTGCGCGCCTCGGCGGCCGGCCGATTGCAGCGCGCTTGACCTCTCCCACCGAAGAGGGGACGGTGCCGCGCGTGTTGGCCGACGAAGACAACGAGCTGGTGGCGAAGGCCCGCTCGGGTGACGTGCCGGCCTTCGAGAAGCTGGTGGCGAAGAACCAGGACCGCATCTACGGCCTCGCCTCGCGCATCTTGAACGCCGACGGCGAAGCCGAGGAGGTGGTGCAGGAGTCCTTCCTCTCCGCCTGGCAGAGCCTGTCCACCTTCCGCGGCGACTCGCCCTTCGGCGCCTGGGTGAGCCGCATCGCCGCCAACTTCGCCCTGATGCGCCTGCGCCGCCGCCGCCTCGCCCAGGCCGTGGAGGCCCACCCCGACGCGCCGGAGTTCAACGAGCGCGGCAGCCTCATCGACTCGGTGGCCGACTGGACGCCCAACGCCGAGGGGCGCACCCTCGACGCCGAGCTGCGTCAGGCCATCGACCAGGCCACCGCCGCCCTGCCCGACGGCTACCGCGAGGTCTTCCTGCTCCGCGACCTGGAGGGCCTCTCCTACGAGGAAATCGCCCAGCTCACCGGCGACTCCGTGGGGGCCATCAAGAGCCGCCTCCACCGGGCCCGCCTGTCCTTGCGCGCCGCCATCGATCGATTTTTTCAGGAGCGCGAACCGTGACGCACCCGGGCAACCCGCCCGTTCGTCACGAACTCCCGAACGCCCGTTCAGTCCGCAGAATTGGCGGAGTCTGTGTTGCAATCGTCACCCCCGGCGTACACTGAGAGCGGCGGAACGCTCCCCCCATGACGACCTGCCGCGACTCCATCGACCTGTTGCTCGCATACGTCGAGGGAGAGCTGCCGTCCGACGAGCGGCACCGGCTGGAGGCGCACTTCTCCGACTGCCAACCCTGCGAAGACTTCCTCGCCACCTACCAGAAGACGCCCTCGGTCTGCCGCGAGGCGCTGGCCAGGGCGATGCCCGAGGAAGTGGCGAACCGCCTCGGCTCCTTCCTCCGGGGCGAGCTCGGCAAGCAATGCGCCTGCGGCCAGAGCAAGAAGGCGTGAGCCGGTCTGCGTGGGCGGCGGCGCTGGCGATCTTGCTCGCCTCGAGCTGCTACCGGGAGCCCCTGGCCTCGGGCTTCGAGTCCGGCCTCTCTCCCAAGGAGGCGTGCAAGAAGAACGGCGCCCTCTGGCTGGTGAGCGCCGGGCCCGGGGACCGCACCGCGCTCGTCTTCACCACCCCCGAGCCGAACCCGCCCTCCACCCCGGCCACGGTGACCTACGAGTTCCAGGGCGGGGTCACCACCTACTCGCTCAACGCCAGGAACGGCGATCAGCTCACCGAGGGCACCTGCGCCGGCACCGCCGCACCGCAGGTCTTCAACGCCTACTCGCCAGTGTCGGGGAAGGTGAAGCTCCTGCTGCACGCGCCGGGCGACAGCACGGCCTACGAGCTGTCCACGGTGGGCGTCACCCTGCACCTCGACTCCGGCTCCGACACCCTGCCCATCAAGGACCTCACCCTCGCCTTCCCGAAGAGCCTGGTGCGCTGAACCGTTCGGGGCCGGGCGTGGCTCTGGAGAGAGGAACGAGGAGCGCCATGGCCAGCCCGACCGACATCGTCATCACCATTCCCGGACAGCGGCGCGTCGACGCGCAGGTCGGCCGGCACGTCGTGCACACCGATCAGCCGGTGGACAACGGCGGCGAGGACACCGCCCCCTCTCCGTTCCAGCTGTTCCTGGCGGCGCTCGGCACCTGCGCCGGCATCTTCGTGCAGGGCTTCTGCGCCAAGCGCGGCATTCCCACCGAGGGCATCGTGCTCACCCAGCACCCGAGCTACGGCCCCGACGGCACCCTCAGCGCGGTGGAGATTCAGCTCGAGCTCCCGCCGAGCTTCCCCGAGAAGTACCTCGACGCGGTGGTGAAGGTGGCCGAGCAGTGCAGCGTGAAGAAGGCCATCGCCGCGCAGCCGGCGTTCACGGTGAAGGCGCAGCTCAGGGCGAGCTGAGCCCCCACGCGCCGCGCTTCTGATCATCACCACTCGGGCGCGTCGCGCGGCTCGAGCAATCGCCGCACCGCCGAAGCGTTCCGGGCGCCGTCCAGAAGGCGCGAGGCGAACAGCTTCGGCGCGAGCGCCTTCGGCACGCAGAGGACCTCGAGCATGTCCTCCCACTCGCCGAGCACCAGCCCGAGCCTCACGTCCCGCTCGTCGCGGAACAGATCGTTCAGGTTGTGGACGAGCCCGGCGACGTCCTCCACCTCCCACTTCTCGCGCAGTTCGCCCCACTGCACCTCGAGCACCGGCGGCTGACCGGTGCGCACGTCGAGGAGCCTGAGCCGGGTCGCGGCGCCCCCCAGCGCCTGGACCAGCGAGCCGAACACCTCGTCGGGCGTGGCCCGAAGCGAGATGGAGAGCCCGCCCACCACCCGCCCCGCGTGCACCAGCGCGAGGAGCCCCTTGGGCGCCTTGCCCGCGCCCACCAGGAGCCCGAGCTCGCGCAACACCCTCACCGTCGGATCGACCCGCGCCGCCATCGCCTGAGGGAGTCTGCCAAAGCCCGCTGCTCAGCCCCAGAAACACGTCGGGCGGTGACGCCTGAATCGCTCAGGTCTCACCGCCCGCGTGCCGCCGAAAGGCGAGGCGCCTTCAGGGCCTCACTTGCAGGTGTGGCTGGCCCCGTCGCAGGTGGTGGGCAGGAAGATGCCGCCCATGCAGGGGTCGCCCGGAATCACGCAGCCCAGCGGAATGCCGAGCAGCGTGTCGCAGCAACCGGTGGGGCAGGAGGTGAGGTCGCAGGTGCCGCCGAGACCGCCGCCGAAGCCACCGCCCAGGCCGCCACCCAGCCCACCGCCGAAGCCGCCGCCAAAGCCGCCGCCGGTGGCGGCGTTGCCCACGCAGGTGCCCGCGTCCACCGCGTCGCAGGTCTGCGCGCCGACACAGCCGATGCACGCCGCGCCGGGGACCGCGCCGCCGCACTGCGCGGTGGTCCAGCTGGACTGAAGGACGCAGGTGTTGGCGTCGCAGCAGCCCGCGCAGCTGGTGGCGCAGGTGTTCCCGCCCTGGCAGCCGTTCTGGCCACAGGTCTCGCCCGCCGCGGTGTCGCAGGTGCGGCAGAAGCCGCCGTTCTTGCCGCAGGCCGTGGCCGCGGTGCCCAGCTGGCACTTGCCCGTCGAGAGATCGACGCAGCCCGCGCACGGCGTGCAGACGCCGGTCTCGCAGGTGTTGCCCGAGGTGCAGGCGGCGCAGTTCGCGCCGTCCTTGCCGCAGCGGCCGGTGGTGGTGTTGGTGATGCACGCGCCCGACGAGGTGCAGCAGCCGGTGGCGCAGTTGGTGGAGTTGCAGCCCGCGCCGCCGCCGGTGCCGCCTCCGGTCGCGCCGCCGCCGGTGCCGCCGCCCGTCGCGCCGCCGCC